>NZ_JBWKZB010000025.1:43343-94489 GCF_059424105.1 Pseudomonas sp. GW456-E7 | reverse complement strand
GGTTTCCCCATGTGAGAGTAGGTCATCGTCAAGATTAAATTCCGAAACCCCAATTGCGAAAGCAGTTGGGGTTTTGTTTTGGGCGTAGAAAAAGCACGCTCAATCGAGCACAAATTGGCGCAGTTATTTTTGTCCCGGGACACTAGAATAGGTCCAACTTTTTTAGAGTCAGAGCGCTTATGCCGGATTCGGTTGACGCCAAAGAGCTGTCAGAATTACCACTGGAAAATCTGGTTGCCTGTCATGAGTGCGACTTGCTCATGCGTAAGCCAGAACTCGCCCATGGCGAAAAAGCCCTGTGCCCGCGCTGCGGCTACGAGCTTTATGCCAATCGGTACAACGTCGTACAGCGCAGTCTCGCCCTGGTCATAGCCGCCTTGTTGTTGTTTATTCCGGCGAACTTTTTACCCATCATGCAGCTCCATCTACTCGGGCAGTCTTCGCAAGACACTGTCTGGAGCGGCGTTGTCGCCCTTTTTGACACGGGCATGCAAAGCGTTTCAGTGATTGTATTCCTGTGCAGCATGGGGATCCCGCTGCTCAAGTTGCTGTGCCAACTGGCCGTATTGTTGAGTATCCGTTTTGATGTCGGGCGCAGCTACGGTTTGTTGCTCTATCGCATTTATCACCATATACGCGAATGGGGGATGCTCGAGGTCTACTTCATGGGCGTGCTGGTGGCGATCGTCAAACTGGCAGATATGGCAGCCATCACCGTCGGCCTCGGCCTGGCGTGCTTCATTGGTTTATTGCTGATTCAAGTCTGGCTGGAGGTCGTAATGTCGCCTCACCAGATCTGGCAGGCGTTATCAGGAGAGGATGCCCATGCGGGCGATTGATGCAGGCATTCTGATTTGCAAGGAATGTCATGAATTGAACAGGCAGGAAGCTGATACCGACGAGCAGGTCTGTACACGCTGCGGAGCGTTGGTGCATGCCCGCAGCCCGAATAGCCTGGTGCGCACCTGGGCATTGCTGATTACCGCCGCCATTCTTTACATACCGGCCAATTTGTTGCCGATCATGACCGTGAACTCCCTCGGCAAAGGAGCGCCCAGCACGATCATGGCGGGTGTGATCGAGTTGGTGCACTACGGCATGTTCCCCATTGCGGCCGTGGTGTTTATCGCCAGTATCGTGGTGCCCACGTTCAAGCTGGTGGGCATTGCTCTGCTGCTGTTTTCCGTGCAGCGCCGTCAGCCCCTTTCGGCTCGCCAGCGTATCTGGATGTACCGTTTCATTGAATTCATCGGCCGCTGGTCGATGCTCGATATCTTTGTGATTGCCATCCTCGTGGCGGTCGTGAATTTTGGGCGGCTTGCCAGTATCGAAGCCAATCTTGGCGCCATCGCTTTCGCCTCGGTGGTGATTCTGACGATGCTTGCCGCAGTAACCTTTGATCCCCGACTGATTTGGGATAACACGGAGTCGGACGACGACCATGACTGATTTGCCTGTAGCGAAAACCCGACCGGCTTCGAACTGGTCTGCCATTTGGGTGTTGCCCCTGATCGCCTTGATCATCGGCGGCTGGCTCGGCTGGCGTGCCTATAACGAGACCGGTATCGAGATTCAGGTACGCTTTGAAAGTGGCGAAGGCATTCAGGCCAACAAGACCGAAGTTGTCTATAAAGGCATGTCGGTCGGCAAGGTAAAAAGCCTCAAGCTCGATGACGAAGGCAGTTCCAAAGGCGTGATCGCCAGCATCGAAATGAACAAGGACGTAGAGCAATACCTGCGCACCAGTACGCGTTTCTGGTTGGTCAAACCAAGCGTGACGTTGGCAGGGATTACCGGTCTTGAGACGCTGGTTTCGGGCAACTACGTTGCGATCAGTCCGGGCGAGGGTGAACCGGTTCGCAAGTTCAAGGCCCTGGCCCAGGAACCGCCGCTTTCCGATGCCCAGCCCGGTCTGCACTTGACCATCAAGGCTGACCGCCTGGGCTCGCTGAACCGTGGCAGCCCGGTGTTTTACAAACAGATCAAAGTGGGTCAGATCAAAAGCTACGTGTTGTCCGAGGACCAGAGCACCGTCGAGCTCAAGGTCTTCATCGAGCCGACTTACGCCAAACTGGTGCGCAAACACACACGTTTCTGGAATGCCAGCGGCGTCAGCATCGACGCCAATCTGTCGGGGGTGAAGATTCGCAGTGAATCCCTGGCCAGCATTGTCGCCGGTGGTATTGCGTTCGCTACACCCGAAAACCGTAAGGACAGCCCGCCTACCGACCCAAGCCTGCCGTTCAGACTCTATGAAGACTTCGATGCGGCGGCGGCCGGTATCCGGATCAAGGTCAAGCTCAGCGACTTCGAAGGCTTGCAGGCCGGTCGTACGCCGGTGATGTACAAAGGCATTCAGGTCGGCAATCTCAAGGCGCTGAAGGTCGATCCTGACCTGTCCGGAGCCACCGCCGAGTTGACGATGGACCCGTTGGCCGAAGATTACCTGGTCGACGGTACGCAGTTCTGGGTGGTCAAGCCGTCGATTTCTCTCGCCGGGATTACCGGTCTCGAGGCGCTGGTCAAAGGTAACTACATCGCTGTGCGTCCTGGCGACAAGGGGGCCGCGCCGCAACGCGAATTCGTCGCGCGGCCCAAGGCGCCACCCCTGGATCTGCGTGCGCCGGGCCTGCACCTGGTGTTGTTCACCGAAAACCTTGGCTCGCTGGAAGTCGGCAGCCCGGTTCTCTACAAGCAGGTCAAGGTCGGTTCGGTACAGAGCTATCAGTTCTCGCGCAAAAAAAAGCAATTGATTATCGGCGTGCATATCGAGAAGGAATACGAGGATCTGGTCAACGCCTCGACACGCTTCTGGAATGCCAGCGGTATCACGCTCTCGGGTGGCCTGACCGGTGGCATTCAAGTCAAGAGTGAGTCGCTGCAAAGCCTGATGGCCGGCGGTATCGCGTTTGAAACCCCGGAAGCCAAGGCGCCGCTACAAAAGCGCATTCCACGTTTCCGCTTGTTCGCCAGCCATGACGACGCCACGCAAAAGGGCGAGGTGATTACCATCAAGGTCGATCGCGCCGATGGATTGCGTACGGGCACACCGATTCGCTTCAAGGGCCTGGATGTCGGCAAGATCGAGGACGTTGACCTGAGTGACGACCTGCAATCGGTGCTGCTGACCGCGCGGATTACCGAAGTGCCGGAGCGCATCGCCCGGGTCGGCAGTCAGTTCTGGGTGGTCAAGCCTGAACTGGGGCTGATCAAGACATCGAACCTTGAAACCCTGGTGACCGGGCAATACATCGAAGTACTGCCAGCTGCCAAGAGTCTGGGTCCGCAGAAAAGCTTCATGGCCCTGGCCAGCCCGCCTGAAGCTGTAAAGCGTGAAGACGGTTTGAGTCTGGTGCTCAGCGCCGCTCGTCGCGGTTCGCTGAAGGCCGGTGTGCCGGTGACGTATCGCGAAATCACGGTGGGCAAGGTGACGGGTTATGAATTGGGGCAGACCGCTGATCGTGTCCTGATCCATATCCTGATCGAGCCGAAGTACGCGCCACTGGTGCGTAGCGGCACGCGGTTCTGGAACACCAGCGGTTTCGACTTCGATGTCGGACTGTTCAGAGGTGCAACGGTGCGCACTGAATCCCTGGAGACGATGATTCAGGGCGGTGTCGCCTTCGCTACACCGGACGGCGAGCGCATGGGCAGTCCGGCGCGACCGGAGCAGACCTTCGCGTTGTTCGACAAGTTCGAAGAGGAGTGGCTGGGCTGGGCGCCGAAGATTTCGCTGGGCAAGTAGTTTTCTGGCGTCAGTGATGACGCCTTCGCGGGCAAGCCCGCTCCCACAGGGTTATCGGTTGGCCACAGACTCTGTGGGAGCGGGCTTGCCCGCGAAGAGGCCCTGAAGTTCACTGCAAAGCTAACTGACACACCTATGAAAAAGGCCGCGATCCATTGGACCGCGGCCTTTTTTATTGCCTTCGACTCAAGCCTCAGACCGCATCCAGCTCCGGTTCATCCGCTTGTTCGTTGACCGTCGCCTTCACCTGGTCGTGACGACGGATGTACTTCCAGTCCGCCTCGTCGATGTAGATGCCGGCCGGGCCGCTGCCGCCTTCCAGGTCGATGGCGACACTGGCGCAGACCTGCGGCTTCACGCTCGCCAGGATCGGTACGAAGCCCAGTTGCAGGCTGGTTTCCAGCAAAGCGGCCTGGTTCTTCTCATCGATGTCCGCTGCCTCATCGAGGTAGTACGGCAGGCGTACACGACCGGCCTGGTCACGGTCCATCAAGTGCAGCAACAAGTACATGTTGGTCAGCGCCTTGATGGTCATGGTGGTGCCGTTGGACGCGGCGCCGTCGATGTCGGTGTGGATCACCGGTTGGCCGTTGACCTTGGTGATCTCGAACGCCAGCTCGAACAAGTCTTTGAGGCCGAGCTGGTTGTGGTTCGCCGCCACCAGCCGTGCCAGGTATTCCTTGGCCTCTTCGTTCTTGTTGTCCTGCTCGGCACTTTGGCTGAGGTCGAAGACCGACAGGGTTTCGCCTTCCTCATACTGACCGGCGCTGTGGATGATCTGGTCGATGTGCTTGAGCGCTTCCTTGTTTGGTGCGAGCACGATACGGAAGCTTTGCAGGTTGGAGACCTGGCGTTTGTTGATTTCGCGGTTGAACAGCGCCAGTTGGTGTTCGAGGCTGTCGTAGTCGCTGCGGATGTTGCGCAGGGTCCGGGCGATGTCCGTCACGGCGGCACGGCGAGCCTTGCCCAGGGTCAGGGCTTCGTCGGTGCGGTGTGCATAGGCGTTGATCAACAGTTGCAGGCGACGCTCCATATCGTCTTCGCTGTCGAACTTGGCCACGCCTTTGAGGCGCACCTGAGCGTACAACGCTTCGATCTGGCCATCGGCCCGCAGCAGGCCTTGCCAGCTGTCCTGATAGTCGTTGAGCAGCGGCAGCAGGTTGTCCATGGAGTCGTCGATCGGGTCCATGAACGGCGTGCCGAACGGCAGGTCCGCCGGCAACAGCTGACGGCGGCGCAGGGCGTCGTCGAGGGTGCGTTGCTTGGCTTCCATGTCGCCGATCTGCCGGCCGACCAATTGCAGCTTGGCCGACAGTTGCTGGACGCGCTCGGTAAAGGCATCGCTGGAACGTTTCAATTCGTCCTGTGCGGCTTCCATCTGAGCCATCTGTTCCAGCTTGTCGCCTTCTTCGGCGCTCAGGGTTTGCGCGCGACGGAAATCTTCCAGGGCTTTCTGCGCATCCAGCACTTGCTGGTACAGCACTTCGGTCTGGGTCTTGCTCGCGGCACGGTCGGCAGCCACGGCTTGCTGGGTTTTCAGTTGCTTGAGTTCTTTTTCCAGGCGTTCTTTCTGGTCGCGCAGGGCCGCACGGTCAGCCAAAGCCTGCAAGGCCGGTGGTTCGATGTGCGAGATGTCGATGGACAGGCCCGGCACTTCGAAGCGTTCGCCTTTGAAGCCGTCGAGGATCAGCTCCACGGATTTCACCCAGTCGCCGTTTTCATCGAGGGTGATGCCATGTTCGCCCAGTGGCAGGCTGAACAGCGCACTGTTGAACAGGCGCATCAGGCGCTCGACGTCCTGCTGCGAAAACTCTTCGCGCAGTCGGGCGTAGCTGTTGTTGTCGGCGTGATCGAGCTGCTGCTTGACCGACTTCAGGCGTTTTTCCAGATCGCGCAGGCGCTCGTCGAGGTCTTCGGCGCTGAACTGACGAGACTGCGCCAAGGCGCCGGCCAGTTCATCGTGGGCGTCCTTGGCGGCCAGCAGTTGCTGCTCCAGCACCTTGACGTCATCGACCAGGGCAAAGCGATGCTTGAGCACCGACAATTCGCCGAGCCAGCGCTGGATTCCGGTGATTTCCCGCTCCAGGCGCATCAGTTCCTGAGTGCCACCGCGCTGGTCGTTTTGCAGGGCGTCCTGCTCGTTGCGGTAGTGCTCGGCCTGAATGGTCAGTTCTTCCTTGCGCGCACTGGCGTAGTCCGACCAGGTGCCCAGCAGTGAATCGAGCAGCGGCGAGATGCGGTGCAGCTTGCCGCGCAGGATGTCGCGTTGCTTCACGCCGTTGGCCAACGCTTCGACCAACGGACCGGCGGCGACCAGCGAGTTGTAGTCCTGCTCCATGCGTCGTACATCGCGGAAGGCTTCTTCGCACGCGGCAATGTAATCGACGCTGCCGGAACGCAGGCTGTGTTCGAAGGCATCGAGGAACAGTTGCTTGAGTTTGGCCGCGGTGATTTCGCGCATGTGCAGCAGGTTGATGAACAGGGCGCGGAAGGTCTTCAGGCTCTGCTCGCTGGTGGAGCGCAATGGGATCAGCGTCAGATCCAGCGGGATCGAGGTGTGGCCACCGACCAGCAAGCGGCGCAGTTCGTCCGGCTTGAGTTCGTAGGCTTTCAGGCCTTCGCGCTCAAGGTTGGTGAACAGCTCTTTCTGACGCAGGCAGGTGTCGTTTTTCTGGTAGTGGGCCAGGTCCAGCTTGCCGGCGTAGGCAAAGAACTGGTGACCGAAACCGCCACCGGGGCCGCGACCGACCACACCGATCACGTGCGGACCGTGGGGCAGGTTGACTTCGACCAGGATATAGCTGGTGTCCGAGGCGAAGTAGAAGCGCCGGGATTGTTCCAGGCTGTACTTGCCGAAGCTCATGTCCGACATGCGCGCCAGGATCGGGAACTGCAGGGCGTTGATCGAGGCGGATTTACCGAGGTTGTTCGCGCCGTACACCGACAGCGGCTCTTCCAGCGGGAACAGGCCGAGGCTGTAGCCGGCGGTGTTCAAAAGGGCAAAGCGGCGGATGCCGTAACGTTCCTTGCTCATGCGTCGAGCTCCTGTTCTTCGGCAATGGCCCGGGCCAGGGCGTCTTCTTCGCTTTCACTTTCGAATTCGCTCAAGTCGAGCGGGTCGTCGGTCTGCAGCAGTTTTTCGTCGCTGTCTTCATCGATCAGCACCGGCACTGGCAACGGCAGGACGCTGTGCAGGCTGGCGGCCAGATCGCGGTCCTGCTGCACCGACAGGCACACATCGAGGAAACGGTGCATCGGCGGCAGAAAACGGTAGACGCCGTTTTCTTCACTGGCGAAACCGAGCTGGGTCATGCGGCGCATGATCTTTTCTTCCAGCTCGTCCTGGGTCTGCACTTCGGCCTGGATGAACAGGTCGCGGTACTTTTCCAGCAGCGACGGCAGTTCATCGCGGCCGAGGCTGCCACCGTCGAGCACGGAGATCGGGTCGCGGCCCTGGTCGGCCAGGTGCTCGACGAGGATGAAGGTGAACAGCGCCAGGCGCTGGGCGGTCTTGTTCACCGCCGCTGCCGCGAGGTCCGGCACGAAGTAGTAGAAGCCGCGGGTGTCGCAGACCAGTTCAAAACCCAGTGCCTTGAACAGCGTGCGGTATTGGTCCTGAAAGTTCGACAACTGTGCGTACAGCTCCGGATCGCGGCGGCTGACGTGGTAACCCTTGAACAGTTCGCGAAAGATCGGCGCCAGATGGGACAGTTCGGATAGATCAAGATGCATGAGGAATGCTCGCAGAATTCTCGGCGGCGTCATCGCTGACCGAGAGCAGGGCGAAGGAGCGCAGGCTGACCTGGTGCTCGTGAGTATGGTATTCGCGACGTTCCAGACGCTCGCGCTTGAAGCGTTTTTCCCGCGACAGGCGCGAGAACCAGTACAGCAATTCGTCGGTAGCGCCGTCCGGTTCCTGCTCCAGCAGCCAGGTCATCAGGTCCGGCATCGGCAGGGCGTCTTCGCAGCGTTCGAGCATTTCCCGAACCGTGCGAGGCGCGCGTGGTGCATCGCCGCCCTTGTGGGTCTTGTGCGCCTTGGGGAAGCGCGCCGGTTTCGGTTCGAAACGCGCCAGCGCGTAGACGTAGGCTTCAACCTGACTGGCGCTGCCGAGGAAAGTGCTTTGCGGCCGTGTGAACAGCGGCATCGCCGCTTGTGGTACGGCATCGATGCCCTTGCGCCGGATGGCGGCCAGGGCCAGCGCTGCGCCACGGGTCACGGCGTTGTGCCGGCGGGCCTCTTCACGCAACGGCAAGAGCAGCTCGCGGGCATGGCGCAGGGTCAGCTGGGCGCTGGTCTGCATTTCGAGGATGCGCGCGTGGGTGCGCAGCAGCATGTCGTCGTCGACCAGGTGGCCGAGGCGCTGCTGTTCGCTGAGCATCTTCAGCAGCACGGTTTCGACCTTGCGCACGCCCTGTTCGAAGGCGCCGTCGGCGTTCACCAGATCAATCATCGGCTCGACGTATTCGTCCCAGGTCGCCAGCACTTCCGCGTAACGCTGGCGCAACGGAATCTGCCGGTCGCTGGTTTTTGCCCGTTCGGCGACGGCCACCAGTGCCTGTTCATCGTTATCGAGTTTTTTCAGCACGTCACGCACGCGCATGTCGAGCAGGCGCAACTGGCGGGCCAGGTCATTGCCGTCGCGGATGTCGAACGCGTCCTGGATGTAGCCGGCCAGACGCTCAAGGTGGCGCAGGTAGGCTTCGATCTCCAGGCACAGGCCCAGACGGTGTTCACGGCGCAGATAGGCGAGGAAGTCGTGAATCTGCGCATTGAGCTCGAAACGGTTCGGGCTTTTGGCCACGGGAACCAGGATGTCGAGGCGAATCCACACGTCGAGCAGGCTGGTAATGTCCTGCGGCGTGCTGTCGAGTTGCTGGGCGGCCAGTTGCGTGCGCAGTTCGTTGAGGCTCAATGTGCCTTGGTCGAAGTGCTCGCACAGTGGCTCCAGAAGTGCCCAGTGTTCAGCGAGGGCGCGCAAGACGCGCTTGGGTTCGATCATCGGAATGGCCGGCTGGTTGGCGATTAAAAGCAGCGATTGTACTGCATCGGGGGCAATGCGATTCACTCTCGGGACAGGCTGTTGTTTTTTCTGTCCGTAAAGTCTATCGATCAACAGCGCGCGATCTTCTGCGAACGGCGGTAGAATCAGCGCACTTTAGTTATCCACAAGTGGCCGACCTTTGCTTATCGAGTCCCGTCGTCGCGCTTATTTGAACGCCATGCAGGTGGTCAACTGGCTGCCGCGCACCGAATTGCCCTTTGCTGCGCCGTCACGGCCCGAGCTGCTGGAGATGTCCGAGCCGGCTGTGGTCGCGCCTGTCGTGCCGGCTGTCGTGGCTGAGACGCCCGTGGCGCCTGTGGTCAAACCGGCCGAGCGGGTGAAGATCGAGGTGCCGCGGCCATCGCTGGCGAGCACCCGCACCGGTGCCAAACCGGTGGAAGAAGCCGAAGAGGCAACCGTCGTGGTCAAGGCACCGGTCGTGCCGCCGCCGCGTTTCGCCCTGCAATTGCTGCGGGCCGGGCGTTGCCTGCTGCTGGTGGAGTTACCCACAGGCGAATCCTTCCAGACCCGCGACCCTGCTTATCTGCTGCTCAAGGACATGCTGCGCGCCGCCGGTCTGCCGGACAGCCCGCAGATCGTCGGCGAGCCGGTGCGCTGGCCGCTGCTGGTGCGTGGCACGATGGACCAGGGCCCGGAAGCGGCCCGCGACTTCGTGCAAGGTTTTCTCTCGGTGCGCATGGAAGAAACGCCATGCGCCTGCCTGTGGCTGATCGGCCTGCCCGCTGTGCGTTTTGCCGGCGAAGCGGATGCCGAGGCGTTCAATCGCGAATTGCAGATCGAAGGCCTGGGCTCGGCCTGGGCGGTACCGGGCCTGGAATTATTAATGGAAGAGCCACAGCGTAAGGCTGATGTCTGGCAAGCCATGCGTCGGCTGATGGCGCGCTGGAAAGAATCGAATGAGTGACGCTGTATCGTTTCGCCCGATGACCGAGGCGGACCTGGAAACCGTGCTGAAAATCGAGTACGCGGCCTATAGCCATCCCTGGACCCGCGGGATTTTCCTCGACGGCCTGGGCAAGTACCAGATCTGGCTGATGTTCGAAGGCCAGCAACAGGTGGGCCACGGTGTGGTGCAGATCATCCTCGACGAGGCGCACCTGCTGAACATCACGGTCAAGCCGGAAAACCAGGGCCGCGGCCTGGGGCTGACATTGCTGGAGCATTTGATGTCGATTGCCTACAAGGCCGACGCCCGGGAGTGTTTCCTGGAAGTGCGCGACAGCAATACCGCGGCGTTCAAACTGTACGAGCGTTATGGTTTCAACGAGATCGGCCGGCGCCGGGATTACTACCCGGCGGTGGGTGGGCGCGAAGATGCGGTGGTCATGGCCTGCACGTTGGTCGATTGAACCCTGTACATGGCCTGCACATTGGTCGATTGAACCCTGTAGGAGCTGCCGAAGGCTGCGATCTTTTCAAGGATCAAAAGATCGCAGCCTTCGGCAGCTCCTACAGATGTCCGTAGAGCTCAGCGTTTTTTGTCGAGAGGATCGCGCTGCGCCATTTCCGCCTCATCCAGGCCATTGCCACCGCCAATATCGTCCTCATCGACGATGCTCAGGTCCCAATCCGCGCGCTTATGATTGCCGACCTCATGGGCATCCCGGGCGCCGTCTTCACGGATCAGGGTTTCCGGGCTCATGTCGTCGTCGGTAGGTTGATGGTCGCCGGTCGAGGCACCCGTCAGGCCTGCTTCACGTCCGCGGCGGCGTGGCATCAGTTGTTCGCGCTCGTTTTCCGGCAGTTCGTCACCGATCCTGGCGCTGGGTTCTTCGGTTTCGAAATCCAGCTCACGCACCGAGCCCATGCGGTCTTCGTTGTCGTCGACGGGTTCCGGTTGCACCGCATCGTACGGACGTCGTGAATCATTCATGGCAATTCCTCATACTGTAGGCCTTACTACGGTTGACCCACGTGGCTACCGAGAATTCCGCCGGCATGGAGCCCCGTGTACCGGATCAGGAGAGCATCCGCATTTCGCGCGTGACCTCGACGGACGGTTGTCAGTCAAAGCTGCGCATCATTCTTGAGGCTTCAGAGCATGAACGAATTACAAGATCTGATTGATAACAACGAGCGTTGGGCCGCTGCGATCAAGGAGGAGGATCCTGACTTCTTCGCCAAGCTGGCCCGCCAACAGACCCCTGAGTTCCTGTGGATCGGTTGTTCCGATGCGCGGGTGCCGGCCAACGAGATCGTCGGCATGCTGCCGGGCGATCTGTTCGTACACCGTAATGTGGCCAACGTCGTGCTGCACACCGACCTCAACTGCCTGTCGGTGATTCAGTACGCAGTCGACGTACTCAAGGTCAAGCACATCCTCGTCACCGGCCACTATGGCTGCGGCGGCGTGCGCGCCTCGATGCAGGATCGCCAGTTCGGCCTGATCGACGGCTGGCTGCGCTCGATTCGCGACCTGTATTACGAAAAGCGCGAAGAACTCGCCAAACTGGACACCGAAGAAGAGCGGGTCGACCGTCTCTGCGAACTCAACGTGATCCAGCAAGTGGCCAACGTCGGGCACACCAGCATTGTGCAAAACGCCTGGCACCGTGGGCAGAGCCTGTCGATTCATGGCTGCATCTACGGTATCAAGGACGGTCGCTGGAAGAGCCTGAACGCCACCATCAGCGGCTTCGAGCAGTTGCCGCCGCAGTACCGCCTGCGTCCGTTCGAACCCCTGTAAAGCCCTTCAGCGCGGACTTTGCCGACGCCACTGTTGCAAAAACAGCTGGCCGTCGGCATTCGGCGCTTCATCGAAGCCGGTGATCCAGCCCCGGCAGTTGTACGAACCGCAGCGGCAGGCGAACTGGCGCAGCAGTTTGTCTTCCGTGGCGGCGTAATCCATCGACAGCCAGTCACCTTTCTGAATGTCTTTGAGCGCCCACAACCACAGCTCACTCATGTCGAGAAATACGTTCGGGTCGCAAGAGTGGCGCAGCAGCCCGCAGAAATGCGGGTCATGGACATGAATATCTCGGGCCAGTTGTCGGGTATGCCGGCCACGACAGGGCAGCAAATGCCCCGATACCCGGCAGATCCGGCTTATGCGGGGGAACTCGCGCAATGCTGCCGCGGCCATGGGTGTGCCCTGGTCGTTCGAGATAATCTCGAAATCGGCCAGGGATGGGTATCCAAGGTGCGGGCGTAACTCCACAAAAGGGTAAACACCCTGCGGCGGTGGTGCGAGAGACTTGCGCAGTGCATCGGCTTTCATAACGATCCCTGTCGGCTGGGTGCTGCGACTTCCATCGGCTGACGATCCAGTCAGCGCTGCAGCACATGAGGTACGGCCCAAGGCTCTCGCAGATATCGCGGGCGGTCTACTGTCATAACTGACAGATGGACTGCCGATAGTCGGTTTACAGCGGTGGCGCGGGCAGGGCGGTGGCCGGTGCGGGTGCCTTGAGCTGTTTGAGCTGCAACTGGGTCGCTGCTGTCGAGCATTTGGCCGCCGCTTGTCCCGGCGTCAGGTTGCGAATCGAGGTGTAGAACAGCGCGCAGGTTTTTTCCTTCTCGGCCACTTGCCAGGTTTGTGTGCAGGTTTTCAGCTCGATATCGGCATTGCTGTCCGGTTGGCGGCCCATGACGGCCTGCCAGCAGGCGGCACTCAAATCCTGGCCCATGACTTTCAGCCCCGCCGCATCGGCCTTGGCCTTGGCATCGTTGCCGGAATAGCTTGCCGGATCGGCGGCATACCAGATGTAGCTTGGGTGGTTGGAGCCCAGCACCCGCACTTTCACCCCGTCACTCGGGCTGATCGTCGCCAGCCCCAGCACATTCACGGTCGCCCCGTATTGTTGCTTGATCCAGTTACGCACCGGTGAGCCGAAGGCGACCATCGGCAATGTTTCACCGCTGGAGTGCAGGCTGACGTTCCTGACCATGGTGGTCTGGTAGTCGTTGAAGTAGCTGTAGACGCCCTCCAGGTCCTTGCCGGCGTTGGAGGGGGCGGCGATAGGGGCGATGTCGATGATGGTCTGAAAGGCCGGCGTCTGCTCGGCCGGGATGCCATTGACGGTGAGCAGCGAGGCCCAGCGATCCGTGGTGGCGGACTTCAGGTAATCCTGGGCCTGAGTCAACGAATAGTCGGGCGGGAAGTGCAGCAGCTCGACACTTCTGCGGTTCTCCAGGGCCATGCCCAGCGGCAGGAACAGGTACCAGCTATACGCCCACTTGCCGTCGGCATTCAGTTTGCTGGCGCCGTTATAGGCCAGGTCACCGGCATCGAGCAGCGCTGCCAATGGTTTTTCATAGCCATTGGGCACGCCGATGATTTCCGCGTAGAGCTGACCATTATCGGTTTTGACCAGAACCTTCGCGTCACCGTAGCCATCGCGCTGCACGCTTTGGGTCAGGTAATGCTCGACGGTTTGCTCGAGCGTCCAGTTGCGAAAGCAGATCACGTTGCAATTGTTGGGGTAGGCGAAGAGGCGGGTAACGCGTTCGGTAGTGCCCAGCTTCAAATTGACATCGGCGTGGGCGGTGGTGCCCAGGGTGAAGGCTGCGAGGGTGAGTGCCGCAAGTTTGAACATGCTCAGATCCTTTTCAGCGTATTAGACCAGCAGATACTGAAACCGACGGGCGGAACAACAAAGGGCCGATCAATACCGGCCCCTATCTTTCAGGTTACGGCATGACTGGCGGCAAATACGCCAGCGTCGTCCCCAGTGCCCATAACAACACTAGCACCAGTGGCGTGTGTACCAGTAATTGCACGAACGAGAAGCCGATCAGGTCCCGCGCCTTCAGCCCCAGCACGCCCAGCAATGGCAGCATGTAGAAGGGGTTGATCAGGTTCGGCAAGGCTTCGGCGGCGTTGTAGATCTGTACCGCCCAACCCAGGTGATAGTTCAGGTCATTGGCCACCTGCATCACGTACGGCGCTTCGATGATCCACTTGCCGCCACCGGACGGAATGAAGAAACCGAGGATCGCCGAGTACACACCCATCAGCAGGGCATAGGTGTCGTGGGAGGCAATGCTGACGAAGAAGGTCGAGATGTGATGCGCCAGGGTCTGCGCATCGGCGCCCTTGACCGTGGTCATCAGTGCCGCGATCGAGCCATACAGCGGAAACTGGATCAACACCCCGGTGGTGGTCGGCACCGCACGGGACACGGCATCCAGAAAGCTGCGAGGGCGCCAGTGCAGCAGGGCACCCAGCATGATGAACAGGAAGTTGTAGGTGTTCAGCCCGGAAATCGCACTGATGGCCGGTTTGGTCGAAAACTCATGGAACAACCACCCGGCAGCCAGCAACACCAGCAGAATCGTCAGCAGCGGGCTGTGTTCCAGCCATTCGCCGGGGCGGGTGCGTGGTTGCAGCGGGGGCAGGTTGAAACTCGGGTCGACGCCACAGGCCTTGGCGTCACGCGCCGAATTCGGGCCGGGGGCGGTGGCGTAGGCGATGATCAGCGAAATCACGATCAAGGCCAGCAACATCACGCCGGACTGCCAGAGAAAGATCGTCTGGGTGAATGGAATCACCCCGGTGATCGACAGAATCGAGGGCGGCAGGCTACCCGGGTTGGCCTGCAATTGAGCGGCCGATGACGACAGGCCCAGGGCCCACACGGCACCGAGGCCCAGGTAAGCGGCGGCACCGGCGGCACGGTAATCCATCTTCAGATCGGTGCGGCGGGCGAGGGCGCGCACCAGCAATCCGCCGAACACCAGGGACAAGCCCCAGTTGAGCAGCGAGGCGACCATCGAGATCAGCGCGACCCAGGCTACGGCAGAGCGGCCGTTTTTCGGGATTTTCGCCAGGCGGTCAATCAGTTTCACCGCCGGCGGTGAACTGGCGACCACATAACCGCCGATCACCACGAAGGCCATCTGCATGGTGAAGGGGATCAGGCTCCAGAAGCCATCGCCGAAGGCCATGGCGGCGTCGGTGGGCTTGGCGCCCATGGCCATAGTGGCCACCGCCACGATAATCACCGCCAGGGCAGCAAACACCCAGGAGTCGGGGAACCAGCGTTCGGCAAAACTTGAGCAGCGCAGGGCAAAGCGGGCGGAGCGGCTATCTTCGATATCAGCGGCCACGGGGGTACCTCGAATTTTTATGTTTGTAGTGGTCTTCGGGGCGGGTAACCGCCCGTCTGGACAGACGCCAACATTAATTCAAGCCGTGGATTTTTGCGGGGCTGATTTGTGGCTATGGGACTTTGGTCTAACGGGTTGTCCGCCAGCGCGTTTGCGTAGACCATGGGCGCCTTGGTTTTTGCCTGTGCCAGAGTTCTTTACATGACTGCCAACACCGATTCGCGCCCGGCGCCGTTCAGCCGCTCGGACTACAAGACCCTGGGGCTTGCCGCCCTCGGCGGGGCGCTGGAAATCTACGACTTCATCATTTTCGTGTTTTTCGCCCTGACCCTCAGCCAGTTGTTCTTCCCGCCGGAAATGCCCGAGTGGCTGCGCCTGCTGCAAAGCTTCGGGATTTTCGTCACCGGTTACCTGGCGCGACCGTTGGGCGGCATCCTGATGGCGCACTTCGCCGATCGCCTGGGGCGCAAGAAAGTCTTCAGTCTGAGCATCCTGATGATGGCGTTGCCCTGCCTGCTGATCGGGATCATGCCGACCTACGCGCAAATCGGTTATTTCGCCCCCTTGTTGCTACTGGTCCTGCGCGTTCTCCAGGGCGCGGCGGTGGGCGGCGAAGTGCCGAGTGCCTGGGTTTTCGTCGCCGAGCATGCGCCGATCGGTCACCGAGGCTATGCCCTGGGTTTCCTGCAGGCGGGGCTGACTTTCGGCTATCTGATCGGTGCATTGACCGCGACCTTCCTGGCGCAGGCCTTCACTCCGGTGGAAATTCTCGATTACGCCTGGCGTTACCCGTTCCTGCTTGGCGGCGTGTTTGGTGTGATCGGCGTCTGGCTGCGTCGCTGGCTCAGCGAAACCCCGGTGTTCATGGCCATGCAGACGCAGCGCGAGGCGGCCGGCGAACTGCCGCTGCGCACAGTCTTGCGCGAGCATCGGCTGGCCATTTTGCCAGCGATGATTCTCACCTGTGTGCTGACCTCGGCCGTGGTGGTATTCGTGGTCATTACCCCGACCATGATGCAAAAAACCTTTGGCATGACCGCCAGCCATACCTTCGCCTTGAGCGCGCTGGGCATCGTGTTCCTGAACATCGGCTGCGTGCTCGCCGGGTTGCTGGTCGACCGCATTGGCGCCTGGCGCACGGTGATGCTCTATAGCCTGCTGCTGCCGCTGGGCATCGGTGTGCTTTACAGCTGCCTGATCATGGGCGGTGACTGGATCGGCCTGGCCTACGCTGTGGCAGGGCTGGCCTGCGGGGTGGTCGGTGCGGTGCCATCGGTGATGGTCAGCCTGTTCCCGGCGCGAATTCGCGTCTCGGGCATCTCGTTCACCTACAACATTGCCTACGCCGCGTGGGCGAGCATCACACCCCTGTTGTTGATCGGCCTGATGCCGTGGAGTCCGTGGATCTGCGTGATCTTCAGTGTGGTGATGGGCGCGGTGGGCGTGGGCAGTGCGGCGTACTTCGGTGTGCGGATGCCGAGAATCGCAGGCTGTTCTGCCGCTGGCGCGCATTGATCGGGCGCGTAGTAACTATTTTTGTAGGACAAACCTGAAACACGCTTAAGTAAATGTTTCCAAGGCCGATGGTTAGGCTGCATATCGCTTTCTACCCCTGTCCATCGGTGCTTTCCCATGTTCAATAAACGCTTGAAGCAGGAGCTGTCGGCTCTTCGTGAAGAACTCTCCAGCCTCCAGCAAGTGAAGGAAAGTCTGGAAAGCGAGATGCTGGTGCTGACCCTCGACAGCGATGGACGGGTTCAGTCAGTCAATCAGAACTTCCTTGCTGAAATGCATTACAAGAGCGCCGAACTGATTGGTCGACACCTCGACGACCTCGTCCCGGAACACGTGAAATTCGACGAATTCCAGCAGCGCTTCAAGAACGCGTTGACCCGGGGCGAGCACTTCGCTGGCGCGGTACGCCTGTTGCGTGGCACGGGCCAGGAAGCCTGGTTGCGTTCGATCCTGCAGCCAGTGCGCTCGGCGGACGGGCGGATCAAGAACTTTTCGATCTTCTCCAGCGACCTGACCCGCACCATCGAGGCCTCCCGCGAACACGAGAACCTGATCGGTGCGCTGGTGCGCTCCACGGCGGTGATCGAATTCGACCTCAACGGCAACGTGCTGACCGCCAACGACCGCTTCCTCAGTGGCATGGGTTACAGCCTGGCGCAGATCAAAGGCAAACATCACCGCACCTTCTGCCAGCCGGAGGAGTACAACAGTGCCGAGTACCAGAACTTCTGGCGTCGCCTGAACGCGGGTGAGTACGTGGCCGGCCGTTTCAAACGTGTCGACAGCCATGGTCGTACAGTCTGGCTTGAGGCGTCCTACAACCCGGTGACCGATGCCAACAATAATCTCTACAAAGTGGTGAAGTTCGCCACGGTGATTACCGATCAGGTCAATCAGGAACAGGCCGTCGCCGAGGCCGCCAACATTGCCTACAGCACCTCGCAGCAAACCGACCAAAGCGCCCAGCGCGGCAACGCCGTGGTGACCCAGGCCGTGGACGTGATGCGTGACCTGGCCAAACACATGCAAACCGCCGGCGACGGCATCGAAGCCTTGAACGAGCAGTCGCTGGTGATCGGCACCATCGTCAAAACCATCAGCGGTATTGCCGAACAGACCAACCTGCTGGCGCTCAACGCGGCCATCGAAGCGGCGCGTGCGGGCGAGCAGGGCCGCGGCTTCGCCGTGGTGGCGGATGAAGTCCGGCAACTGGCGTCGCGCACCAGCCAGGCCACCGACGAAATCGTCCTCGTGGTGCGGCAGAACCAGGACATGGCGCGCAACGCCGTGGCATTGATGACCGATGGCAAACTCCAGGCCGAACAGGGCCTGGCACTGGCGGCGGAAGCGGGCACGGTGATTGTCGAGATTCAGGACGGCGCCCAGAAAGTGGTCAATGCGGTGGGGCAGTTTGCCAATCAACTCACTTACTGACCTGCGATCAGCTTTTGGTGGGAGCGGGCTTGCTCGCGAAGGCGGTGTGTCATTTAACGCAACTGTGACTGAACTGACGCCTTCGCGAGCAAGCCCGCTCCCACAGGGTTAAGTGGGCGCTACAATCGGCTCTTTCCCCCTGGAGCAGACTTCCATGAGCGCTTCCCACCGCCGTCCGGTTCCCTTGTCCAAGGCTTATCGTCTGCTCAATCATGGCCCGACCGTGCTGGTCAGCGCCGCCCACGATGGCCGGCGCAACATCATGGCGGCAGCCTGGGCCATGCCGCTGGATTTCGAACCACCGAAAATTGCCGTGGTGCTGGACAAGTCGACCTGGACTCGCCAATTGCTGGAGGCCTCGGGCACGTTTGTGTTGAACGTTCCCTGCGCTGCCCAGGCCGACATTGTGCAGACCGTTGGTTCGACCTCCGGCCTGGAGTTGACCCAGGGCCAGGGGCGCGACAAGTTCGAGACCTACGACTTGCAGACCTTCACCGGTGAATCGCTCGAAGCGCCGATGCTCGAGGGCTGCGTGGCCTGGCTGGAATGTCGCCTGTTGCCGGAGCCGAACAACCACCAGCAATACGATCTGTTCCTGGCCGAAGTGATTGCCGCCCAGGCCGACGAGCGCGTGTTCAGCGAAGGGCGCTGGCACTTCGAAGGGCAAGATGCCTTGCGCACCTTGCACCACGTGGCGGGCGGGCACTTCCTGACCATTGGCGAGCCGGTGGACGGCAAGACCTTGCAGCCGTAAGGTTTCGACTATTCAGGTTGTAAGCACATTCACCAGGAGGCCAGGCGATGAGAAAGCTGCGTGTAGGGATAATCTTTGGCGGGCGCTCGGCGGAGCACGAAGTGTCGTTGCAATCGGCGAAGAATATCGTCGACGCTCTCGATCGCTCTCGCTTCGAACCGGTGCTGATCGGTATCGACAAACAAGGCCACTGGCACCTCAACGACCCTTCCAACTTTTTGCTGAATCAGGAAAACCCGGCGCTGATCGCCCTCAATCAGTCCAATCGCGAGCTGGCCGTGGTGCCAGGAAAAGCCAGCCAGCAACTGGTGGAAACCAGCAGTCAGGAAATGCTCGGTCATGTCGATGTGATCTTCCCGATCGTCCACGGCACCCTCGGTGAAGACGGTTGTCTGCAAGGTTTGCTGCGGATGGCCGATCTGCCGTTTGTCGGCTCCGATGTGCTTGGCTCGGCCGTGTGCATGGACAAGGACATCAGCAAGCGTCTGCTGCGTGATGCCGGCCTGGCCGTGACGCCGTTCGTGACATTGACCCGAGCCTCGGCGGCGCGCACCGGGTTTGCCGAGGTTCAGTCCCGGCTCGGTTTGCCGCTGTTCGTCAAGCCGGCGAACCAGGGCTCTTCCGTGGGCGTGAGCAAGGTCACCGACGAGGCCGAATACAGTGCAGCGGTGGAGCTGGCGTTGAGTTTCGATACCAAGGTGTTGGTCGAATCTGCCGTCAGCGGCCGCGAGATTGAATGCGCAGTGCTCGGCAATGAAGAGGCGATCGCCAGTGGTTGCGGCGAGATTGTGGTGCGCAGCGGGTTCTATTCCTACGACAGCAAATACATCGACGACACGGCCGCTGAAGTCGTGGTGCCGGCCAATATCAGCGTCGAGGCCAGCGAGCGTATTCGCGCCCTGGCCGTTGAGGCGTTCCAGATCCTGGGCTGCTCCGGCCTGGCCCGTGTCGATGTGTTCCTGACCGACAGCGGCGAAGTGCTGATCAACGAAATCAACTCGCTGCCCGGTTTCACCCGCATCAGCATGTACCCGAAATTGTGGCAGGCCACCGGCATGACCTACAGCGAGCTGGTGACGCGGTTGATTGAGCTGGCGCTGGAAAAACATCAGGTTCGGCAGGGGTTGAAGATCAGTCGTTAAGTGCGCGGCTGAAGTTCGCCTGCTTACAAACTAAAAGGGCCTACCCACCGGTAGGCCCTTTTTTTCGCGTGCGACTCAATCCCCCAGCGCTTGCCCCTCACGCCGTGGATCTGCACCTCCCGTCAGCGACGCTTTGCCCTGGGCGTCCTTGACCCGAACAATCGCCTGGGTGCCGCTGGTCATGTCGATTTCGCTCACGCTGTGCCCTTTGTCTTTCAGCGCCTGAATCAGCGCGGGGCTGAACTGGCCCTGTTCCAGTTCTGTCGGGCCGTTGCGGCTGCCGAAGTTGGGCAGGTTGATGGCCGCTTGCGCATCGAGATTCCAGTCAAGCAGGCCGATGGTGGATTTGGCCACGTATTCGATGATTTGCGAGCCGCCGGGGGAGCCGACAGTGGCGAGGAATTCGCCGCTCTGGCGGTCGAAGATCAGGGTCGGTGCCATGGACGAGCGCGGGCGTTTGCCGGGTTCGACGCGGTTGGCGACTTTCTGCCCGTTTTCCTCGGGGATGAACGAGAAGTCGGTCATCTCGTTATTGAGCATGAAACCCTGAACCATGATGTGCGAGCCAAACGCTGACTCGATGGTGGTGGTCATCGACACGGCGCCGCCCGTGTCATCGACGGCCACCACTTGCGAGGTGGAAATCCGCAGCGGCGAACGGTCCGGCGCATAGGCCACCTGGATGCCCGGCGGCGTGCCGGGTTTGGCCGTGCCCATGCTGCGTTCGCCGATCAGGGCAGCGCGGCTGGCGAGGTAGGCCGGGTCGACCAGGCCCTTGACCGGCACGGGCACGAAGTCGGTATCGGCCAGGTACTGCGCGCGGTCAGCGTAGGCCAGGCGTTCGGCTTCCGAGATCAGGTGCACGGCTTGCGGGTCGGGTTCGCTGCCGGCCGGGGCTGTGGTCTTGACCGGCTTCAGCGGTGCCAGCGCCAGGCGCTTGTCGCGAGCCTCCAGGGCTTGCAGCGTGCCGAGGATCTGCGCCACGGCGATCCCGCCCGAGGACGGTGGTGGCATGCCGCAGACTTGCCAGCGCTTGTAGTCGGTACACAGCGGTGCGCGTTCCTTGGCCTGGTAGTTGGCGAGATCGGTCAGGGACAGGCTGCCGGGGTTGGCGTGGCCCTGAACCTTGGCAGCGATTTCCTCGGCGACCGGGCCTTTGTACAGGGCATCCGGGCCTTCATGGGCGATGCGTTTGAACACGGCGGCCAGTGCCGGGTTCTTGAGTTTGGTGCCGACGGCTTTCGGGCTGCCATCGGCATTGCGGAAGTAAGCCATCATTTCCGGTGAGCGTGGCATGGACGAGTCCGCAGCGATCAACTGGTGCAGGCGTGGCGAGATGGCAAAGCCTTGCTCGGCGAGCCGGATGGCCGGTTCAAACAGCTGCGCCCAGAGCAGGCGTCCGTGTTTTTCATGGGCCAGTTCGAGGGCGCGTAGTACACCGGGCGTGCCCACCGAGCGGCCGCCAATCTGCGCCTGGGTGAAACCCATCGGTTGTCCATTGGCTTGCAGGAAAAGCTTCTCGGTGGCACCGGCCGGGGCGGTTTCACGGCCGTCGTAGGTGCGTACGGCCTTGCCATCCCAGAGTACGATCAATGCACCGCCACCGATGCCCGACGACTGTGGCTCGACCAGCGTCAACACCGCTTGCATCGCAATTGCCGCGTCGATGGCCGAGCCGCCCCGGCGCAGCATCTCCCGCCCGGCTTCGGCTGCCAGCGGGTTGGCCGCCGCTGCCATGTATTTTTCGGCGTGTTGAGCTTTCAGGTCGGTGCGGAAACCGGAAGCGCTTTCCGGGGCGAGCGGCAGCGTCGGCACCGAAGCGTTGTTGCACGCGGCCAGGGTCAAGGCACTGACGACCAGTGCC
Source organism: Pseudomonas sp. GW456-E7 (assembly GCF_059424105.1). NCBI lineage: Bacteria > Pseudomonadati > Pseudomonadota > Gammaproteobacteria > Pseudomonadales > Pseudomonadaceae > Pseudomonas > Pseudomonas sp. GW456-E7. The sequence continues at coordinate 72,922 of NZ_JBWKZB010000025.1, read as the reverse complement.
AGGGCAGGCAGGCGATGGCGGCGCAAAGCGAAGGTTGAAAACACGTGAGGTACTCCGTCCGTTGGATCTACGATCAGTGGACTTTATCGGCCGACCGGGAGGGACGCAAACCGGGGTCCCATGGCGCTGACGTTTTTGTCCTTCATCAATGGCAGGAATTTCTGTAGGGTCGTTGCCAACAGACAGGCCAGAAAATCAACAAGAGGCAGACATGCACACCGAGTTCCCAACCCAGCCCGGCTATCGCACCCAGCGAGAACAGTTCCTGGCCGCAGCGGCTGCCGCAGGCGCAATCTTGACTGAGTATCCACACCCGCTCAAAGGTCCGTTCGGTGAATCGTTGAGTACCGATGTGGCGGTGTTGGGTGATCCGGGCGCCAAGCGTCTGTTGGTGGCGCTGAGCGGCACTCACGGAGTTGAAGGCTTCTATGGCTCGGGCTGCCAGATCAAATGGCTGCAGGAGTTGGGCAAGCGCTCCCTGCCAACGGATGTGGCCGTGGTCATGATCCATGCCATCAACCCCTGGGGCATGGCGTGGTTGCGCCGGGTCAACGAAGACAACATCGACCTGAACCGCAATCATCTGGATTTCCAGCGCCCGCTGCCGGACAACCAGGCCTACAACGCCTTGCATGAAATCTATGCCTGCCCGCAGTTGCACGGCCCCGAGCGTGAGCGTGCCGATGCCTTGCTCGACGAGCAGATTCGCCTGCATGGCTGGCCGGCGGTGATGTCGATTGTCGAGGGCGGTCAGCATGCTCACCCCGATGGCCTGTTCTACGGCGGGCTGGCGCCGAGCTGGTCGAACCGCACGCTGCACCGGATCGTGCAAAAGCACGTGGCCCATGCTGAAGTGGCCATGTGTTTCGACTTGCACACAGGGGCGGGTGAATACGGTCATCCGATGCTGCTGACCATCACCGAATCGGCCTACCCGGCGCTGCCGGATGCGCAGGCGATCTACGGGCCGTGGCTCTACAGTCTGCAAACCGGCGCCGATACCCTGAGCGAAACCGGCGTAGCGGCGACGGCCACCGGCTACACCTCGCAGGCGTTGATCGATGCGCTGCCGCAGGTGCGCCTGATGCCTTTTGTCATCGAGTGCGGGACATATCCGGGGCCGGACGTTCACCGCCATTTGCGCGATGATCACTGGCTGCATCTGTATGGCAATCCGGGTGACGCAACAGGGCGCGGAATCAAGTTGAATCTGCTGGAGCAGTTCTATCCGGCCGATAGCGATTGGCAGTCGATGGTCTGGTTGCGCACGTGGCAGATCTGGGAACGGGCGTTGTCGGCATTGCCGACCGTGTAGGAGCGAGCCTGCTCGCGATGGTCGTTAACGATAACGCGTGTTTACTGGCTAAACGCGGTGCTCTTGAGTCCATCGCGAGCAAGCTCGCTCCTACAGGGATATAAAAACGAGGCATAAAAAAACGGCCTACCTTTCGGTAAGCCGTTTTTAGTACTTGGTGGCTACACAGGGACTTGAACCCCGGACCCCAGCATTATGAATGCTATGCTCTAACCAACTGAGCTATGTAGCCAAGTGGCGCGCATTATTCACCGGTAACGGGGATGCGTCAAGCATAAATCTAAAATATTTCTCTGCGCTTTCAACCGTTTATCAAAATCTACCTTCCAAGCAGCGGTGAAGGGCAGCGCTGGAACCAGCGGCTGGCCTGTTCGTACGCGTGCGCCAATTGCAGGACAGCGAAGTCGGCCTGGTGTCTGCCGATGATTTGCAGACCCATCGGCAGGCCGCTGGCGTTGAAGCCGACCTGTACGTTGGCCACCGGGCAGCCGGACAAGGTGCCGGGAATCACCACCTCCATCCATCGGTGATAGGTGTCCATGCTCACGCCTTCAATGGAAGCGGGCCACGCTTGGGTCTTGTCGAACGGGAAGACCTGGGCGCTGGGCAGTAGCAGGTAGTCATATTGTTCGAACAGCCTGGAGATCGCCCGATACCAGTCGCTGCGCGTCACTGAAGCGGCAAACACGTCGCTGGCCGAGAGTTTCAGGCCGTTTTCCACTTCCCAGCAGGCTTCCGGTTTCAACAGCGCACGCTTTTGCGGGTCGGCATAGGTCGCACCCAACGAGCCGGCGACCATCCAGTGGCGCAAGGTTCGCCAACTGCTCCACAGCTTCTCTGGCGCGAATTCGGATTGAGCCGGTTCAATGTGGCAACCCAGGCTTTCGAAGTCGGCAAAGGCCTTTTCGCACAGCGAGAGGATGCCTTTTTCCATCGGCAGGTAGCCGTTGAAGTCGCCGAGCCAGCCCAGGCGAGTACCTTTGAAATCGCGATCCAGCGGTGCCGCAAAGGCACTGCCGGACTCGGCAATCGACAGTGGCGCCCGCGCATCGGCTCCGGCCTGCACCGACAACAGCAACGCGGCATCGCGCACGCTGCGCGCCATGGGGCCTTCGTAGCCGAGTTGGTCGATAAACAGGTCGGCACTGTCATCGAAGGGCACGCGGCCCTGGGACGGACGGAAACCGAAAATGTTGTTGAACGCGGCCGGATTGCGCAGCGAACCCATCATGTCGCTGCCATCGGCCACCGGCACCAGGTGCATGGCCAGTGCCGCCGCTGCGCCGCCGCTGCTGCCGCCAGCGGTCTTGCTCGGGTCGTAGGCGCAACCGGTCGCACCGAACAGCGGGTTATAGCTTTGCGAGCCAAGGCCGAATTCCGGGGTGTTGCTCTTGCCAATGATGATCGCGCCGGCGCCCTTGATCCGCTCGACCATGATGCCATCGCGTTCGGGGATGAAGTCCTTGTACAGCGGCGAACCCAGGGTGGTGCGGATGCCGCGCGTCAGGGACAGATCCTTGATGGCATGGGGCAGGCCGTGCATCCAGCCACGGTATTGGCCGCGGGCCAGCTCGGCATCACGGCCATCCGCCTGGGCCAGCAGGTCCTCAGGCGCTTGCAGGCTGATCAGTGCATTGACTTGCGGATTGAAGCGTTCGATATGGGTAAGATAAGTCTGCATCACTTCCCGGCAGGAAACCTGGCGCAGGCGGATGCGTTCGGCGAGCTCATGGGCCTGCAACAGGACCAGTTCGCTGATGTTATTGGAGTTCATTGCAAGCGGCCTTTCAGACGGCTGGAAAAGCGCCCCGCCTTTGCGTCGGGGCGGTGGAGATCAACGCATCAGGTTGGTCCAGAGGCGGTCGGCCAGGCGGATCGCGCCTTCGCCGCAGGTCTTGCTGAACACCACCTGGGTGCCTTCGGGAATGTGCAGTTCCGGCGCGTCCTTGAGGCCTGCGTCGAGGAACGGCTCCACACCCTTGATCGGGCTCTGGTGCTTGAGGAAGTTCTGGGTCATCGCTGCGTTTTCAGGCTGGCTGAGGAACGCGATGAACGCCTTGGCGTTCGCCGGGTTCTTGCTGCCGGTCGGAATGACCATGTTGTCGACCCAGGCCAGTACGCCTTCTTTCGGGTACAGGTATTTCAGGCTCGGTTTCATTTCCCGGGCGCGCATCGACGAACCGCCCCAGAAGGTCGACATGTCGATTTCACCGGATGCCAGGTTTTCGCGGATTGAACCTGCCTTGGAACTGTAGGTTTTGACGAAGGGCTTCTGCGCCTTGAGCAGGGTCAGGATCTGCTGCATCTGCTTCGGATCTTCACTGCACAGCGGAATGTTCAGGTACAGGCTGGCCATGTCCACCACGTCACTGACCGAGTCGAACATGTTGATTCGCCCTTGCAGCTCGGCCGGTGGCTCGTAAAGCACCTTGAGGCTGTCGGCAGGGCCTTTGTAGCGTTCGGTATTGATCACCACGCTGGTGGTGCCCCAGATGAACGGTACGGAATAGGCGCCTTCCGGGTCCCAGGTCGGCTTTTTCAGGTTGTCGACGACGTCAGCGTAGTAAGGCTCGTTGACCGGATCGAAACGCTCCAGCAGTTTTTCCTTGATCAGGATCGGAATGAACTGGTGGGAAGGGATCGCCACGTCATAACCGGCGCCGCCCTGTTTCAATTTGGCCAGCAGGGTTTCGTTGGAGTCGTAGGAGTCGACGGTGACTTCAATGCCGGTCTGCTTCTGGAATTTGGCGAGAATTTCCGGCGAAAAGTAACCGCTCCAGCTCACCACGTTGAGTTTTTCCGCGGCCTGAACGCTGCCGGCCATGGTCAGCGGCAAAGTCAGGAACAACGAAGTGCCGATGCTTTTAATCCACTTGCTCATGCTATTTCCCCACAGTACGTAGAAGGTTCAGGATTTCTTTTTGCCCAGCAGATAGGAAAGGGTCACGAACAGCACCGAGACGCCCAGGATCAGGGTCGACACGGCGTTGACGTCGGGTGTCACGCCCATGCGCAACAGGCCGAAGATGAAGATCGGCAAGGTGGTGGTGCCGGCCTGGGAGACCATCATCGAGATCACGAAGTTATCCAGTGAGACGATGAAGGCCAGCATCAGCCCGGAGAAAATCCCCGGCATCAGCAGCGGCAACGTGACCTTGCGAAAGGTTCGCCACGGGCCGGCGTAGAGGTCGGCCGAGGCCTGTTCCAGGGACAGGTCCATGTCGTTCAGGCGGGCGCGGATCGGCAGAAAGGCAAACGGAATACAGAACACCGTGTGCGCGATGATCAGGTTGCCGTAGCCCAGGGACAGGCCGATGGTGGAGAACAGCGCCAGGGTGGCGACGCCGACCACGATTTCCGGCAGTACCAGAGGCAGCATGATCGCGCCCATGGACAGTTGCAGGCCCTTGAATTTCGCACCCCGCGAAGTGCCCAGGGCGGCGAGGGTAGCGATGGCCGTGGCAACCATGCTGGCGCAAACCGCGATCAACAGGCTGTTGCCGGCCGCCTGGCGCAGGGCCTGGTTGGCGAAGGCCGCGCGATACCAGTCGAGGCTGAAGCCGGTCCACACCGTGGCCGATTGGTTGGCGTTGAACGAGAACACCACCAGCACGACGATCGGCGCGTAGAGGTACAGGTAGAACAGGAAACTGAATCCGCCGAAGCCGGGGAAGTCCTGCACGCCCAGCGTATTGCGCTTGAACAGGCCGATCATTACGCACCTCCCTTGGCGATGCGCTGGCGTTCGGCACGCAGGGCATAGACCGTCAGTACCAACATCACCGCCGCCATCAACACCAGCGACAGCGCAGCGCCGAATGGCCAGTTACGGGCATCGCTGAACTGCCGGAAAATCAGGTTGCCGAGCATCATCCGCGTGCCGCCGCCGAGCAGTTCCGGGGCGATCATCGCGCCCAGGCAAGGCACGAAGGTGAGGATGGCGCCGGCGATGATTCCCGGTTTGGCGATCGGCAACACCACTTTGCGCAAGGTCCGCACGCGTCCTGCATAGAGGTCCTGAGCGGCCTCGAGCAGGCGGGTATCCATCTTCTCCAGCGTGGCGTAGATCGGCAGCACGACGAAGGGCGCATAGGTGTAGACCAGCCCCAGCAGCACCGCGCCGTCGGTGTAGAGCAGTTGCAACGGCTGGTCGATGACCCCGAGGCCCATCAGGCTGTTGTTGATCACCCCGGTGTTGCGCAGCAGCAGAATCCAGGCGTAGGTGCGGATCAACAGGTTGGCCCAGAACGGCACGGTGATCAGGAAGATCAGCAGGCCGCGGCGATGCGCCGGCTGCATGGCCAGCCACACGGCGACCGGAAAGCCGATCAACAGGGTGATGAGCGTGGTCAACCCGGCGATGCCGATGGAACGCAGGGCGATGATGAGATAGGAGTCGGCAAACGCCAGGCTGTCATCCAGTTGTCGCTCGAAAAGCAGCGAGGTGTAGGCGTCGCTGCTGAAGACCTTGTTCACCCCGCCGTAGGGGTTGGCTTCCATCAGCGAGTATCCGATGACGATCAGGATCGGCACGATCAGAAACAGGCCGATGGCAATCAGCGCCGGGCTGACACCGAGAAAACTCTGGAAGGCCCGCCGACGTTCCAGCGTGTTGGCAATCGGTAATGCGTGCATGGCAACTCCTCGTGCTCAATCGTGCAGGACGCTGGCGCTGCCCTGGTCGAACAACAGACCGGCCTGGCTGCCGACGGCGAAGCGTTTGCTCTGGTCGACGCAGTTGGGGGTGCGCACGGTGAGGCGCGAACCGTCGCTCAGGCTGACCTGGTATTGCAGGTCGGTGCCGAGGTAGATCTGCGCTTCGATCCGACACGGCAGAGCGTATTCAGTGGTGGCTGGCACCAGATGCAAACGTTCGGGGCGCACGGACAGTGCGACGTTGGCGCCCACGCGCACATCGCTGCACGGCTGTGCGGGCAGCGGGTGGCCGGCCGGGCCGGCGAACCAGGCCAGGCCGTCTTCGACGCGGGTGACCGTGCCTTCAATGAAGTTGGTTTCACCGATGAAGTCGGCGACAAAGCGATTGCGCGGGCGTTCGTAGATGTCTTCCGGACGACCGACCTGCTGCACTTCGCCTTCGGACAACACGGCGATGCGGTCGGACATGGTCAGCGCTTCTTCCTGGTCGTGGGTGACGAAGATGAAGGTGATGCCGGTGCGCGCCTGAATGGTTTTCAGCTCTTCGCGCATGGCCTGGCGCAGCTTGAGATCGAGGGCCGAGAGCGGTTCGTCGAGCAGCAAGACTTTGGGATGCGGCGCCAAGGCACGAGCGAGGGCGACGCGCTGCTGCTGACCGCCGGACAGTTGCGCCGGCTTGCGGTTGGCAAAGCGCTCCATCTGCACCAGGGCGAGCATCTCGCGCACCCGTTCGGCCATCTGCGTTTTGTTCAGGATCTTGCCCATCGGGTGGGATTCAAGACCGAAGGCCAGGTTCTCGGCGATGGTCATGTGCGGGAACAGCGCGTAATGCTGGAACACCGTGTTGACCGGGCGCTGGAACGGCGGGCGGTCGGCGATGTTTTCGCCGTAGAGCAGAATCTCGCCTTCGGTAGGGAATTCGAACCCGGCGATCATCCGCAGGAGCGTGGTTTTGCCGCAGCCCGAAGGGCCGAGAAGGGTGAAGAACTCGTTGTCGCGAATGTCCAGGTCGATGCTTTTGAGCGCCACCGGGCCATTCTTTGGATCGCCGTAGACTTTACGCACTGAGCGGATGGACACCGCCAGCGTTTGCAGCGAATGCAGGGCATTCATGCGTTACCTCCGATTCCCCCATCGTCCGCGAGTGCTGTAGTCAGCCGGGCCGTCGGACCATGGATATTATTTTTCTGGGCAGGATCGAGATGCGTTCGAGTGTTGTAACCAGCTGTTTTTTTGTTCTGCTGTGGCTGGATTATCAGCGAGGGGTTGCGGGGGCGAAACTTCAATTTTAACATAGAGGCTGTTAAAAAATTTAACAGCAGAAGGCGTTCAGAACCATGCCTGACCAGCGTTTGCCACCCCTCAACGCGGTGCGTGCCTTTGATGCCGCGGCCCGTTTGGGCAGCTATGTCGAAGCCTCGAAAGCCCTGCACGTGACCCAGCCGGCCATCGGCCGCCATGTGAAGTTGCTGGAAGACTGGCTGGGCATCCAACTGTTCGAGCGCACCTCTCGCGGGGTCAACCTGACGGCGGCGGGGCAGAAGTATCACCGCAAGATCACCGCCGCCTTGCAGTTGATCATCGAAGCCGGCAAGGAGGCGCAGCCCAAACACGCCGAGCGCTGGCTGCGCATCATGGTGGTGCCGGGGTTCGCCAAGCGTTGGCTGATGCCGCGCATCGAGGCCATGCGTCACCTGCGCCCGGGTTTGAAGTTCGCCATCGAACCCAATTCGACCTTCACCGAAGTGGATGGCAAAAGCGCTGACCTGGGCATTGTCTACGGGGTGGACGGCCAATATGCCCACTCCCGCACCAGCCTGATTTGTCCTCGGGTGTTTCCGATCTGCTCCCCCGAATATCTGGCCAGCGTCGAACCCATCGGCAGCCCCGCGGACCTGGTGAAACACAACCTGATCCACGTCGATGACGGCGAGTGGTGGAACCTGTGGTTCGCCGCCAACGAACTCGACATCCACCTCAATTCGGACATGCTCTACGTCAACAACGACCACGCGCTGTCGGTGGCCGAGAGCGGGCAGGGCATTGCGTTGGCCAACGAAGTGCTGGTGCGCGAGGAACTCAATACCGGCAAGTTGGTGCGGGTGGTGGACGCGCAAGTGAAGCTGGAAAGCTATCGGGTACTTACGCCGTCCGCCGAGCTGTCGGCGGACGTGGCGTGGTTTATCGACTGGCTCAAGACCGAACTGGAGCAGGACTTCCCGGAAGCGGTGATCCGCGCCTGAGCAGGGCTGCCGGACTCAACTCAAGCGGAAGCGCCCGGTGTTGTCGCTTAACGCTTTGCTGCCCTGACTCAGGGTGTCCGCTGCCTGGTTCACCGCGCGGGCACCTTCGAGCAAACGCAGCGCTGCCTGATCGACCTGCTGGATATTACCGCTGACCTCGTCGGCAGTACTGGCCTGCTCTTCCACCGCCGTGGCGATGTGCGCCAGGGTGTCGGTGACACTCTGTACTGCACTGGCGATTTCCCCGAGGCGTTCGCCAAGTCCGGTGACCGCTTGTGCATCGCTCTCTGCCTGAGTGCACGCGGCCTCCATCAGGTTTACGGCCTCGTTCACGGTGTGACGCAGGCTGTCGACCGTGCCGGCAATCTGTGCGGTCGACGATTGGGTGCGCTGCGACAGGCTGCGTACTTCATCGGCCACCACCGCAAAGCCACGTCCTTGTTCGCCCGCCCGCGCCGCCTCGATGGCGGCGTTGAGTGCCAGCAGGTTGGTCTGCTCGGCGACGCCGCGAATGGTGTCGACCACCAGTTGAATCTGCTGTCCTTGCTCGCTGACTCGGCCCAGGGCGGCCGCTGTCTCGTTCAGGCGTTGATTGAGCTGCTGGATGCTCGCGGTGGTGCGCTGGCTGTCGCGGCTGCTGTCGGCGGCAATGCGCCGGGTGTGCTGGGCGCTGCCGGACGCCTGTTCGCAACTGTGGGCGACCCCTTGTGAGGTGGCGGCCAGTTGCGTCGCCGCCGCGGCAATCTGGCTGATCTGCAATTGCTGGGCTTCGACTTCGCCCAAGGCGTCACTGGAGTGATGGTTGAGGCTTTGCACCGCGTGGCTCAGTTGCAGGGTTTCGTGATCCACCCCCTGCAGGCTGGTGCGCAGTTGCACCACGGCGACGTTCAGCGCGGTGCTGATGACCGCCAGTTCGTCCCGTCCTTGAACCGGAACTTGCAGGCTCAGATTGCCATCGCGCAGAGCCTCGGCCAGCACCGTGATGCCGCTGGCGCTGCGGCGGATCGAAGCCTGCAAGCAGATGAACAGATAGAGCGCGGCCAACAGCAGGCAGCCGAACACGGCGGCCACCACAATGAACTGGCGGATCGCCGAGCCGTGGTAGTAATCCAGGCGTTGATCCAGCGACACCAGCGACTGCTGGCGCAACGAGGCAAGGTCAGAGAGCAGGGCGTCGAGACTGCGTTCGAAGTCCTCCGGCTTGAGATTGATGCTGCCGCCGAACACGCCGTCATCCAGCACCTTCAGGCCTGAGTCCAGGCGCTTGAGGCTGTCGTGGTATTGCCCGGCCCAGGTTTGCAGGGCGCTGGGCAAGCGCGCTTCGAGCAGGCCAGCGGTTTTCACCAGCTGCTCCCGTGCATCGCCGATGCGGCTGCGCAGGTCGCGCAGTTGCAGGCGGCTTTGCAGGGTGAACTGCCCGGACACTACCGACGCCTGGCCCACCGCCGCCAGGCGACCGACTCGTTCGATCAGGTCGGGTGCGTGTTGGGTGGAGATCTGCGTCAGCAGATAGGTCTCCAGCCACGGTGCCAGTGTCAGGCGATTGTCCATGGCGATCTGCTCGCGCAAGGCCTGCAGGGCGCTCAGGGCGTTGGTGAAGCGATCGTAGCCATCCGGCCACCAGCCGACGCTGCTCAGGCTTTTCGAGTCGAGGCCATCGAGGGCGGCTTGCAGGGCCTGATAACGGCTCAGTGTTTCACTCTCGGCAGCTTCTTTTTGCAGGGCATTGCCCAGTTCGGCAGTGGCCTGGCTGACGGCGGGTTGGACCGCATCGAAGGCGGCCATCGCGGCGAGTGTGGCCGGTGTCGGCTGGCGATTGGTTTCCGTGGCGCGCCAGCGGGCGGCGCGATCACGCTGGGCGGCGAGCAGGTCATCCAGTGCATCAAGGGCCAGCAGTTGCCGCACCCCGGCACGTTCGCCGGAGATCAGGCTGAGTTTGTCGCGATAGTCCTGGCCGATCATCCACAGGCTGCCGGCCAGCGGCAGGATAAACAGCAGAAACAACAGCTGGAATTTGCGCGCAAAGCCAAAACGCCCCAGCAATCCGATCCCCGGTGATAAAAAAGCCTGCATGCCCCAAGACTCCTATGGACACCACGCACCATTGGCGTGCGTCGGAGGTTGTTGCACCGCCGACTCGTGCCCTCTAAAAAGGCCTCGAAAGTTCACCCTTGTCCGCTCTGTAGGCTGACTCTGTGGCGAAACTTCCCATTGTCGGCCTCCTTTGTAAGGAAGCCGCGTTCAAGCCGACAAAGAAGGCAAGATTCAGACCATGGCGTTGCGCCATCAATGTTGTGGCGATGAAAATCGAGGTCGTTAGCAGGCTAAGGGGATGGCGTTGCTGCACTGAAAAATGGCACATTGGCGCATCTGCCCCGTTTGTACCTCCTGTTGTCTGGAAATTCCCATGGCTATCAGCAACGCCCAGACCGGCTCAGTGCCGGCGTCCGCTACGCCCCAAAGCAGCCCCCTGGTGATGCGCATCATCGGTGCGGTGGCGCTGGCGCATTTGATCAACGACCTGATCCAGTCGGTGCTGCCGTCGATCTACCCGATGCTCAAGGCCAGCTATGGCCTGAGCTTCACCCAGGTCGGCCTGATCACCCTGACGTTCCAGTTGACGGCCTCGCTGTTGCAGCCGTGGGTGGGTTACTACACCGACCGCCACCCCAAGCCGTGGCTGCTGCCGGCGGGTACGGTGTGCACCCTGGTCGGTATTCTGATGATGTCGGTGGTCGGCAGCTTCCCGCTGATTTTGCTGGCGGCGGGCTTGATTGGCATCGGTTCTTCGACCTTCCACCCCGAAGCGTCCCGCGTGGCGCGACTGGCTTCGGGCGGGCGCTTCGGGCTGGCGCAATCGACCTTCCAGGTCGGCGGTAACGCAGGCTCGGCGTTCGGTCCGTTACTGGCGGCAGCGATCATCATTCCCTACGGCCAGGGGCACGTGGCCTGGTTCGGCCTGTTCGCGGTGTTTGCGTTGTTCGTGCTGTACCGGATCAGCCGCTGGTACGCCAACCACTTGAACCTGTTCAAGCTCAAGCAAGGTCAGGCAGCGACTCACGGCCTGTCCAAGGGCCGAGTGACCAGCGCGCTGGTGGTGCTCGGGCTGCTGGTGTTCTCCAAGTATTTCTACATGGCCAGCCTCACCAGCTATTTCACCTTCTACCTGATCGAGAAATTCGACCTGTCGGTCGCCAGTTCGCAGTTGCACCTGTTCCTGTTCCTTGGTGCGGTAGCGGCGGGGACGTTCTTTGGCGGGCCGATCGGCGACAGGATCGGGCGTAAGGCAGTGATCTGGTTCTCGATCCTCGGGGTTGCACCGTTCACCTTGTTGCTGCCCCATGTCGACCTGTTCTGGACCAGCATCCTGAGTGTCATCATCGGCTTCATCCTCGCCTCGGCGTTCTCGGCCATCGTGGTGTACGCCCAGGAACTGGTGCCGGGCAATGTCGGGATGATCGCCGGGGTGTTCTTCGGTTTGATGTTCGGTTTCGGCGGGATTGGCGCGGCGTTGCTGGGGCACCTGGCGGATATTCACGGTATCGAATACGTGTATTACCTGTGTTCGTTCCTGCCGCTGTTCGGGGTGTTGGCGATCTTCCTGCCTCGTACGAAAAAGTCCTGATCCAGCACAAATCCCCTGTGGGAGCGAGCTTGCTCGCGATGACGGAGTGTCAGTCAGTATCTTTGTTGGCTGACACACCGCTATCGCGAGCAAGCTCGCTCCCACAGAAAAGCAAAAACAAGGCACAAAAAAAGCCGCGTATCAAACGCGGCTTTTTCTTGGGCGTGTGGCTTACACGTTGAAGCGGAAGTGCATCACGTCGCCGTCCTTGACGATGTAATCCTTGCCTTCCAGACGCCATTTACCGGCTTCCTTGGTACCGGCTTCGCCCTTGTACTGGATGAAGTCGTTGTAGGCGATCACTTCGGCGCGGATGAAGCCTTTTTCGAAGTCGGTGTGGATCACGCCAGCAGCTTGTGGTGCGGTGGCACCGACGCGTACGGTCCAGGCGCGGACTTCTTCGACACCGGCGGTGAAGTAGGTCTGCAGGTGCAGCATTTCGTAGCCGGCGCGGATCACACGGTTCAGGCCAGGCTCTTCGAGGCCCAGGGCTTCGAGGAACATGTCTTTCTCTTCGCCGTCATCGAGCTCGGCGATTTCCGCTTCGATCTTGTTGCACACCGGTACAACCACGGCGCCTTCTTCTTCGGCGATGGCGCGGACCACGTCCAGGTGCGGGTTGTTGTCGAAACCGTCTTCAGCGACGTTGGCGATGTACATGACCGGCTTGGTGGTCAGCAGGTGGAAGCCCTTGATCACCGCTTTTTCGTCGGCACCCATGTTCTTCATCAGGCTGCGCGCCGGCTTGCCTTCGGTGAAGTGGGCGATCAGTTGCTCCAGCAGGCCTTTCTGGACTACTGCGTCCTTGTCACCGCCCTTGGCGTTGCGCGCGACTTTCTGCAGTTGCTTCTCGCAGCTGTCGAGGTCGGCGAAGATCAGTTCCAGGTCGATGATTTCGATGTCGCGTTTCGGGTCGACGCTGTTGGAGACGTGAATCACGTTCTCGTCTTCGAAGCAGCGGACCACGTGGGCGATGGCATCGGTTTCACGGATGTTGGCCAAAAACTTGTTGCCCAGGCCTTCACCTTTCGACGCGCCGGCAACCAGGCCCGCGATGTCGACGAACTCCATGGTGGTCGGCAGGATGCGCTTTGGATTGACGATGGCCGCCAGGGCTTCCAGACGCGGATCCGGCATCGGCACGATACCGCTGTTCGGTTCGATGGTGCAGAAGGGGAAGTTCTCGGCCGCGATCCCGGATTTGGTCAGGGCGTTGAACAGGGTGGACTTGCCGACGTTAGGCAGACCGACGATGCCGCAATTGAATCCCATGGTGTTTTCCCCGAGGAGTGAGTCAGGCCTTCTGGCTGTGCAGGTTTTTCATCGCGCGGTTCCATTCCCCGGCGAGGATATCCGGCAGCACGCCGAGGGCAAAGTCGATGCTGGCATCGAGTTTTTCCTGTTCGGCGCGTGGCGCACGACCCAGGACGAAATTTGAAACCATACTGGCAACGCCCGGGTGGCCAATGCCAAGCCGCAAGCGGTGAAAGGTATTCTGATTGCCCAGTTGCGCAATGATGTCGCGCAACCCGTTGTGACCGCCGTGGCCGCCGCCCACTTTGAGTTTGGCGACGCCCGGTGGCAGGTCGAGTTCGTCATGCGCCACGAGGATTTCTTCAGGCTTGATGCGGAAGAAACCGGCGAGTGCCGCCACGGCCTGGCCGCTGCGGTTCATGTAAGTGGTAGGAATCAGCAGACGAACATCCTGACCCTGATGCGAATAGCGCCCGGTCAGGCCGAAATATTTGCGGTCCGCCACAAGATTTACACCTTGTGCGTTCGCGATGCGCTCAACAAAAAGGGCCCCTGCGTTATGCCGGGTCTGTTCGTATTCAGCGCCTGGATTTCCCAGGCCAACGATCAGTTTGATGGCAGTCACGATAGGGGCCCTTCATTGGAGTGGTGGATAACATCGCCGCAATCAGGGAGAGCGGCGAAAGTGGACGAAAATTGCTCATTTACCATGATGTAAACTCCGCGTTCTCGCCCGCTTTCTCGCTATGCTCTAGTCCGCGATGTTTCCGGTCACTCCGGCGTACAGAGTAAAATTACTCTGCAGCGCCTTCTGCAGCTTCTGGAGCAACACGTGGAGCGTGGACGTTGGCAACAGCCTTGTCATCGCCGTGTGCCAGGGCCACGAACTCAACGCCTTTAGGCGCCTTGAGGTCCGACAGGTGAATGATCGAACCGATTTCAGCGTTAGCCAGGTCGACTTCGATGAACTCAGGCAGATCTTTCGGCAGGCAGGAAACTTCGATCTCGGCAACAACGTGCGAGATTTCGCCGCCTTTCTTGGTCGGTGCTTCTTCGTTGATGAAGTGCACTGGAACGATGGCGGTCAGTTTCTGGCCAGCGACTACGCGTACGAAGTCAGCGTGCATCACGTGGCCTTTGGCCGGGTGACGCTGCAGGGCTTTGATCACGACGTTCTGCTTGGTGCCACCAACGTTCAGCTCGATGATGTGGCTGTAAGCCGCTTCGTTTTCGAGCAGTTTGGCAACTTCTTTGGCCAGCATGCTGATGGATTCAGGGGCTTTGTCGCCACCGTAAACTACAGCTGGAACCAGGCTTGCGAGACGACGCAGGCGGCGGCTCGCACCTTTCCCCAGGTCGGAACGCACTTCAGCATTCAGAGTAAAATCGTTCATGTTGTATCTCCAAAATAACCACACTCGCCCCAGCGTTTGCGACCAGCGCTAAAGGCGATATGGGCAAAAAAGCCCCGCCCCGACAGGAATGCCGGGGCGGGGCGCTTTTCGTCAACGAGACATTTCGAGAAGGGCAGGGCCCTTAGCGGAACATCGCGCTGATCGATTCTTCATTGCTGATGCGGCGGACCGCCTCGGCAACTACCGGTGCGATATCCAGTTGGCGGATACGCGCACAGGCTTGTGCTGCAGCGGACAGCGGGATGGTGTTGGTCACCACCAGCTCGTCCAGCACGGAATTTTCAATGTTTTCGATCGCCCGACCCGACAGCACAGGGTGCGTGCAGTAGGCGAAAACCTTGGCAGCGCCATGCTCTTTCAGGGCCTTGGCCGCGTGGCACAGGGTGCCGGCGGTATCGACCATGTCATCGACCAGAATACAGGTACGCCCTTCGACATCACCGATGATATGCATCACTTCAGAGTGATTGGCTTTCTCACGGCGTTTGTCGATGATCCCGAGATCCACGCCCAGGGATTTGGCAACGGCACGTGCACGCACGACGCCGCCAATGTCCGGGGACACGATCATCAGGTTTTCGAAGCGCTGATCTTCGATGTCATCCACCAGAACCGGGGAGCCGTAGATGTTATCTACCGGAATATCGAAGAAACCCTGGATTTGGTCAGCATGCAGATCAACCGTGAGAACACGGTCGATGCCGACTACGGTAAGCATGTCAGCCACGACTTTCGCGCTGATAGCCACACGTGCGGAACGCGGACGGCGATCCTGACGGGCATAACCAAAGTAAGGAATAACAGCAGTGATACGAGTAGCCGAGGAGCGGCGGAAGGCGTCAGCCATCACTACCAGTTCCATCAGGTTATCGTTGGTCGGAGCGCAAGTCGGCTGAATAATGAAGACGTCTTTACCGCGGACGTTTTCATTGATCTCGGCTGTAATTTCGCCGTCGGAGAATTTACCGACAGAGATGTCACCGAGAGGGATATGCAGCTGACGTACGACACGCCGAGCCAGATCGGGGTTAGCGTTCCCCGTAAAGACCATCATCTTGGACACGCGCAGTACCTGAAGGCTGAGGGTAACCTGGATGAGTATAGGAAAATGGCAGGGGCGGCTGGATTCGAACCAACGCATGGCAGGATCAAAACCTGCTGCCTTACCGCTTGGCGACGCCCCTGTATCTGTTGCAACGATTACCCGGTAATCGGTTCCTTTAGAGCAGACTTTGAAGCTTGCGATGCAACATCGAAACGTTGCTTCCTTTTGCTACAAAACCTGTAAGGGTCTCTGTCAGAAGGGCCGAGACTTTATCAGCTTCAGCTTTGCTTGGGAAGCCCCCAAACACACAACTTCCAGTTCCGGTGAGTTTTGCTTCGGTAAATTTACCTAACAAATTCAAAGCGTTACGTACCTCTGGATAACGCCTTGTTACCACCGGCAAGCAGTCATTTCGACTGTTTCCCTTGGGAACGGGGCGCACTTTAATGGGAGGAGTGTTACGTGTCAACAACGGATCTGAAAAAATTTCTGCCGTACTTACAGAGACTTGCGGCACCAGCACCAGATACCACGGTTCTTCGGGGTCGACAGGGGTCAGTTTCTCCCCCACGCCCTCGGCGAAAGCCGCATGACCACGAACGAAAACCGGGACGTCGGCGCCCAGCGTCAATCCCAGGCCAGCCAGGCGATCTTCATCCCAGCCCAATTGCCACAGGTGATTGAGGCCGAGCAACGTCGTTGCGGCATTCGAACTGCCGCCGCCAATGCCGCCGCCCATGGGCAGGATCTTTTCGATCCAGATATCGACACCCAGCGAACAACCGGATTGCTCCTGGAGTTTTTTCGCGGCCTTGACGATCAGGTTGCTGTCGTGGGGTACGCCGGCGAATTCGGTGTGCAGTTGAATGACACCGTCATCGCGCAGGGCGTAGGTGATTTCGTCGCCGTAATCGAGAAACTGAAACATCGTTTGCAGTTCGTGGTAGCCGTCTTCGCGGCGACCGAGAATGTGCAGCATCAAATTGAGTTTGGCCGGGGACGGCAAAGTCAGGCGATTGGCTGGCATGTCATGACCCCAGTTTGCGTGGTTGCCAGGCCTTGATCACCAGGGTGACGTCAAGGTCGGTGCCATGCAGCTTGATGCGCTCGGGCAGCCAGTAGCCGTTTTGCTGGGTGTAGTCGGTGTATTCGACCTGCCAGCCATCCTGTTCGAGGTTGGCCAGGCGACTGTCGGTATCCAGGGTCAGGCGACTTTTGCTGTCCGGAGCCGGGAGCCCGCGTACCCACCAGGCCAGATTGGACACCGGCAGCTTCCAGCCCAGCTGCTCTTCGAGCAGCACTTCCGGGTTCGGCGCGTCGTAGCGTCCCTGGTTGGCGACTTCCAGCGACACCTTGCCCGGACGTCCGGTCAGGCGAGCCGCACCGCGGCCCAGTGGTCCGGACAGGCGAATGTCGTAGTAATCCTGGCGCTGCAACCAGAACAGCGTGCCGCTGCCCGAGTCTTTCGGCGCACGGATGCCGATCTTGCCGTCGATCTGCCAGCCATCGAGGCCGGTCAGTTGCTGTTTGTGCTCGCGCCATTGGGCGGCGTTGCCATGTCCCTCGACCGATTCGCGGGGACCAAGGCCTGCGCAACCGGCGAGCAGGGCGATAAAGCTGAAAACGATGAAGTGGCGCAAAAACATAATCTTAAAGAGTCTCTGATCCGGTCAGGCGTTTGATGGTGCCACGCAGGGTCGGGCTGTCAGGCTGTTCCTTGAGGAATTTGCCCCAGACTTGTCGGGCTTCGCGCTGTTTGCCGTTGGCCCACAGGACTTCGCCCAGGTGAGCGGCGACTTCCTGGTCGGGGAAGCGTTCCAGGGCCTGGCGCAGCAGACGCTCGGCTTCGTCGAGATTGCCCAGGCGATAATTCACCCAGCCAAGGCTGTCGAGTACCGCCGGATCTTCCGGACTGATCTGGTGTGCCTGCTCGATCAGGGCCTTGGCTTCGGCGTAGCGTGTGGTGCGGTCGGACAAGGTGTAGCCGAGGGCGTTCAACGCCATGGCATTGTCCGGGTCGCGCTTGATGATCGTGCGCAGGTCTTTTTCCATCTGCGCCAGGTCATTGCGTTTTTCCGCCTGCATGGCACGGGTGTAGAGCAGGTTCAAATCGTCCGGGTATTGCTCCAGGGCTTGATGCAGAACGCTCCAGGCCTTGTCGCCCTGATTGTTGGCGGACAGGGTTTCGGCTTCGATGAGGTACAGCTGGATCGCGTAATCCGGCTGCTCGTCGCGCTCTGCCGCCAGCTTTCTTTGCGCTTCGGCGGTCCTGCCGTTGTCTATCAGGATGTCGGCCTGACGCAATTGCGCCGGCAGGAAATCGTTGCTCGGGCCCACCTTGGCGTACTCGATCAATGCGCCTTGCGGGTCGTTTTGTTCTTCGGCTATGCGGCCGAGGTTCAGGTGCGCCGAGTCGACGTGGCTGTCCCGGGCGATCAGGTCTTCAAGATAACCCTTGGCCTCATTCCAGGCCTTGGCTTCCAGGCAGACCAGTGCCAGGGAATATCGCAGATCGTCGTCTTCCGGGTATTGCTGGACCAGGCTCGAGAACTCGGCCTTGGCGTCGTCCATGCGGTCCTGTTCAACCAGCATCCGCGCATAAGTCAGGCGCAGGCGCTTGTCGTCCGGGTATTTCTTGATGCTTTTCTGCAGCAGCGGCAAGGCCTCGTCACCGCGATCGAGGGTTTGCAGCAGGCGTGCGCGCAGCAGAATCGGGGCAATTTCGCCGTCGTCCGGCGGATTGTCTTCCAGCAGTTTCAGTGCGCCTTTGGTGTCGCCATCCTGTTGCATCAGCAGGGCCTTGCCGAAAATCAGCTGGCTGTTGTTCGGATGGCGCTGCAGCAGGCGGTCGAAGCTTTTCATCAGGCCGTTGCGTGTGTCCTGGTCGGTGTCGGCCGCCGACAGCGCCAGGAAGTCGAAATGAGTGTCGCCCTTGCCTTGCAGGACTTTCTCCATATAGACCATGGAGTCGTCATAACGCCCGGCGCGGGCCAGTTGCACGGCAGCGGCGCGTTGCGCTTCGAGGTCGTCGGGGGCGTTTTTCGCCCAGATCAGCGCGGTGTCCAGGGCAGCCTGGTCGGCGCCCAGGTATTCGGCGATACGAAATGCCCGCTCCGAGATGCCCGGATCCTGGGTGTTGATGGCCTGGGTCACATAGTTGTCCAAGGCAATGTCGAAACGATTGCGCTGGCCAGCCAGTTCGGCGCTCAACAGGCTGAAGACGGTTTCCTCGCTGAAGGAGCTGTAGACCTTCGGCTTTTCAGGGGCCGGGGTGCTGTCTTCAACCGGCGGCGTACCGTCCGACGAAACGGGTGCCAAGGCCTGGCAGCCGCTGAGGAAGACAAAAGCGAGGAGCAACGCGGAAGATCTATTCATATAGGAAGAGGACGACTAACCTGCGGTCGGATCATCATGACACAAGCTTTAGGCCAAACATAACCGGCCCGCCAATTTACCCAATCCCCGTACTTGCGCGATGCCCCTGTAGGCGCTGCCGCAGGCTGCGATCTTTTGATCTTGAAAAACAAAGTCAAAAGATCGCAGCCTGCGGCAGCTCCTACAGGTCGGGAACGAGAATGGCTCGCAAGCCGGGGCGTCCCATCGGCGCGATAGATATCGAGTAGTTGTTCTGACTCCGTCGAAGTAGGACAATTGCCGGCTTCACGTCACCATCAGCGACTTTGAATGGCCTTCCTTGCACTCGGTATTAACCACAAGACTGCTTCAGTAGACGTCCGCGAGCGCGTGGCTTTTACCCCTGAGCAGCTGGTTGAGGCCTTGCAGCAGCTCTGCCGACTCACCGACAGCCGCGAAGCTGCGATCCTCTCCACCTGCAATCGCAGTGAACTCTATATAGAACAGGATCACCTGTCGGCGGACGTCGTGCTGCGCTGGCTGGCCGAATATCATCATTTGAGCTACGACGAGCTGCGCGAAAGCGCCTATGTGCATGAAGATGATGCGGCAGTTCGTCACATGATGCGTGTGGCCTCCGGGCTCGACTCGCTGGTGTTGGGCGAGCCGCAGATTCTCGGCCAGATGAAGTCGGCCTATGCCGTGGCTCGCGAGGCGGGCACCATCGGGCCGTTGCTCGGTCGGCTGTTCCAGGCCACGTTCAACGCGGCCAAGCAGGTGCGCACCGACACGGCCATCGGCGAGAACCCGGTGTCGGTGGCATTTGCCGCGGTGAGCCTGGCCAAGCAGATTTTCAGTGACCTGCAACGCAGCCAGGCGTTGTTGATCGGCGCCGGCGAGACCATCACCCTGGTCGCCCGCCATCTGCATGATCTTGGGGTAAAGCGCATCGTGGTCGCCAACCGTACCCTGGAGCGCGCGAGCATCCTGGCCGAGCAGTTCGGCGCCCATGCGGTGTTACTGTCGGATATTCCGGCAGAGCTGGTGCGCAGCGATATCGTCATCAGTTCCACCGCCAGCCAGTTGCCGATCCTGGGCAAGGGCGCAGTGGAAAGTGCCTTGAAACTGCGCAAGCACAAACCCATTTTCATGGTGGATATCGCCGTTCCCCGCGATATCGAACCCGAAGTCGGCGAGTTGGACGACGTTTACCTCTATAGCGTCGACGATCTTCACGAAGTGGTCGCCGAGAACCTCAAGAGCCGCCAGGGCGCTGCCCAGGCCGCCGAAGAGATGGTCTCGGTCGGCGCCGAAGACTTCATGGTCCGTCTGCGTGAATTGGCGGCGGTGGACGTGCTCAAGGCCTATCGTCAACAGAGCGAACGCCTGCGCGACGAAGAATTGCAAAAGGCCCAGCGCCTGCTGGCCAACGGCAGCAGCGCCGAAGAAGTGCTGGTGCAACTGGCTCGCGGGCTGACCAACAAACTCTTGCACGCACCGAGCGTGCAGTTGAAAAAGCTCTCTGCCGAAGGTCGCCTGGATGCGCTGGCGATGGCCCAGGAACTCTTTGCCCTCGGTGAGGGCTCATCGGATAGCTTTTCGGATAAAAAACCGCAATGAAAGCGTCACTGCTCAATAAGCTGGATATTCTCCAGGACCGTTTCGAGGAATTGACCGCCCTGCTGGGCGACGGCGAGGTCATTTCCGATCAGAACAAATTCCGTACCTATTCCAAGGAGTACGCGGAAGTTGAACCGATCGTGGGCACCTATAAAGAACTGCTGAAAGTGCAGGATGACCTCGAGGGCGCCCAGGCTCTGCTCAAGGACAGCGACCCGGACATGCGTGAAATGGCCGTGGAAGAAGTCCGCGAGGCCAAGGAACGCCTGGTCACGCTCGAAGCCGACCTGCAGCGCATGCTGCTGCCCAAGGACCCGAACGACGGGCGCAACGTGTTCCTCGAAATCCGTGCCGGCACCGGCGGCGACGAGGCGGCGATTTTCTCCGGCGATCTGTTCCGCATGTATTCGCGTTACGCCGAGCGTCGTGGCTGGCGGGTGGAGATCCTCTCGGAGAACGAGGGTGAACACGGCGGCTATAAAGAGGTGATTGCCCGGGTCGAGGGTGACAACGTCTACGGCAAGCTCAAGTTCGAATCCGGTGCGCACCGCGTGCAGCGGGTTCCGGCGACCGAATCCCAAGGCCGCATCCACACGTCGGCCTGCACCGTGGCGGTATTGCCCGAGCCGGACGAACAGGAAGCCATCGAGATCAACCCGGCCGACCTGCGCATCGATACCTATCGCTCCTCCGGCGCCGGTGGCCAGCACGTCAACAAGACCGATTCGGCGATCCGCATTACGCACTTGCCGTCCGGCATCGTGGTCGAGTGCCAGGAAGAACGTTCGCAGCACAAGAACCGCGCCCGGGCGATGTCCTGGTTGTCGGCCAAGCTGAACGATCAGCAGACCTCCGCCGCGGCCAACGCCATCGCCAGCGAACGCAAGTTGCTGGTGGGTTCCGGTGATCGCTCAGAGCGCATCCGCACCTACAATTTTGCCCAGGGCCGGGTCACCGACCACCGGGTCAACCTGACCTTGTATTCCCTCGACGAGATCCTCGCCGGCGGCGTCGAGGCGGTGATCGAGCCGTTGCTGGCCGAGTACCAGGCCGATCAACTGGCGGCGATAGGTGAGTAAATGACGATCATCGCCAGTTTGTTGCGTGCCGCCGATCTGCCCGACTCGCCGACGGCGCGTCTGGATGCCGAATTGCTGCTGGCGGCGGCGTTGGGCAAGTCCCGCAGTTTCCTGCACACCTGGCCGGAACGTATCGTGCCGAGCGAAGCGGCGCTGACGTTCGCCGAGTATTTGCAGCGCCGCCGCAGCGGTGAGCCGGTGGCCTATATCCTCGGCCAGCAAGGTTTCTGGAAGCTGGACCTGGAAGTGGCACCGCACACGCTGATCCCGCGCCCGGACACCGAACTGCTGGTGGAGGCTGCGCTGGAATTGTTGCCGGCCACACCGGCCAAGGTGCTCGACCTCGGTACCGGCAGCGGCGCGATTGCCCTGGCGTTGGCCAGCGAGCGTCCGGCCTGGAGCGTCACGGCCGTGGATCGCGTGCTGGAAGCCGTCGCCCTGGCCGAGCGCAATCGCCAGCGTCTGCACCTGAATAACGCCAAGGTGCTGAGCAGCCATTGGTTCAGTGCCCTGGAAGGTCAGCGTTTTCAACTGATCATCAGCAATCCGCCCTACATTGCAGCGGCCGATCCGCATCTGGTCGAGGGCGATGTGCGCTTTGAGCCGGCCAGTGCCCTGGTGGCCGGTGTCGACGGGCTCGACGATTTGCGTCTGATCGTCGCCCAGGCGCCGGATCATCTCGACGCTGGCGGCTGGCTGATGCTCGAACACGGTTACGATCAGGCCGAGGCGGTCCGCGACCTGCTGCTGACCCGCGGTTTTGAAGAAGTCCACAGCCGCACCGACCTGGGCGGTCATCAACGCATCAGTCTGGGGCGCCTGCCGTGCTGAATGATCAGGAGTTGCTGCGTTACAGTCGGCAGATTCTGCTGCAACACATCGATATCGACGGCCAGTTGCGGCTCAAGGACAGCCGCGTATTGATCGTCGGACTCGGCGGCCTTGGCGCGCCAGTGGCGCTGTATCTGGCGGCCGCCGGCATTGGCGAGATGCACCTGGCGGACTTCGACACGGTCGACCTGACCAACCTGCAACGCCAGATCATTCATGACACCGACAGCATCGGCATGGGCAAGGTCGATTCAGCGATCAAGCGCCTGACGGCGATCAATCCCGAGATCCGGTTGATTGCCCATCGCGCGGCGCTGGACGAAGACTCCCTGGCCGCCGTGGTGGCCGGGGTGGATCTGGTCCTCGATTGCTCGGACAATTTTTCCACCCGTGAAGCGGTCAATGCCGCGTGCGTGGCCGCCGGCAAGCCGCTGGTCAGCGGTGCGGCGATTCGCCTCGAAGGCCAACTGTCGGTGTTCGATCCGCGTCGGCCAGAGAGTCCGTGCTACCACTGTTTGTACGGGCACGGCAGCGAAGCCGAACTGACCTGCAGCGAGGCCGGCGTGGTCGGTCCACTGGTGGGACTGGTCGGCAGCCTGCAAGCGCTTGAAGCGCTGAAGTTGCTGGCCGGATTCGGCGAGCCACTGGTGGGGCGCCTGTTGCTGATCGATGCCTTGGGCACGCGTTTTCGCGAATTGCGGGTCAAGCGTGATCCGGGCTGTAGCGTCTGTGGGTCGAAACATGCGTGAAGCGCCGATTGGCGTGTTCGACTCCGGTGTCGGTGGGCTCTCGGTGCTGGCCGAGATCCAGCGCTTGCTGCCCAACGAGACGCTGATGTACGTCGCCGATTGCGGCAATGTGCCCTATGGCGAGAAAACCCCGGCATTTATCCAGCAGCGTTGCAGCGTGATGGCCGATTTCTTTCAGCAGCAGGGCGCCAAAGCCCTGGTGCTGGCCTGCAACACGGCAACGGTGGCCGGCGTCGCCGACTTGCGTCGCGACTATCCCGAATGGCCCATCGTCGGCATGGAGCCGGCCGTCAAGCCGGCCGCCGCCGCAACCCGCTCCGGCGTGGTCGGGGTGCTGGCCACCACCGGCACCTTGCAGAGCGCCAAGTTCGCCGCGTTGCTCGACCGCTTCGCCACGGACGTGAAAGTGATCACCCAGCCCTGTCCCGGGCTGGTGGAGCTGATTGAAAACGGCGATCTGCAGAGCGCCGAGCTGCGTCAGCTGTTGGCCGGGTATGTCGAGCCACTGCTGGCGGCTGGCGCGGACACCCTGATTCTCGGCTGCACCCATTACCCCTTTCTCAAGCCGATGCTCCGGCAGATGATCCCCGCGGACATCAGCCTGATCGATACCGGTGCCGCCGTCGCGCGGCAACTCCAGCGGCTTTTGGCCGAACGCGAACTGCTCGCCACCGGGCCTGCCCGTGAGGCGCAGTTCTGGACCAGCGCCGATCCGCTTCATTTCAGAAATATCTTGCCGATACTGTGGAATACCTCTGGCGTTGTGCGAAGCTTCAACCGGTAGAAGGCTGTCTGGGGGGAGTACGAAGAAATCGGGGTGAACTTCTGATAAATCGCTGACTTCTATAGTTTTGCTGGGCCAGGCAACAAAAAAATCATACGAAATCGTTCGGAAAAGGAAGTTTCTAGTGAAGCGACTATTCTGCTTGGCCGCGATTGCGGCCGCATTAATGGGGCACACCTTTACAGCGCAGGCGGCAGGTGTGGAGTTCGCGGTAGGTCAGACCAGCGATTCGACCATGACGTATCGACTGGGCATGCAATTCGATTGGGACCAGAGTTGGTGGCAGAGCGATGTGGGGCGTCTGACCGGTTACTGGGACGGCGCGTACACCTATTGGGAAGGTGACGAGAAATCCAGTAACCACAGCCTGTCGTTCTCGCCTGTGCTCGTTTATGAATTTTCCGGCCAGAACGTCAAACCCTACATCGAGTTCGGGGTTGGCGTGGCGGCGTTTGCCAGCACCGAAGTCGAAAGCAACGATCTGGGCAGCGCCTTCCAGTTTGAAGACCGCTTTGGATTCGGTTTGCGCTTTGCCGGCGGACATGAAGTCGGGGTTCGTGCAACGCACTATTCCAATGCAGGGATCGCTACTCCGAACGATGGTGTAGAAAGTTACGCATTGCATTACACGATGCCGTTGTAGACGCAACGCCGTACTAAATGTGGGAGCGGGCTTGCTCGCGAAAGCGTCAGGTCAGTCGATTAAAGTGTCGACTGATCCACCGCTTTCGCGAGCAAGCCCGCTCCCACATTTGTTTCAGGGTGAAATTGAATTCAGCGATACGCCGTCGAAATCCCCAGGCGTTCGTCGATGCACTCCGGTGCGCCCATCTCGAACTCCCGGCAGATCAGCGGACGTTTTTCGTAGATGGTGCACATCATCGTGTTGCGATCCAGTGCAGCACACCAGCCGTCGTCCAGACGCAGCATGACTTCCCCACCCCAGTCATCGGTATCGATGAACCGTTCAGGCACACCCGTGTCGGTGATCAACATGACTTCGAGCTGGCAGCAGCAGGCTGCGCAGGTCGAGCACGTGACTGCGGGTTCCGCGATTTGCGTATGGGGGATGGTTTTCATGCCGCGCAGTGTAAGGCAGTCACCCGGTGCTGTGTGAAAGGTCTGACGGACGCCCAGGTATCGGAGCGTCCGGGATACCGCTGCCGATGATGGCGATCTTCAGGGTTGGTCCTTGATCGGTGGCTGGCTGCGCACCATGCGCTTGCCGATCTCCAGTTTCAATTGGTCCGGCCGTTTGGAGAGCGGCCAGAGGGCAGCCATGAACGCAGCCGGGAAAGCGATTTCCAGCGGTCGGTCCTTGAGCTTTTCGAAGATGTGCCGCGCAGCTTTCTCCACCGGCCAGCTCAAGGGCATGGGAAAGTCGTTTTTCGCCTTCAGCGGCGTTTCGACAGACCCGGGGCTGATCACCGTGAGTTCTATGCCTTCAGGGGCCAGGTCGATGCGCAGGGATTCGAACAGGTAACGCAGCCCGGACCTTGAGGTGCCATACGCTACTGCCTCGGGCAGCGGCAGGTAAGTTACCGTACTGGCCATGGCAACCATATGGGGTGCGGTGCCGGCACGCAGCAGTGGCAGGGCGGCGTCGATGCAATAGCTACTGGCCAACAGGTTGGTACGCAACACGTGCTCGACAATCGACGCATCGAACTGCTTGGCATCCACGTACTCGCTGGTGCCGGCATTGAGTATCACGGTGTCCAGCGAACCCCAGTCCTCGGCAATCTGCTCGCCGATCTCGCGCACGGTCTGGCTGTTGGTCAGGTCACCGGCCACAACCAGCACTTGCCCCGGATAGCGTTGCGACAAGACTTTCAACTGCGCCACCGAGCGCGAACTGACGGCCAGGTGCGCACCGGTTTTCAGGATTTCTTCAGCCAGGGCGGCACCGATGCCGCTGCTGGCGCCGGTCAGCCAGTATCGTCGTGAGAGCGTACGACTCATCCCAATCTCCTTTTCAGCCAGGCCATTGCCCGGTCCAATACGGGTAAACATTTATAAAGCAGAGCCCCGGCATCGAGATAATCCCGGTGGCGGTCATTCATGATCCAACGGCGGCGTATTGTCGTGACGGCAGGTTTTTGAACGCCGTCAACGCACGCGTCCGGGATGTGTTCAAGTCGACGATCGGTGAGGGGTAATCCACCCCACCAAACAGTCCGCCGAGATTGGCGGGGTTGTGCACATCTTTTTTATTCAGCCCTGCCAACTCCGGCAGCCATCGCTTGATGAATACACCTTCGGGATCGAATTTTTCCGATTGACTCAGCGGGTTGAAAATCCGGAAGTAAGGCGCCGAGTCGGTGCCGGTGGAAGAGCTCCATTGCCAGCCACCATTGTTCGCCGCCAGGTCGCCATCGATCAGGTGACGCATGAAAAAGCGTTCGCCTTCGCGCCAGTCGATCAGCAGGTTCTTGGTCAGGAACATCGCCACCACCATGCGCAGGCGGTTGTGCATCCAGCCGGTGGTCAACAGTTGGCGCATGGCGGCGTCGATGATCGGCAAACCGGTGCGCGCCTGTTGCCAGGCGGCCAGTTCATCGGGAGCGTTGCGCCAGGCCAGCGCTTCGGTTTCCGGGCGAAACGCGCGGTGTCGGGACACTCGCGGGTAGCCCACCAGGATGTGTTTGTAGAATTCGCGCCACAGCAGTTCGTTGATCCAGGTGACGGCGCCTGTGCTGCCGCTTTCGAACTCACCCTGATTGCTGTTCAACGCGGCGTGCAGGCATTGGCGTGGAGAAATCACCCCAGCGGCAAGATAGGCCGAGAGCTGACTGGTACCGGGTTTTGCCGGGAAGTCGCGTTCGCTCTGGTAGTAGTCGATCTGCGCTTCGCTAAAGTTGTCGAGGCGACGGCGGGCTTCGGTTTCGCCGGCCGGCCACAGGCTGCGCAGAGGATCACCGGGCGTTGCGTAACCCTCGACGCTCAAGGGGACCGCATCGCTGGCAATGTTCAGCGGCGCTTGTTTGTGCGGCGCACGGACCAGATTGGGCAGTGAGTGGTGCAGTCGTTCGTAGCAGACTTTGCGGAACTGGCTGAAGACCTGAAAGTAAGTGCCGGTCCGGGTCAGCACGCTTCCCGGTTTGAACAGCAATTGATCGAGGTAACGGTGAACTTCGATGCCTTCGGCCTCTAGCGTCCGGGCGACCGCTGCATCGCGACGGGATTCGTGAATGCCGTACTCATCGTTGAGGTGCAGGGCGTTGACCTGCCACTGTCGGCACAGGTTCAGCAATACGCTGGGCGCGTCATCCCAGCGGGGGGCCTGGCGGACCAGCAGGGGAATGTTCAGTTGAGCCAGTTCACGGCTCAACTCGCGCAGGTTACGCAGCCAGAAGTCCACTTTGCAGGGCGCATCGTCATGTTCCAGCCATTGCTCCGGACTCAGCAGGTACACCGCCACGCAGGGGCCATGAGCCGCGGCGGCCGAGAGGGCGGTGTTGTCATGTAGACGCAAGTCGCTGCGCAGCCAGATCAATTGCATAGGGGGATCCATGCGATTCATTTAAATCAGCCCGCACTGAACGAGTGCCTGATGTGCCGACAATGGATCTTCGGCCAGGTACAAGTCAGTGATCTCTGTGGTACTTGCGGACAACTCGGCGTGGTGGATGCACACCGTTGGTCCGGCAATCATTTTTGGGCAACTGACGCCTTTGAAAAGTTTCGGCAGTTGCGCCAGGTTCATGGCCTTGCTGGAGTACAGCAAAACCCCGCGGGGTTGCAGCAGTTCGACCGCCAATGCCAGTTCGCCGACAGGCAGCGGCCCGTCGAAGACCTCCACCGGGCAGTCCGCGCTGCTGATCAGCCAGGCCGTAAGCCACAGCTGAGGTTCCATGGGCAGGTCCGAGTGATTGATCAACAGCATTGGCGCGGTGCGCAACTGACGATTGTTATGGTAGATGCGCGCGCCGAATTTGCTGCGTAGCCAGGCACAAAAAAAGCCCCGCTCCATCTGCGCACCGAATTGGCCCTGCCAGCGTTGCTCCAGAGCGGCCAGCAATGGCATCAATAATTGCTCGCACAGGGTTCTCGGCGGATACAGCGCCATCGCCTGATTGACGTTGTCATCCAGGGCGCGTTCCTGCAATCCGCTGACCGCCTGCAGCAACGTTAGCAGCAATGTGTGCCAATCGTTGTCGACGGACTCGCTGAATACTGGCGGCGTATCGAGCAACTCCTTGACCTGGCTGACGGCGACGCCACGGTTGAGCCAGGTGAGGATGGCCTGGATACGTTGTACATGGTCGGCCGAGAACAGCCGATGCCCCTTGGGTGTGCGTTGCGGCACGATCAGGCCGTAGCGCCGCTCCCAGGCGCGCAGGGTCACGGCATTGACGCCGGTCAGGCGCGCCACTTCACGGATCGGCAGCCAGCCTTCGTCCAGCGCCTTTTCAAAGTCATCGCCAAGGTCTTCGCGGGCGCTGGTGTCGAGTGTTTTTTTCATCAGATGGCGTTTCGCAGGCTGAGGTTTTCCGGGTGCGGTTGCAGATAGACCTGCTGGGCGATGTACGGATCAGGGTGTTGGCGAAAGTGATGCTTGAGCAGCGTGAGCGGCACCACCAGCGGCACGATGCCTTGGCGGTACTGGCTGATCAGCTGTTGCACTTCCTGCTTGTCTTCGTGGCTGATGGTTTGTTTCAGGTAGCCACTGAGGTGTTGCAGGACGTTGCTATGGGTGCGGCGGGTGGCGCACTTTTTCAGCGCCGCCATCAATTCGCTGAAATAGCGGGGGCCCAGTTCCTGCGGATCGTTTTTGCCCATGCTGCCCAGCAGGTGGCCCAGGGTTTTGTACTGCACCGGGTTGTGAGCCATCAGCAGGTATTTGTAGCGTGAGTGAAAGTCCGTGAGGCCGCGCCGGGTCAGGCCTTCCTGGCGTAGCTGCTGCCAGGCACTGTAGGCGAATACGCGGGTGAGGAAGTTTTCCCGAAGCACCGGATCGTTGAGCCGGCCGTCTTCCTCCACCGGCAAGTCCGGGTGCAGCAGGCAGAAGGCCCGGGCGTAGATCCCGCGACCGCCACTGTCCGCTCGTGTGCCGTTGGCGTGGTAGACCTTGACCCGCTCCAGGCCGCAGGACGGGGAATTTTGCATGAAGATATAACCGCAAATATCCCCCAACTGCGCTGCCATGTCCCGGCCGTAGGTGGCCAGCGGTTGTGTCACGTTCAGGTTGTGATCCAGGGTTCCCACGGCTTCGGGTTGATCGGCACCACTCACCAGCCGAATCGGTTGGCGGGGTACGCCGAGGCCGATGGCCACTTCCGGGCAGACCGGGATGAAATCGAAATAATCAGTGAGGGTCCGGCTGCACAGCCGCGATTCCTTGTGCCCGCCGTTGAAGCGCACATCGAGCCCCATCAGGCAGGCGCTGATGGCTATTTTCGGTTTGACGGGGGCTTGGGACATCGGAACACCTCGAATCTGAACCTGTACAAACATTTGTGTCTGTACAAGATAACTTCATCATAGATTCGAAGTTGTACAAGTCAAATTTTCTGTATAGGTTTTTGCGGCGTAATGCCCCTGTAGGAGCTGCCGAAGGCTGCGATTTTTTGATGTTGAGGGCCACTCAGCCCCCAACCCCTGACTTG
>NZ_JBWKZB010000025.1:0-43334 GCF_059424105.1 Pseudomonas sp. GW456-E7 | reverse complement strand
TTTTTTGATCTTGAAAAACAAAATCAAAAGATCGCAGCCTTCGGCAGCTCCTACGGTTCATTGCAGGTGTTCATGCAAGCGGCGGGCGGCTTCCTGACCGCTTAGCCAGGCGCCTTCGACACGTCCGGACAGGCACCAGTCGCCACAGGCGTACAGCCCCAGGTCAGCATCGGCCAGGGTGCCCCATTCGTGACTGCTGGCGGGGCGGGCGTAGAGCCAGCGGTGGGCGAGGCTGAAGCTCGGCGCGGGCATGGAATCGTGCAGCAGTTCGGCAAACGCGCCGTGCAACTGCTCGATCACCGCTTCCTTGGGCAGGTCGATGTGTTGCCGGCTCCAGGCACTCGTGGCGTGCAGCACCCAGGTGTCGAGGGTGTTGTCGCGCCCGGGTTTACTGCGGTTGCGGGCCAGCCAGTCGAGTGGGCTGTCCTGTACGAAGCAGCCTTCCATGGGCGTTTCCAGCGGCGTTTCGAAGGCGAGGGCGATGGCCCAGGTCGGGTCCATTTTCACCCCGGCGGCGGCCCCCGCGAGTTTCGGCGCCGATGCCAGCAGAGCCGTGGCCTGCGGCGCTGGCGTGGCGATGACGACGTGGCTGAACGGTCCGTGGGTGAAGCCCTCGGCGTCCTGCAGATGCCAGTGTTCTTCCCCGCGATAGACCTCGGTGATCCGGCAGGCGAAATGCACTTCAAGATCACCGAGCAGGGCGCGGGTGATGGCACTCATGCGCGGCGTGCCGACCCAGCGGGTCTGCTCGTCCGGCGACAGGTTGAGCTGACCGCCATGGTAGGTGTACAGCTGCGGCGTCCACTCGGCGACCCAGCCTCTGGCCTGCCAGCGCTGGACTTCCGTGACAAAGCGGCGGTCGCGGGCGGTGAAATATTGCGCGCCCATATCCAGAGCGCCCGCATCGCTGCGCTTGCTCGACATGCGCCCGCCGCTGCCGCGGCTTTTATCGAAAAGTTGAACCACGTGCCCGAGGTCCGTCAGGGCCTGGGCGGCGGAGAGTCCGGCAATGCCGGTGCCAATGATTGCGATAGGTACAGTCATAGGGGCCTCGTTTACCTTTCTGTACAGACTACGCCGGGGTTCAAACCTGTACAATATTGTTTTTTGGTATAACTTTTAGCGTTCTCGTTCTGACAGCTTGGCCTATTGTTAACCATAGAGCCTGCTCGATACCAAAGATCCCTGCTTATAAAAATAGACTAGTGGACAGGGTAAAACGCCACGCGAGGAAGAAGTCATGCACATATTGCTGACCGGCGGTACTGGTTTGATAGGACGTCAGCTCTGCCGGCACTGGTCCGGGCAGGGCCATCGCCTGACAGTCTGGAGTCGCAAGCCTGAAAAAGTCGCGAAAACCTGTGGTGCCCAAGTGCGTGGAATTGCCCGGTTGGAGGATCTGGGGCAGGAACCGGTGGATGCGATCGTCAATCTTGCCGGCGCGCCGATTGCCGACCGGCCCTGGACCCACAAGCGTAAAGCCCTGTTGTGGAGCAGCCGGATCACGCTGACTGAAACCCTGCTGGCGTGGCTTGAAAGTCGCGAGCAGAAACCCCGGGTGTTGATTTCCGGTTCGGCTGTCGGCTGGTATGGCGACGGTGGCGAGCGCGAACTGACCGAGGACTCGGGGCCGGTCAGCGAAGACTTCGCCAGCCAGTTATGCATCGCCTGGGAGGAGACCGCGCAACGGGCTGAAGCGCTGGGCATTCGCGTCATCCTCATTCGAACCGGGTTGGTGCTGTCGGCCGAGGGCGGCTTTTTGTCGCGGCTGTTACTGCCCTTCAAGCTGGGGCTGGGAGGGCCGATCGGCAACGGCCGGCAATGGATGCCATGGATTCATATCGACGATCAAATCGCTCTGATTGATTTTCTTCTGCATCGTAACGAGGCCAGCGGTCCCTATAATGCGTGCGCACCCAAACCGGTGCGCAACCGCGAGTTTGCCAAGACGTTGGGCAGCGTGCTGCATCGCCCGGCATTCATGCCGATGCCGGCCTTCGCCTTGAAGGTCGGGTTGGGCGAGTTGTCCTTGCTGTTGCTGGGCGGCCAACGGGCCACGCCGGTTCGCTTGTTACAGGCGGGTTTCACTTTTCAGTTCACGGATTTGCGCGCGGCTCTGGATGATCTGTCCGCTCGCCTTTGAAATAGGATGTTGCATGACCGATCACGCGTTGCTTCTGGTCAACCTGGGTTCACCTGCCTCCACCTCGGTGGCGGATGTGCGCAGCTACCTCAATCAATTTCTGATGGACCCGTACGTGATCGACCTGCCATGGCCGGTTCGGCGCTTGCTGGTGTCGCTGATCCTGATCAAGCGTCCCGAGCAGTCGGCCCATGCCTATGCTTCGATCTGGTGGGACGAGGGCTCGCCGCTGGTGGTGCTCAGCCGTCGCCTGCAACAAGCCATGACTGCCCAGTGGCAGCACGGTCCGGTCGAGCTGGCGATGCGCTACGGAGAGCCGTCGATAGAATCGACGCTGGTTCGGATGGTCGCGGCGGGGCACAAGCGAATCACCCTGGCGCCGCTATATCCACAGTTCGCCGACAGCACCACGACTACGGTCATCGAAGAGGCCAGGCGCGTGGTGCGTGAGAAAAACCTCGACGTGCAGTTGTCGGTGCTCCAGCCGTTCTACGATCAACCCGAGTACCTCGATGCGCTGGCGGCCACGACCAAGCCCTATCTGGAGCAGGATTTCGATCACTTGCTGATGAGCTTTCACGGCTTGCCGGAACGGCATCTGAAGAAACTCAACCCCGGTCACAGCTTCGAGGGTGGTGGTGATTGTTGCGCTGGAGCGCCACCGGAGGTGGTAGCCACCTGTTATCGCGGCCAATGCCTGCGGACGGCGGCAGAGGTCGCCAAGCGCATGGGGCTGCCGGAGGGCAAGTGGTCGGTGTCGTTCCAGTCGCGCCTGGGGCGCGCCAAGTGGATCGAACCCTACACCGAGGCGCGTCTCGATGAGTTGGCTAAAAGCGGCGCGAAAAAAATTCTGGTGATGTGCCCGGCGTTCGTTGCCGATTGCATCGAGACACTGGAAGAGATCGGTGATCGCGGCAAGGAACAATTCCGCGAGGCGGGGGGCGAGGAGTTGGTGCTGGTACCGTGCCTCAACGATGACCCGCATTGGGCGCAGGCGTTGAGTGCGTTGTGCGAAAGGGCGCCGATGGCGCTTTAAAAGCTTCGCGAGCAAGCCCGCTCCCACAGGGAAATGCATTCCAGACTGTGGGAGCGAGTCTGCTCGCGAAAGCTATTTCATTAACAACAAAGCGCTTGGAACACTACAGCAGCGGCTCATTCGCCTTCTTGTGCTTCCAGCTGTCATTGCCCGGCAGGATCAGGTTCAAGCCAATCGCCACCACCGCGCACAGCGCGATGCCTTTCAGGCCGAAGTCGTCCGGCCCGGTGCCGGTGCCGATCAGCACGCCGCCGATCCCGAACACCAGGGTCACCGAAACAATCACCAGATTGCGCGCTTCGCCCAGATCGATCTTGTGGCGGATCAGTGTGTTCATCCCCACCGCCGCGATCGAACCGAACAACAGGCACAGAATCCCGCCCATCACCGGTACCGGAATGCTTTGCAGCAGCGCACCGAACTTGCCGATGAACGCCAGGCTGATGGCGAAGATCGCCGCCCAGGTCATGATTTTCGGGTTGTAGTTCTTGGTCAGCATGACCGCGCCGGTCACTTCGGCGTAGGTGGTGTTGGGCGGGCCGCCGAACAGACCGGCCGCCGTAGTGGCAATGCCGTCGCCGAGCAGAGTGCGGTGCAGGCCGGGCTTCTTCAGGTAATCGCGACCGGTCACGCTACCCACGGCAATCACGCCGCCGATGTGTTCGATGGCCGGAGCCAAAGCCACCGGAACGATGAACAGGATCGCCTGCCAGTTGAATTCCGGCGCGGTGAAGTGCGGGATGGCGAACCAGGGTGCTGCAGCGATCTTCGCGGTATCGACCACGCCGAAGTAGAACGACATGCCAAAGCCCACCAGCACGCCGGAGATGATCGGCACAAGGCGGAAGATGCCCTTGCCGAAAACCGCAACGATCAGCGTGGTCAGCAGCGCAGGCATCGAGATCATCATCGCCGTCTGGTAATGAATCAATTCACTGCCGTCACCGGCCTTGCCCATGGCCATGTTGGCGGCAATCGGTGCCATCGCCAGGCCAATCGAAATGATCACCGGCCCGATCACCACCGGCGGCAGCAGGCGATCGATGAAACCGGTGCCTTTGATCTTCACCGCGAGGCCGAGGAAGGTATAGACGAAACCCGCGGCCATCACGCCGCCCATGGTCGCGGCCAGGCCGAACTGGCCCTTGGCGAGAATGATCGGGGTGATGAAGGCAAAGCTCGATGCCAGGAACACCGGCACCTGGCGCCCGGTGACGATCTGGAACAGGATCGTCCCCAGGCCGGCCGTGAACAGCGCCACGTTCGGGTCGAGACCGGTGATCAGCGGCATCAACACCAGGGCGCCAAAGGCCACGAACAGCATCTGTGCACCCGACAGCACCGTGCGCCAGAGCGGATCGTTGAACTCTTGCTGCATGGTCACGCGTCCTTCTGCTTGGTGCCGAAGA
The DNA here is from genome assembly GCF_059424105.1 of Pseudomonas sp. GW456-E7. Classification (NCBI taxonomy): domain Bacteria; kingdom Pseudomonadati; phylum Pseudomonadota; class Gammaproteobacteria; order Pseudomonadales; family Pseudomonadaceae; genus Pseudomonas; species Pseudomonas sp. GW456-E7. The sequence goes on along the minus strand of NZ_JBWKZB010000025.1, from coordinate 38,746 downwards.
TCTTGTCACCGGCATCGCCCAGCCCCGGGATGATGTAGCCGTGTTCGTTCAGTTTTTGATCAATGGACGCGGTGTAGATGATCACGTCCGGGTGAGCCTTCTCGACCACGGCAATGCCTTCTGGCGCAGCGACCAGCACCATGGCGCGGATGTCCTTGCAGCCGGCTTTTTTCAGCAGGTCGATGGTTGCAACCATCGAGCCGCCGGTAGCGAGCATCGGGTCGATGATCATGGCCAGGCGTTCGTCGATTTCCGGCACCAGCTTCTCGAGGTAGGTGTGGGCCTCGAGGGTTTCCTCGTTGCGGGCCACGCCCACGGCGCTGACTTTGGCGCCCGGGATCAGGCTGAGCACGCCTTCGAGCATGCCGATGCCGGCACGCAGGATCGGCACCACGGTAATTTTCTTGCCGGCGATTTTCTCGACCGACACAGTGCCGCACCAGCCATCGATATCGTAGGATTCCAGCGGCAGGTCTTTGGTGGCTTCATAGGTCAACAGGGCGCCGACTTCCTGAGCGAGCTCACGGAAATTCTTGGTGCTGATGTCTGCGCGGCGCATAAGGCCAAGTTTATGACGGATCAGCGGGTGGCGGATCTCATGGATGGGCATGGGGAAAGGCTCCGGCGGCGGGCAAAAAAACCGGCCTAGATTAATCTATCCGAGGGTGTTGTCCTATAGACATACAGTACGTTAGTCCACAAACGCTTGATCTGGCCTCGCTTGATGCGTACCTTTGCCCGCTTTTCCTGAATCCGCCATCCCCTGGAGAGCACCATGTCCGCTGATCTCGAGCATATCCGTCAAATCATGCGAGAGGCTGACTGCCTGTACACCGAAGCTGAAGTCGAGGCGGCCATCGCCCGCGTCGGTGCACAAATCAACGAACAAATGGCCGACAGCAACCCGGTGGTGTTCTGCGTGATGAACGGCGGACTGATTTTCTCCGGCAAGCTGCTGACCTATCTGCAGTTCCCGCTGGAAGCGTCCTACCTGCACGCTACCCGCTATCGCAACGAAACGAGCGGCGGCGACCTGTTCTGGAAGGCCAAGCCGGAAGTGTCCTTCATCGACCGTGATGTGTTGATCATCGACGACATCCTCGACGAAGGTCACACCTTGGGCGCGATCATCGACTTCTGTAAACACGCCGGCGCACGTAAAGTGCATACCGCCGTGCTGATCGATAAAGACCACGACCGCAAGGCCCGTCCGGACCTCAAGGCCGATTTCGTCGGTCTGCCGTGCGTCGACCGCTACATCTTCGGTTACGGTATGGACTACAAAGGCTACTGGCGTAACGCCAACGGGATTTTCGCCGTTAAAGGAATGTAAGACATGGATACGCCGCGTTTTCTGGATCAGACCTTGTTCGCCGAGCTGGCCGGGAAAGCCGCGGCCAATCCTCGCGGGCGCCAGCATCACAACTTCCATCAGATGGAAGACGCTTGCCATCGCATGGCGGTGGGGTTGCAGCCGTCCACCTACATTCCGCCTCATCGACATCTGGGGGAAAACAAGGCCGAAACCTTGCTGGTCCTCAAAGGCCGCCTCGGCGTGTTGATTTTCGACGAAGCCGGCGCCGTGCTGAGCAAGACAGTTCTGCAGGCCGGTGGCGACTGTGTGGGCGTGGATCTGCCAACTGGCGTATTCCACGGCTTGGTGGTGCTGGAAGCCGATAGCCTGATGTTCGAATGCAAGGCTGGTCCTTACCGTCCTGTCGGTGAAGGTGAGCTGGCGCATTGGGCGCCGCGCGAAGGCGAGCCCGGTGTTGCCGAGTATCAGGCCTGGATGCGCGCTCAGTTCGATTGATTTTCTTCCTGTGGGAGCGGGCTTGCTCGCGAAGAGGGCGTGTCATTCAACATCAAGGCGACTGACACACCGCTTTCGCGAGCAAGCCCGCTCCCACAGGGTGTCGTGTTCATAGCCCCACGTCCGCTCGCTCATGCTAGAGTGCCCGGCCCCGATTCCGGAGCCTGCCATGAGCCCTTTTATCCGCAGCTGCGCCGCCCTGCTGCTGACCCTCAGCCTGCCCTTGGCCGCCGCCCCGGCGCCCATGCACAGTCAATTCCTGCCGCCGGACGATCTCACTCTGCGCGCTGCTGATCCCGAGCAGCAGCAACTGATGCAGGTCACCGATTATTCGGTGGTGGTCGGCGCTCAGCGTCAATCCAGTCAACAGCCGATTCCGGTCACTTCGCCGTTGCTGATTCGTCTCAAGGGCAAATCCCTGAACAAGGGCGCTACCATCAGTCAGGTGCTGGTCAATTTCGATGGTGAAAGCAAAAGCCTGAAGAAGCCGGTTTACGACGAGCCGAGCAAGACCCTGACCCTTTATTACCCGCTGGCGCAATACCGGGTGGTGATCGACTTGCTGCGCAACGACACGGTGTATTGCCAGTTTCTCAGCTACGCCAATGGCCATGTCTGGGCCGATCTGCATACCGGCAGCAATCGTGTGCGTTGAGCCCTGTGCCTGCGCGGGGGTAAACTGCCCGCCCCGTGAATGTCTGCGAGCTGGAGTCGGCAATGCGTAAAGATAAAAAACAAGTGATTGGTGACGAGATCGGCGATGAGCAGATCAAGTTGTTCCTCGATTTCGAACCGGTCGACGCGACTTCTCCGTCCCTGCACAAGCTGGTCAAGGCCTACCGTGGCCTGCGCATCGACGATTTCGAGCGTTTCCTGACGTTTTTCGTCGAAGCCGGTTACGACGTGAATGGCAAGGATGAGCACGGCAATGATTTCGTTGCCCTGATCAAGGATCAGCGTAATGCACCGGACTACATCGAGTTGATTGAAAAGGTTCGCGGTTAAGATCCAGAGATCGCGTGTTCCTGTAGGAGCTGTCGAGCGAAGCGAGGCTGCGATCTTTCAAATGCATAAAAAAACGCCCCGCTCTCAGTGAGAGCGGGGCGTTTTTCATTGCGCCGAATCAAGCGTAGCTTTCGGTCTCGCTGCTGGCTTCAACCAGTTCCAGGGCAACGTTGTTCTGCGTGTTGATCTTGCGATACAGCGCAGCGTCGGTTTCCAGAACCTTCTCCCGGGCCGGGAAGATTTCTGCCAGTTTGCCAGCCCATTCGCCCTTGGCTTTGCTCGGGAAGCATTTCTCGATCAGTTCGAGCATGATCGAAACAGTCACCGATGCACCTGGCGAAGCGCCGAGCAGTGCCGCCAGGGAACCGTCCTTGGCCGCGACCAGTTCGGTACCGAATTGCAGGATGCCGCCTTTTTTCGGGTCTTTCTTGATGATCTGTACCCGTTGGCCGGCCACTTCCAGGCGCCAATCTTCGGCCTTCGCCTCCGGGTAGAAGCGACGCAGGGACTCCAGGCGCTGCTCCATCGACTGCATCACTTCGCTGACCAGGTACTTGGTCAGGTCCATGTTGTTTTTCGCCACGGCCAGCATCGGGCCAATGTTGCCGGCACGAACCGACAGCGGCAGGTCCATGAAGGAGCCGTGCTTGAGGAACTTGGTGGTGAAGCCGGCGTATGGTCCGAACAGCAGGGACTTCTTGCCATCGACCACGCGGGTGTCCAGGTGCGGCACGGACATTGGCGGTGAACCTACGGCAGCCTGGCTGTACACCTTGGCCTGGTGGTGCTTGACCACTTCCGGGTTGTCGCAGCGCAGCCACTGGCCGCTGATCGGGAAGCCGCCGAAGCCTTTGCTCTCTTCGATGCCCGAGGCTTGCAGCAGCGGCAGTGCCGCGCCGCCAGCGCCGAGGAAGACGAATTTGGCGTCGACTTCACGGGTGTTGCCGCTGTTGACGTCCTTGATGCTGACGGTCCAGCCGCCGTTGCTGCGCTTGAGACCGGTGACGCGCTTGCAGTACTTGACCTGGGCATCGGGTGCGCTGGTCAGGTGCTTGAGCAACTGGTTGGTCAAGGCGCCGAAGTTGACGTCGGTACCATTGATCACGCGGGTGGCGGCAAGGGTTTCGCCGGGGTCGCGCCCAGGCATCATCAATGGCATCCACTCTGCCATTGTCGCCTTGTCTTCGGTGTATTCCATGTCGGCGAAGGCGTGGTGCTTGCTCAGCACCTTGAAGCGTTCCTTGAGGAAGGACACGCCGCTGTCGCCCTGCACGAAACTCAGGTGTGGCACCGGGCTGATAAACGATTTGCACGAGCCGAACGTGCCTTTTTTGGTCAGGTACGACCAGAACTGCTTCGACACCTCGAACTGGGTGTTGATGTGCACGGCTTTCTTGATGTCGACGGCGCCATCGGCTGCCTGCGGCGTGTAGTTGAGCTCACACAGCCCGGCGTGACCGGTACCGGCGTTGTTCCATGGGTTGGAACTCTCCGCGGCACCGGAATCCATCAGCTCGACGACTTCCAGCTTGATCGCGGGGTCGAGCTCTTTGAGCAGCACTGCAAGGGTGGCACTCATGATGCCGGCCCCAACCAGTACTACGTCGACTGCTTCGTTATGCGCCATTTAACGCGTCTCCAAAATCTGCAGCACCAAATTGTCGGCATGGCTGCCAGGTGTTCCGGGGCGTGTCAGTGTGGCCCCTAGGTATCCATGGCAGTATCGCCATGTCCGAATCTTCGCAATTTATCGCAACTTCGACGGACGCTACCTGCCGGGCCTAATAAGAGCTCTATGAACTCATTTCAACGTGCGACTGGCAATTCGACTTATGGTCGATACATCCGTTTGTGCAACCAAATCCGTAGCGGACAGGCTTCAGGCTCCGGTGTTCGAGGAATACTCGGTCCTGTGTCGTTGGGCTGTTGTAGACGCTAATGGTGCATGTTCAGACGCAAAACTATTCATTTGCTCGCCACACTCTTGTGAAGTTGTGAAAACCCGTTTTTTTCACGCTCTTTTGAAGACGTGAACCTCAAAAAGGGCTGTCCCAGCCTGGCACCGTGCCCGGGTGGATTGCCGCCATGGGATACAGGGCAGGCAAAACGGGCAAACAGCTCAGTGACCGAGCGTAATGACAGCTCTGCAGATTCGCGAAAAGTGGAGGTTTTGCTCAACAAAACAGCAAGCGCGCCAGCTTCACTCGATCTGTGTGGGCGGCTCTCTGTGGGCGGAGCGGGGTGTCAACACAAGCGCATTGACGATGCTGCGAGGCCCGATCAGGAGACGTCCTTATAATCGGGGGGAGATTGTATCTAAGAAACGCAGGGAAATGGTCGTGTTTTATGACTTTTATTAGGTGTTTGGTCAGGTCGTCAGCAGTTGCTGTGCACGCGAGCGTGGCTGGCGCGGTTGCGAAACGACGCGGGCACCGGCCGGCAGCGGCTGATTCAGCCAGTTCAGGCGGATTTCCTCGATTTCAACCCAGCCATCTCCCATGGGTTGCAAGCTGCACTGCTTGAAGGCCTGGCAGTGGCCGTTGCGGTCGAGCAGGGCGAAGCAACGGTGCAACGGGCGTGGCGCGAACAGAGAGATCAGATGGCGCATGGTGAAGTACCGTGTGGGTGATTGCCGAGAAGGTTGCCCGTAGGCCATTACGTGCAAGTGTAGGAGTGGTGACATCTGTGTGACATGAACCGCAATCCCCAGGGGTTGTCAGAGATTTCATCAAACACTGTGAGGTGCTGGTTCCCCGCAGTGGCGCACCGCTATACTGCCGGCCTGTTTGTGCCTGATTCTGGAGAGAAGAGCATGTTGCAACGCCTGTTGTTCGGTTTGATCACTGTGACCAGTTTGACCCTGGTTGGCTGCGCCCACAGCCCGCAACAACTGAGCCCGGAACCCAAGCTGACCGCCCAGTTGGCCCCGGTCGGCCATGGCCAGCCCGTCGTGGTGCGTGTCGTGGACGGTCGCCCGTCGCCGACGCTGGGCACCCGTGGTGGCCTGTACCCGGAGACCAGCGCGATCACCGTGCAGGGCGCGCAGATCCTGCCGAAGCTGCAGGCCCAGGCTGAAGCCGCCGTGCGTCTGTTGGGCTTTACCCCGACGACCAACGCCATGAATGCGCCGCAACTGACCGTGACCCTGGCGGAGTTGAAGTACCAGTCGCCCAAGGAAGGCATGTACGTGACTGAAGCCACCATCGGCGCGACGTTCCGCTCGGATGTGCAGAACGCCAACCGTCGCTACAGCGGCCGTTATGGTTCGTCCCTGGACCAGCGCTTCGGCATGGCGCCGAACCAGGAAACCAACACCAAGCTGGTCAGCGATGTGCTGAGCGATGCGTTGACCCGCCTGTTCAAGGACCCGACCGTAGGGCAGATTCTGGGCGAGTAATGCGAGCCCCGTAGGAGCTGCCGAAGGCTGCGATCTTTTGATCTTGATCTTGATCTTCGGCGGCTCAAGCCTCAAAAAATAAAATCAAAAGATCGCAGCCTGCGGCAGCTCCTACAGGACGGTGCCGTCAGAAAGATGTCGTCAGGAGGACGACGTCATCAGGCAGCCTGCGAGTAAAAATCCAGCACACTCACACCCGTCAGCAAGTCCGCCTCCGGCAAATCCGCATGCTGATGCCCACCCAGGGCGCAATACACCAGCCAATGACGATCCTGAACGTTGAAGGCGAGGCTGCCGACGAGGGCTTGTTGTTCTTCGCTGGGGGTGATGAGGTAGAGACGATCCTGGTTTTCGGCGTGGAGCATGACGTGATCCTTGTCGGTTTCGGGACGCGCATGTTCGCCGATACAGATGACGAAGCCGTGACTCAGGACAGTCATTGATCAAAAGCTTCGTTATTTGTCGGAAACAAAGGGCAGGGGCGCAGGCTTTCGGTAGAATCCGCGCCGCGGTCGCCCGTCCGGCACCTGCTACCTGATTGACCTGAGGTTCGTAATGTCGCTGCACTTGATGACGCTGTTTACCGCCCATCCCGCCAAACTGATCAATCTGCTGGCCTTGCTCTTCGCCTTCCCGGGCGGCTGGTTACTGCACGCCACCCGTCGCCGCGAACTGCGTGCGATGGCCAGTTTGCAGGCGCAGCGCCAGAGCAGCCCGAACGTAGAGCCCACGCTGGATTGGGCGACCTTGCGCATGAACCGGTTTTTCTACATCTTCGGTTTTGCCTGCATGGGGATGGCGCTGCTGGTGTCGTGGATCAGCACTCAGGTCTGAACCTTTTCAAGTAAAAGATCGCAGCCTTCGGCAGCTCCTACAGGTGTACATCAATCCCGTGCAGGAGCTGCCGAAGGCTGCGATCTTTTGATCTTGAACGCTTACAGCGGCAACCCTGCCTTCACCCGGTACTGATTGCGCACCGGCGTCGCATATTGCAGCACCAGGTATGGACGATGCTCTGGCGGGCAAGCGTCCAGGCGGCGTTGCCATTCTTCCTGGGCCTTGGCCAGTTCTTCGGCCGGGAACACCTCGGCGGCCTTCGGCACCTGCAACTGCGGATCAGCGTCTTTCCACTGCGCGTAAGCCAGGTAGTGCACCGGGAACAAGCGATAACCGCTGAGGATTTGCTTGTCCATCTCGACTGCCAGTTGCTTGGTGTCTTCGAACAGTTCGGTGATCGGCGCGGCAAAGTTCACATGCACCCGGCCCTTGTAGCCGGTGATGCCCTTGGCGATGCTCACGTCATCCTCGCCCGGCACCTTGGTGTAGCTGCCGGTGGTGGCGCGGATGTAAAGCTCGCGGGCCTTGGCCTGATCGCAGGGGTCGTACTCGTAGCTGATCGACACCGGGGTCAGGTTCAACGACTGAATGACTTCGCCGAACGGCTCATCCTTGCGGCTCATGTGGAACATCTTGAGAATCGCCGATTCGGTACGGTCGTCACCGTCCTTGGCGCGGCCCTCGGCCTGGGCGATCCAGATCGAGGCGCAATCGTTGCGGATCGAATGGTTGATGTACGCCGAAAGCAATTGATAGGCCGCCATTTTCTCCCGGCGACCGCTGATCGAGCGGTGCACGATGAAGCTCTTGTTCAGGCGCATCAGGTCGCTGACGAAAGGCTTTTGCAGCAGGTTGTCGCCAATGGCGATGCGCGGGGTCGGCAGGCCGGCGTGGTACACGGCGTAGTTGACGAAGGCCGGGTCCATCACGATATCGCGGTGGTTGGCGATAAACAGGTAGGCGCTGCCGGACTTGAATTGCTCCACCCCGGTATAAGTGACACCGTCGGTGGCGCGCTCGATGGTGTGGTCGACGTAAACCTCGACTTTGTCCTGTAACGTGGCCACACAGGTCACGCCGGCAAACTCACGGCGCAGCCGATGGGCTATAAGAGGTTTGAGCGCCCAGCCTAAGGCGCCGGCAAAACGCGGGAAGCGGAAGTGGGTGAGGATATCTAGAAACGCCTTGTCGCCGAGCAGCCGGTCCAGCACCGCTGGGACTTCGCTGTCGTCGTAAGGTCGGATGGCATCGAATTCGCCCATCATGCTCTCTTGTTAGAAACGGCTAGGGTAAGTAAAGGTTTTGTTCGAAAACCGACGGGGCACGGTCTGAAAAAGTAGCCAGACAAAAAGAGCCCTGCAAATAGACCGGCGATTATACGCACAAGTCACCTGGGAGACCGCGATGCTGGAAACTGCGCAGTATGAATGTCCGTATTGTGGTGAGGAGGTAGAGACTACTCTGGATTTGTCCGGTGGCGATCAGACCTACATCGAGGACTGTCAGGTGTGCTGCCGGCCGATAACCTTTGTGTTGCAGGTTCATGAAGAGGAATGGCATCTCGAAGTGTTCAGTGAAAACGAATGAGGAGCGTGTATGCAGCGCATCTACGATCCGGAAAACCTGATGGAAGGCGAGTTGCTGCAAGGCATGCTCGCCAGCGAGGGTATCGAGGCGCATCTGGTGGGCCGTGATTTGCTCGGCGGCTCCGGGGAGTTGCCGATCTATGGCCTGCTCGGGCTGTCGGTCGAGAACGATCAGGCCGAATACGCTCGCGAGCTGATCACCGCGTACAATGCAGCGCTGCCGCTGTCCGGCGATGAACCGGACAGCTTTCCCGGCACGCTGGTCTGTTAGGCTGGCGTTCGTTTGATCAAGAGCCGTGTTGCCCCATGTGTGGACGTTATGCCCTGTTTCGCTGGAACCCTGCCTTCGCGGCCCTGCCCGGTTTTCCCGCCGACCAGAAGGCGCAGTGGAACATTTCCCCGAATGATTCGGTGTTGATGCTGCGGGCCGAGCCTGACGGTCAGCGCTCGCTTGCCCGCGCCCGCTGGGGCCTGACGCCCCCCTGGCTGACCGATCTGTCCCGCACCCCGGCCCACGCCCGCGCCGAAACCGTTGCCGAGCAGCCAATGTTTCGCCAGGCCTTGCGCGAGCGCCGCTGCCTGTTGCCGGCCAATGGTTTCTACGAATGGCGCGGGACGACGCGCAAGCGCCCTTACTGGCTGACACCGGGGGAGGGCTCGTCATTGTTTTTTGCGGCGATCTGGGAGGCGTATCCGGTACAGGAGCAGGTGTGGCTGAGTACCGCCGTGATTACCCAGCCAGCGGCGAGTCAGCGGCGGCCGTTGATTCTTGATGAGGCGGGGCAGGCCGCGTGGCTCGATCCCGAGACGCCGTTGCATGCTTTGCAAGCCTTGCTGGCCAGCGAGCCTGCCGCGTTGCGCGAACGGGTGCTGGCCAACATGGTGAATGATCCGAAATTGAATGGGCCGGAGTGTTTGACGCCGGGTTAGTCCGGCGCCAGTTCCGGCCCCTTCGCGAGCAGGCTCGCTCCCACAGTTGAAATGCATTCCAATGTGGGAGCGAGCCTGCTCGCGATAAGGTCCGCAGGACCTTCCGGCAACATTTAAACCCTGAACTGATTGATCAACCGTCGCTGCTGTTCCGCCAGCTTGGTCAAATCCGCACTGGCCGCACTCGACTCATCCGCACCGCCGGCCACTTCATTGGCCACCTGGCCGATGTTGATCACGTTGCGGTTGATGTCGTCCGCCACCGCACTTTGCTCCTCGGCCGCGCTGGCGATCTGGGTGTTCATGTCGTTGATCACCGACACTGCCTGAGTAATGGTCTCCAGTGCTTCGGCGGCCTTCGATGCGTGCAGTACGCTTTCGTCCGTGCGGTTCTGGCTGTCCTCCATGACTCGCACCACATCCCGCGTGCCTTGCTGCAGTTGCTGGATCATGGCCTGGATTTCTTCGGTGGCCTTTTGAGTCTTCTGCGCCAGGTTGCGCACCTCGTCGGCCACCACGGCAAAACCTCGGCCCTGTTCACCGGCGCGGGCCGCTTCGATGGCTGCGTTCAGGGCCAGCAGGTTGGTCTGCTCGGCGATCCCGCGAATGGCGGTGAGGATGGCGTTGATGTTTTCGCTGTCCTTGGCCAGGGTCTGCACCACGCCGACGGCCCGACCGATCTCTACGGCGAGGGCGCCAATCGAGTTCGAGGTGTCGCGCACGATTTGCATGCCTTGGCTGGCGGCTTGATCGGCATGGCTGGCGGCCTGTGCGGCCTGGGTCGCATTGCGTGCCACATCCTGGGCGGTGGCGGTCATTTCCTGTACGGCGGTGGCCACCTGGTCGATCTCGGCCATTTGCTTGTGTACGCCGGTGTTGGTGCGGATGGCGATGTCGGCGGTGTGTTCCGACGAATCGCTGACGCTCTGCACCGATGTCACCACCTGGGTGATCATCGCCTGCAACTTGGCCAGGAAGGTGTTGAAGCCTTTGGCGATCGAACCCAGTTCATCGGCGCGGTCGCTGGTCAGGCGCCGGGTCAGGTCGCCTTCGCCCTGGGCGATATCGTCGAGCATGGCCACCATCTGCTTGAGCGGACGGGCGATGCCGTGGCCCACCAGCCAGATCACCAACAAGCCGATACCGGCAATCACCAGGCCGACCATCGCCATGCCGAAGGTGTCGGATTTACGCTGCGCATCCAGGTCTGCCTGGAGTTTTTGCAGGTCGGCCATGACCGCGTTCAGCGGCAATTGCAGCATCAGGGTCCAGCGCGCATCGGTCTGGCCAATGCCGAACGGCAGGTACAACTCGATCCGGCCCTGGGCCTTGTCGACGGTGTAGGTGACTTCGCCGCGCTTGAGATTGGCCATGTTGGCAATCTGCTTGCTGTCGAGGATATCGCTGACTTTTTCGCCGAATTTGCTCGGATCCTTGGTGTAGGCAACGATGCGGCCATTGCCGCCGATCAGGGCCATTTCCCCGGCGCCGCTGTAGAGTTTCTGGTTGGCGCCCAGGAGCATTTCCTGAATGAAGTTCACCGACAGGTCGGCGCCGACGATGCCCTGGAAAGCACCATTGAGCATGATCGGTTCAATAAAGGAGGCGAGCATGACGATTTTGTCGCCGACCTTGTAAGGCGCAGGATCGATTACGCAGGATTTTCCGGTTTCTTTCGAGCACAGGTAGTACTCGCTGGCGCGCACGCCGGTGGACAGGGTTTTCTGGTCGTCGACGTCCACCAGTTTGTCCAGGCCCAGGGTGCCGTCGTCGTTGCGGAACCACCAGGGCAGGAAGCGACCGTTGCTGGCGTCGACCCCGACCACCTGGGTGCCGACGTAGGCCGCATCGTTGTGGTCCAGTGCGTCTTTTTCCCAACCGATGTAGGTGCCGAGGATCTTCGGGTTCTTGACCACGTTTTCCTTGATCAGGCCGATCAGTTGCTCGCGGCTGAGGCTCAGGGCGGGCTGGCCATCGGCACCCGGCGTGCCGATCAGGGCGTTGACCCGCACCAGTCCGCCGGCGATCAGCAGCGGTGCTTCGAGTTCACGCTGGATCTGGCTGACCTGGGTCTGCGCCAGGGACGTCAGGCGTTGTTCGATGACTTGCTCGAACTGGGCCTGGGTCCGTTCCTGGACCATGTCCTGCGTCCGGGCCCCGGAAAACAGCGCGTACACCACCAGCGCAGCCACGACACTAAGGACAATGGCGCCGGCAAGGGCCGCCACGGAAAACTGGATCGACTTGAATTTCATGGAGGCTCCACACGCGAAAGGACGTCTGCGGAGGTGTATCGGCAGGGTGTCGGGCGGGCATGAGCGCGAGCCGTCGAAATGGCTGTTTTTGCGTGGCGGATGTCGCAAATGAATCAATGCGCGGCGTGACGGGCTGCGGCTTGCCCCGAGGTGTGAATTTTTTTCTGCATTGATGAGAGCTTTGCCTGAATTGCGCGTCTTATGTCTATTGTATCTGGCGTCGATACCATTCCACGCCTAGGATACCCGGCATGTTTCAAGGGAGTTTTTCGATGAACAAGACATTGGCTCTATGTGCGCTGAGCGCAGGCCTGCTGCTCGCCGGCTGCCAGTCGGTCAATACCACCAGTGGTGGTGCTGTGGGCGTTGAGCGCAAGCAGTACATGTTCAGCATGTTGTCCTCGCAAGAGGTCGACCAGATGTACGCCCAGTCCTATACAAAGACTGTGAGTGAGGCGAGCAGCAAAGGCGTGCTGGACAAGACCAGCAGCGATGCCAGGCGTGTTCGGGTCATTGCTGACCGGCTGATTGCCCAGGCGCCGAACTTTCGTCCGGACGCGGCCCAGTGGAAATGGGAAGTGAACCTGATCAAGAGCAAAGAGCTCAATGCCAACTGTGGACCTGGCGGCAAGATCTTTGTCTACACCGGGCTGATCGACAGTCTTCAACTCACTGACGATGAACTTGCCGCGGTCATTGGTCACGAAATCGCCCACGCCTTGCGCGAGCACAGTCGTGAGGCGATGTCCAAGGCATACGGTATCGAAATGGCCAAGCAGGGCGCCGGTGCGTTGCTCGGGTTGGGCCAGGACAGCCTGGCCCTGGCGGACGCTGTAGCCAACTATGGCATGACCTTGCCCAACAGCCGTGGCAATGAAAACGAGGCGGACCTGATCGGCCTGGAACTGGCTGCCCGCGCCGGCTACAACCCGAACGCCGCGATCACCCTGTGGAACAAGATGAGCAAGGCCAGCGAAGGTGCCCCGCCGGAGTTCCTCAGCACGCACCCGTCTTCGAGCAGCCGGACTGCGGCGTTGCAGGCGGCGATTCCGAAAGTTATGCCGTTGTATGAGCAGGCCAAGAAGTCCTGATGTTAATTCTTCGTCGATAAGGCCCTCATCGCGAGCAGGCTCGCTCCCACAGGGGAATGCATCCCGAATGTGGGAGCGAGCCTGCTCGCGAAGAACGATAACGCGGTCTAACGACCTATTGGGTCAAACCCACCCACTGCTCTGCATCGCCTTGTACACCGCGACAATCGCCAGGATGAAGAACGCCGACGCCGCCAGTCGACGGATCAGGGTCAAAGGCAGCTTGTCTGCGGCAAAGTTACCCGCCAGAACCACCGGTACGTTGGCAATCAGCATGCCGGCAGTGGTGCCAATGATCACCAGCCACAACTCCGGATATTGCGCAGCCAGCATCACGGTCGCGATCTGGGTCTTGTCGCCGATTTCCGCCAGGAAGAACGCGATCAGCGTGGTCAGGAACGGCCCGAACTTGCGGGCGGTGCTGGCCTCGTCGTCATCCATCTTGTCCGGCACCAGGGTCCACAGGGCGGTCGCGGCGAAGCTCGCGGCAAGGATCCAGTGCAGCATCGTATCCGAGAAGAAACTGCCCACCCAGGCACCGACTGCACCGGCGGCCGCGTGGTTGGCCAGGGTCGCGGCGACGATACCGGCGATGATCGGCCAGGGCTTGCGGAAGCGGGCGGCGAGAATGAGCGCGAGCAGTTGCGTCTTGTCGCCGATTTCGGCCAAGGCAACGATTGCGGTGGGTACGAGTAGTGAATCCAGCATCAGGGGTTTTCCTAAGGGGCGGGTCGACACGGCTATGACACGTACAGCCTTCCCGCCCCGGGTAAGGTGTTCGTGTCATAGGTCTTGTCAAACCCTGCGATCCATCTGATGTGGATGCTTGGGTCGCATGCGCCATGGTCTGAGGACCAAGTATGTTGACGCATGCCGGACGAGCGTGGCGCTCGTGGGAGACTACTCCCCTAGGACGGAGCGGATTCTGCCTTTGCAAAACCCATTCGGCAAGCCTTCTTTTTCAGAAAAATCTCAGCCGCGTTTTGCCCGGTAGATTCTGAAGCCCTGTCCTTCGGCCTTGATCGCGCACACGCCAAGGTGCTCTTCGATCAGCGGTTGATACTTCAGGAAGCTGTTCGCTACCAGGCGAAGTTCGCCGCCGTTTTTCAGATGTTTGGCCGCTTTTCGCAACAAGTTCTCGGTTGCGAAATAGTCGGTGTGCACGCCGACATGGAATGGCGGATTGCTCAGGATCGCACTCAAACCCATCGGCGCGGCATCGATTCCGTCACCGGTAATCACCTCGGCTTCCAGACCATTGGCTGCCAGGGTCAGGCGACTGCTGGCAGCGGCAAAGGCATCCACATCCAGCATCGTGACCTGGTTATGCGGGTAACGACGTTTCACCGCCGCGCCCAAGACCCCTGCGCCGCAACCGAAATCGAGCAGGTGTCCGCTGGGCAGTTTGTCCAGGTGATCCAGCAGCAGCGCGCTGCCGCGATCGAGGCGACCATGACTGAACACCCCCGGCAGGCTGATGACCTTCAACGGGCCTTCGGCCAGCGGCAGTTCGTAGGTCTGTGCCAGGCTTTCCAGCGGCTTGGCTTCAGGCGCGTTGGCCACGGTGACCTGCCAGAGCTGGCAGTGGCGCGCGCTGTCGAGTTTGCGTGGCTTGCCGAACGGGTTGAGTTGTTTGGCGGCACCTTCGATGCCGCTTTTTTTCTCGCCGACCAGGTACAGCTCGCGGCCGGCCAGCCGCGAGGCGAGGGCGTTGAGGATGTAGTCGGTCAGGTCCTTGGCCTTGGGCAGAAAGACCACGGCGCTATCGAACCCGCGCTCCGGTGCGTTCACGCCAAAGTGGCTGCGCCCGTCGAAGCGGGCGTCCAGCGCGGCCTGATCGCCGGCGTGCCAGCACCAGCCATGGGCATCGGGCAGGCGGCCCAGCAGGTCGTCGGCGGGCAAACCGGCCAACAGCACCGAACCCTGGAATAACTCGGCCTGGCGAAGCAGTACTTCACTGCGCGGATCCATAACTGCTCCCGTGGAAAAAAGTGCCGCAGTTTATCAACTGACGACCCGCAGCGCCTTACCGCTGAAGTATCCCAGTGCGTTTTCGGTCACCTGGCCGACGATCCGCTGGCGCGCTTCACGGCTGCCCCAGGCGTTGTGCGGGGTGACGATCAGGCGCGGGATGTCGTGGGCCAGCAGTGGATTGCCGTTGACGGGAGGCTCAACGCTCAGCACGTCAGTGGCGGCGCCGCCCAGATGACCGTTGCGCAAGGCATCGGCCAGCGCCTGTTCGTCGATCAGGCCACCGCGGGCGGTGTTGACCAGGAACGCTTCGGGTTTCATCGAGGCCAGTTCGCGGGCGCCGATGAAGTGGCGGGTATGTTCGTTGAGCGGGCAGTGCAGGGTCAGGGCATCGACTTGCGGTAGCAGTTCATCCAGTGGCAGGCGGTCCGGCCGGGCAGGGCGTCCTGGAATCTGCCCCAGCAGCACGCGCATGCCGAAGGCTTCAGCCAGCCGTGCGACTGCGCCGCCCAATTCGCCGTGACCCAGCAGGCCAAGGGTTTTGCCTTCGAGTTCGACAATCGGGTAGTCCAGCAAGCAGAACTGTTTGGCCTGTTGCCAGCGGCCTGCGCCGACGGCCTTCTGATAATCGGCCAGGCGCGTGGCCAGGTTGAGCAGCAGCATGATCGTGTGCTGCGCCACCGACGGCGTGCCATAGCCCTGGCAGTTGCACACGGTTATCCCGTGGGCGCGGGCGGCAGCGAGGTCGACGTTGTTGGTGCCGGTGGCGGTGATCAGGATCAGCTTGAGGTCAGGGCTGGCGGCCATGGCGGCGGCGTCGATCAGGATCTTGTTGCTGATGGCGACGGTGGCGCCCTTGAGGTGTTCGATGACTTGATCGGGCAAGGTCTGGGTGAATAGCTGCAATTCGCTGAAACAACTGCGCAGCGGGTTGAGGTCAAGGTCGCCGAGGTCCAGGGACGGGTGGTCGAGGAAAACGGCGCGGCGAGTGTTCGTCATCAACTGTACCTTTTGTGCATTGAACTGAAGGCGTAATCTGCCGAGCCTACCAGATGAAATAAATAGTTACGCTTGGCCTGAAGGAGCCCCACATGTACTGGACAGAGTTCTTGACCGTTGCCCTGATTCACTTGCTGGCCGTGGCCAGCCCCGGCCCGGACTTTGCCGTGGTGGTACGTGAAAGTGTTACCCACGGTCGCCGCGCGGGCACCTGGACCGCGCTGGGTGTGGGGACGGCGATTTTCCTGCATGTGGGTTACTCGCTGTTGGGTATCGGCCTGATCGTGTCCCAGTCGATCGTGCTGTTCAATGCCTTGAAATGGGCCGCCGCCGCTTACCTGCTGTACATCGGTTACAAGGCGCTGCGCGCGCAACCGGCCAAGCCTGTGGCGGACGATCTGCACAAGGAAGCCGGGGAGCGCACGGCCCGTGGTGCCTTTACCTCGGGTTTCGTCACCAACGGTCTCAACCCGAAAGCCACACTGTTCTTCCTCTCGCTGTTCACCGTGGTGATCAACCCGCACACGCCACTGGCCGTGCAGGCCGGTTACGGGGTTTACCTGGCAGCCGCCACAGCGACCTGGTTCTGCCTGGTGGCGATGTTGTTCAGCCAGCAGCGCGTACGCGCCGGTTTCGCGCGCATGGGGCACTGGTTCGACCGGACCATGGGCGCGGTGCTGATTGCGATTGGCGTGAAGCTCGCTTTTACCGAGATGCATTGATCAAAGGTGATTCCCTGTAGGAGCTGCCGCAGGCTGCGATCTTTTGATCTTTGACAGTTCTGGAGTTGCTGGAGAACAAGATCAAAAGATCGCAGCCTGCGGCAGCTCCTGCAGTGCGTAGTAAATGGCTGATACTGGCGCAATGCTAGTATTTGAGGGGTTCTGCAAATCATTCCTTTGGCTGATTTGGCTGACGATCAGGGGCACTACAGTGCGTACTTTCAGTCACGTCCGTGCAGTCAGAAAAAGGGATTCTTATGTTGCAGACTCGCGTTATCCCCCCGGCCGAAGGCGCTTACCAATACCCGCTGCTGATCAAGCGGCTGCTGATGTCCGGTGCCCGTTATGAGAAAACCCGCGAGATCATCTACCGCGACAAGTTGCGCTACAGCTACCCGACCCTGATCGAACGGGTGGCCCGCCTGGCCAACGTGCTGACAGCGGCCGGGGTCAAGCCCGGGGATGCCGTGGGTGTGATGGACTGGGACAGCCATCGTTACCTGGAATGCATGTTCGCCATCCCGATGATTGGTGCGGTGATCCACACCATCAACGTGCGCCTGTCTCCGGAACAGATCCTCTACACCATGAACCACGCCGAGGACCGCTTTGTGCTGGTCAACAGTGAGTTCGTCGGCCTCTACAAGGCCATCGAAGGGCATCTGACCACGGTCGACAAAACCCTGTTGCTGACTGATCTGCCGGAAAAAACCGCGGACCTGCCGAACCTCGTCGGCGAATACGAACAACTGCTGGCCGCGGCGAGCCCGCAGTACGATTTCCAGGATTTCGACGAAAACTCGGTCGCGACCACGTTCT
Source organism: Pseudomonas sp. GW456-E7 (assembly GCF_059424105.1). NCBI lineage: Bacteria > Pseudomonadati > Pseudomonadota > Gammaproteobacteria > Pseudomonadales > Pseudomonadaceae > Pseudomonas > Pseudomonas sp. GW456-E7. The sequence continues at coordinate 21,324 of NZ_JBWKZB010000025.1, read as the reverse complement.
ACACCACCGGCACCACCGGCAATCCCAAGGGCGTGTACTTCACCCATCGGCAACTGGTGCTGCACACCATGGGCGTGTCGACCATCATGGGCGCGATCGACAGCGTGCGCCTGCTGGGTACCAGCGACGTGTACATGCCGATCACCCCGATGTTCCACGTGCACGCCTGGGGCTTGCCGTATGTGGCGACCATGCTCGGACTCAAGCAGGTGTACCCCGGCCGCTATGACCCGGAGTACCTGGTGGAGTTGTGGCGCAAGGAGAAGGTCACGTTCTCCCATTGCGTACCGACCATTTTGCAGATGGTCCTCAATGCCAAGGCCGCGCAGAACGTCGACTTCGGCGGCTGGAAAATCGTCATCGGCGGCAGCGCCCTGAACCGCACGCTGTACGAAGCGGCCAAGGCCAAGGGCATTCAGTTGACCGCCGCCTACGGCATGTCGGAAACCGGGCCACTGGTCTCGTGCGCGCACTTGAACGATGAATTGATGGCCGGCACCGAAGACGAACGCACCACCTACCGGATCAAGGCCGGCGTGCCCGGGCCGCTGGTGGAGGCGGCGATCGTCGACACCGAGGGCAATTTCCTGCCCGCCGACGGCGAAACCCAGGGCGAACTGGTGCTGCGCGCACCCTGGCTGACCGAGGGTTATTTCAACGAGCCGCAGAAGGGCGCCGAGCTCTGGGCAGGAGGCTGGCTGCACACCGGCGACGTGGCGACCCTGGACAGCATGGGGGTGATCGACATTCGTGACCGCATCAAGGACGTGATCAAGACCGGTGGCGAGTGGATCTCGTCCCTGGACCTGGAAGACCTGATCAGTCGTCATGTGGCGGTACGTGAAGTAGCAGTGGTGGGGATCCCGGATCCGCAGTGGGGAGAGCGGCCGTTTGCCCTGCTCGTAGTCCGTGAGGGTCACGTCATCGGGGCTAGGGAACTCAAGGAACACCTCAAGCCTTTTGTGGAGCTGGGGCACCTGAGCAAGTGGGCGATTCCGAGCCAGATCGCCCTTGTTACTGAAATTCCCAAGACCAGCGTCGGCAAACTCGACAAGAAGCGTATTCGTGTCGACATCAGCGAATGGCAGGCCACCAACAGCACCTTCCTTTCGACGCTTTAAGCACCTCTCGGCGTGCCCGAAAGGGCACGCCAGCCCCACCAAGCAAGCGCTTGGCTTGTCAAATCGAAATTTTCAGCCATCCTTGCCGTGCCGACGGGTGTCGGACTGGCGAAAGGACTGTTCCAGAGTGGCTGGCAACTGCAAATCACACTTTAGAGGGATCAAGCACTACTACCTGCTGGCTATAGTCCGCTCAAGGATTTTTAAGAACGGGGCAACCGCACGAACCGGGGCGATGCAACTTTGGAATGACTTTGGGATGCCATGGCTCCCGGTTATCCACAGCGTTTTTAGAAGTGCTCAATGCCATAAAAATAAAATGCACATGGAGTAGCGTCGATGACATCAGTAAACCAGTTCTGGCGCCGGGCGAAGCTGCCCCTGGCTGTCAGTCTTGCCTCTACGCTCGCCGGGCCAGCATTCGGCGTCAGTTTCAACGTCGGTGAAATCGAAGGTCAGTTCGACTCATCCCTGTCGCTCGGTGCCAGTTGGTCTACCGAAAGTGCCAACAAGAACCTCATCGGTGTCAACAACGGCGGCAAGGGTCTGTCCCAGACTTCTGATGACGGTCACCTGAACTTCAAGAGCGGGGAAACCTTCTCGAAGATCTTCAAGGGCATCCATGACCTTGAACTGAAATACGGCGATACCGGTGTTTTTGTCCGTGGCAAATACTGGTACGACTTTGAACTGAAGGACGAAAGCCGTCCGTTCAAGGACATTAGCGACGCGGGCCGCAAGGAAGGCGCCAAGTCCGCCGGCGGCCAGATCCTCGACGCCTTCGTCTACCACAACTACTCGATTGCCGATCAACCAGGCTCCGTACGTCTGGGCAAGCAGGTGGTGAGCTGGGGTGAAAGTACCTTCATCGGTGGCGGCATCAACTCGATCAACCCGATCGACGTGTCCGCGTTCCGTCGTCCGGGTGCCGAGATCAAGGAAGGCCTGATCCCGGTCAACATGTTCTATGTGTCCCAGAGCCTGACCGAAAACCTCTCGGCCGAAGCGTTCTATCAAATTGAATGGGACCAGACCGTCGTCGACAACTGCGGCACGTTCTTCTCCCAGCCGGACATCGTTGCCGACGGCTGTAACGACAACCTGCGGGTACTGGCCAAGCGCTCGCAGATTCCGGCCATTGCCCTGGGGCCTTTGGCCGCCAACGGCGTTGACGTCAACAATGAGGGCGTTCTGGTGCGTCGTGGCCCCGATCGTGATGCTCGCGACGGCGGTCAGTGGGGCGCGTCCCTCAAGTACATGTTCGAACCGCTGGACACCGAGTTCGGCGCCTACTTCATGAACTACCACAGCCGCGCGCCGATCTTCAGTGCAACAGGCGCGCCGCAGTCGGTCTACAACACTGCAGCGGCCCTCCAGGGTGGCCCGTTCGCCGCACTGGCACCATTGCTGGTGGCGGGTAATTCGCAGTACTTCATCGAATACCCGGAAGACATTCGCCTGTATGGCTTGAGCTTCTCCACCACCCTGCCTACCGGTACGGCGTGGAGCGGTGAGATCAGCTACCGTCCGAACGCTCCGGTGCAGCTCAACTCCACCGACATCCTGTTCTCCGGTGTCCGTCCTATAGGCAATAACAACCCGAACAACCCGTTGACCAATGCATCGCTGCTGACCGGCGTGCCGGGTCAGGACCTGCACGGGTATCGTCGTAAGGAAATCACCCAGTTCCAGACCACCCTGACGCACTTCTTCGACCAGGTCATGGGCGCCAGCCGCCTGACCCTGGTGGGCGAAGTGGGCGTGACCCACGTCGGCGGCCTGGAAAGCACTTCCGATGTTCGTTATGGCCGCGATCCGGTCTACGGCCCGGGTGAGTTGCCGCCTTCTGGCGCGCTCGATACCTGCGTGGCGCTCAACACCAGCACCATCAACGGTGCCGGCCCGGGTACGCCGACCAACAACCGCAGCCGCAACTGCAACGACGAAGGCTTCACCACCGCGACTTCGTGGGGCTACCGCGGTCGTGCCATCTGGGAATACAACGACGTGTTTGCCGGTGTGAACCTCAAGCCGAACGTTGCCTGGTCCCATGACGTGGAAGGTTACTCCCCTGGCCCTGGCGGCAACTTCGAGGAAGGCCGCAAGGCGGTGAGCCTCGGTGTCGATGCCGAGTACCAGAACACCTACACCGCGAGCCTGGCCTACACCAACTTCTTCGACGGCAAGTACACCACCGTGGATGACCGCGACTTCGTTGCGCTCAGCGTCGGCGTGAACTTCTAAGCACTGAATTTTCAGGACGAACAAACATATGAAAATAACAAAGAGTCTGTTCCACGCCGGTGTTCTGGGTCTTTCGCTGCTGGCGACCAGCGTCATCGCAGCGGTTCCCCAGGCCGAGGCCGACAAACTGGGCAAGAGCCTGACCCCAATGGGCGCCGAAATGGCGGGTAACGCCGACGGTTCGATCCCGGCCTGGAAGCCGCTGGCGAAGAACGCCGGTACGGTCGACAGCAAAGGTTTCCTGTCCAATCCGTACGCCAGCGAAAAACCGCTGTTCACCATCACGGCGCAGAACGTCGACCAGTACAAGGACAAGCTCGCACCGGGTCAGTACGCGATGTTCAAGCGCTACCCGGAAACCTACAAGATGCCGGTATACCCGTCTCATCGCGGTTCTACCGTGCCGGATGAGGTGTTCGCCGCCATCAAGAAAAACGCCACCAACACCAAGCTGGTGTCCGGCGGCAACGGCCTGGAAAACTTTGAAACCGCCATTCCGTTCCCGATTCCAAAAAGCGGCGTTGAAGTCATCTGGAACCACATCACCCGCTATCGGGGTGGTAGCGTGACCCGTCTGGTGGCCCAGGCCACGCCACAGCCGAACGGCTCGTTCAGCCTGGTGTACTTCCAGGACCAGTTCGTGTTCCGTGACAAGATGAAGGACTACGATCCGGCGAACCCGGGCAACATCCTGTTCTACTACAAGCAGAAAGTGCTCGCCCCGGCACGTCTGGCCGGTGGTGTGCTGCTGGTGCACGAAACCCTCGACCAGGTGAAGGAACCACGTTCGGCGTGGGTCTACAACGCCGGCCAACGTCGAGTGCGTCGTGCACCACAAGTGTCCTATGACGGCCCGGGTACCGCAGCCGACGGCCTGCGTACTTCCGATAACCTGGACATGTTCAACGGTGCACCGGATCGCTACGACTGGAAACTCGAAGGCAAGAAAGAGATGTACATCGCCTCCGACAGCTACAAGCTCGACGATCCGAAGCTCAAGTACTCCGATATCATCAAGGCCGGTCACATCAACCAGGACCTGGCTCGTTACGAGCTGCGCCGGGTATGGCATGTGGTTGCCACCTTGAAGGAAGGTCAGCGCCACATCTACGCCAAGCGTGACATCTACATCGACGAAGATACCTGGCAAGCGGCGGTGGTCGATCACTACGACGGTCGTGGTCAACTGTGGCGCGTCGCCGAGGCACATGCCGAGGATTACTACGACAAGCAAGTGCCGTGGTACGCCCTGGAAGCATTGTACGACCTGCAATCTGGCCGTTACCTGGCGCTGGGTATGAAGAACGAAGAGAAGTCGTCGTATGACTTCGGCTTCACTGCCACTACCAGCGACTTCACCCCGGCGGCATTGCGTCAGGACGGTATTCGCTAACGAGCGCCGAAACGAGGCCGCACCCTCTGGAAACGCCCCGACTGGTTCGGGGCGTTTTTTTTTGCTTGTAGACTTTTTGTAGCCATTTGTAGCAATTACCTTCATTCCCTATCCGTTTACGGCTAGTCTGCGGACATCTGCAACGCCGCCACCCGCAATTCAAACAAGAGCCGGCTATGACTGATTTGTCTACACCCCCAGGTTCTGCACAGGTTGCCGTCGCGACATTCGACGGGCGGTTTTTCCGTCCGCCGTTGCCCGACGGCCATGTGCTGCGTCCACGTTTGTGCGAGCGTCTGAGTGCCGGGCTTGCAGGGAGGTTATTGCTGGTCAGTGCCCCGGCAGGGTTCGGCAAGAGTTCGCTGGCGGTGGAGTTTTGTCAGGGATTGCCGGCGCACTGGCAAAGTCTCTGGCTGGGGTTGAGCCCGCGAGACAGTGACCCGGGACGCTTTCTCGAGCGGTTGTTGGAAGGCCTTCAGGACTATTTCCCGCAGCTGGGCAGGCAATCCCTCGGGCTGTTGAAAATGCGCCAGCGCCATCAGCCGTTCGCATTCGAAGAATGGCTCGACGGCTTGCTCGACGAACTGGCCGTACACCTGTCCACGGCGACGCCCTTGCTGCTGGTGCTGGATGATTACCACCTGGCTCAGGGGCCGGTGCTGGACCGTTGCCTGCAGTTTTTCCTCAATCATCTTCCCGATGGTTTGCTGGTGATGGTCACCAGCCGCCAACGTCCCGACTGGCACCTGGCGCGGCTGCGGCTATCGCGGCAGCTGCTTGAGCTGCATGAACAGGATCTGCGCCTGACCCACGACGAGGCCTTGAGCCTGCTCGACCGGCACAGCAGCTCCTTGCGCGGTGAGGCACTGGAAAACCTGATCCAGCGCAGCGAGGGCTGGGTTGCAGGGTTACGCTTCTGGCTGCTGGCGGCTTCGGAGGCGGGCACCGATGGTGCGCTGCCGCAATCGTTGCATGGCGGGGAAGGGCTGATCCGCGATTATCTGCTCGAAGAAGTCATCGATTGCCTGCCCGCCGAGGTCCAGTCGTTCCTTTATGACACGGCGCCCCAGGAGCGTTTCTGCAGCGAACTGTGCGATGCCGTTCGCGATGCCCATGACAGCGGAGAGATCCTGCGCTTCCTGCTGGCCCATCAAGTGTTCCTGGTGCCACTGGACGAACATGGTCATTGGTATCGTTATCACCATCTGTTTTCCGATCTGTTGCGCACGCGGCCGACGTCCCAGTCGATGGTGCCGGCCGCGAGCCTGCACCTGCGTGCCTGCCGCTGGTTCAATGCCCAGGGACTGCTCGATGAGGCGGTGGAGCAAGCTTTGCGTGCCGGTCACCTGGACGTGGCGGCGAACCTGGTGCAGAACCTCTCCGAAGAGCAGCTGCTGGCCGAGCAGAATGTCGGCATGTTGCTGCGCTGGAAAATGGACTTGCCCGACAGCTTGCTGATCAGCACGCCGCGCCTGATTGTGCTGTATAGCTGGGCGCTGGGCTTGGCTTGCCAGCTGGATGCTGCCGAAGAGCTGGCCAGCCATTTGAGCCGCTTCCTGCCCGCGCCGTCGGCCACCGCCCAGAAGTCCATGCTGGCTCAATGGCTGGCGTTGAGTGGCATCATTGCCCGTGGGCGCGGCAATCGCGAACTGACGCTGCAGTACTGCCGCGAGGCATTGGAAAGTCTTCCGGCCAAGCGTTACGGCCAGCGCCTGATGTGTCTCTCGACCTTGTCCAACCTGGCCATTGCCGATGGTGATTTATGGCGGGCGCGGGGGCTGAACCGCGAATCGCTGGAACTGGCGCAACGTGTCGGCAACCCGTTGTTCGAAGCGCTGGCGCACTACGACCGCGCACGGGTGCTGCAAGCGCGCGGGGAAATCTGTCGGGCACTGGAAGAGGTCCGTCAGGGCCTGCAACGCCTGCAGAGTTTGTCTGCACAGCGGCTGTATGCGGTTCGTGCCCGGCTGACCTTGTACGAAGGCTTTTTGCTGGCCCTGCGCATGCAGCCGCAATTGGCGCGGGTGCGCTTGCAGGCCGGCCTGAGCGAGGCGCGCGCCTGTCGTGACATCAGCGTGCTTATCGGCCACTGCGTGATTGCCAGGCTGGAAGGCAGCAGCGGAGAGTTCGCCAAAGCCTTTGCCGAACTGGCCGAAGCCGAGCGGCTCATGCACATCTGGGACGTGCCGCCGATCTACTATCTGGCCATGATCACCCTGGTCAAATGTGAGCTCTGGCTGGCCCAGGGGCGTACCGATCTGGCCGAAGCCTGGCTGGCGCGCCTGGGGCAGACTTACAACGGCGAAAACGCGGCGGCACCGCCGGAGTTCCATCCGCAATTGCCGCTGCATATCGAATTGCAGCAAGCTTTGCTGGACGTCATCCAGGGCCAGCCGATGCTGGCCGAAGGGCGTTTGAATGCGCTGCTCGAACATGGCCAGCAAAGCGGTCGGCAGATGCTCAGTGCCATGGCACTGACCCAGAAAGTGGCGTTGTTGCTGGGCAGCGGACGGGAGCCGGAAGCACGCAAGGCACTGGTCCAGGCGCTGGACGCCGCTGGCGGAGGCGTGCTGCAACCCTTCGAGGGCTTGCTGGCCGAGCACCCGGACTGGCTGCGTGGGCAGCTTCAACAGTGTTCGCCAACCCCTGTTTCCCTGAGCCTTAGTGAAAAACTTCCGGCATTGACTGCCCGCCCAGGACCGGAATCCTGCGCGACTGCGGAGCAACTCAGCACGCGGGAATTGGCGGTTCTGCGATTGATCGCCCAGGGCTGTTCGAACCAGGAAATCAGCGATCAGCTGTTTATTTCCTTACACACGGTCAAGACCCACGCCAGCCACATCAACAGCAAACTCGGGGTCGAGCGGCGTACCCAGGCCGTGGCGCGGGCGAAGGAATTGGGGGTGCTGGGTTAAGGATTTTTCACGTTACACATCGCGGCCATTGGCTGGATACTCAATTGTGCGAAAATCGCCCGTCCCCCGTTTATCGAGCAGGCCCCCGATGTCCCAGCATCCCACCCTCATCCGCGAAACCTTCCCCGTCGGCCCTTTGCAGTGCAACTGCACGATCATCGGCGATCCGGTGACGAAAAAGGCCATCGTTGTCGATCCGGGTGGCAATCATGAGCTGATCCTGGCGCGTCTCGATGCCCTGGGGCTGAAAGTGGTCAGCATCATTCACACCCACGCGCACCTCGATCATTTCCTGGCTTCCGGTCAACTCAAGGAGAAAACCGGCGCAACCCTGCATCTGCACAAGGAAGACCAGTTTCTCTGGGACAACCTGGAAATGCAGTGCCAGATGTTCGGTGTGCCCTACACCCCGGTGCCGTCCCCGGACCGCTGGCTGGCCGATGATGAAGAGCTGGCCTGCGGTTGTGGCGTGGCGCTTCACACGCCTGGGCACACACCGGGGTCGATGAGTTTCTGGTTTGCCGATGCCAAGCTGCTGATTGCCGGTGACACGTTGTTCAAGCGTGGGGTAGGGCGCACGGATTTGTGGGGCGGCGACCAGGCGACCATCGTGCGTTCGATCAAGCAGCGTTTGTACACCCTCGACGAAGAGGCGACGGTGGTGGCCGGGCATGGTCCGGACACCCGTCTGGGCGATGAAATGCGCGAAAACCCCTTTGTACGGGCCTGATTTGTAACGAGCGGAATTTTTGTTCCCGGAAGTGATCCAACACCCGCAAAGGCTGTGCCTTGGTCCGTTGCACCACAGAATGCAAAAAAGTAGGAGCTATACATGTTCACCACGCGTCGTTTGATTATTGTCGCTACGGCTGTGGCCGTTTTGTCCGGTTGTGCCTCGCCCAACCCTTACGGCGGTCAAGGCCAGGCTCAGGGGCAGGCGGACAGCGGCTCCGAAGGCATGAGCAAGACCGCGAAGTACGGTGGTCTCGGCGCTCTGGCCGGTGCGCTGGCCGGTGCTGCGATCAACCACGATAACCGTGGCAAGGGCGCGCTGATCGGTGCGGCAGTGGTCGGTGCTTCGGCGGCCGGTTACGGCTACTACGCCGACCAGCAAGAGAAAAAACTGCGCGCCAGCATGGCCAATACCGGTGTTGAAGTTCAGCGCCAGGGCGACCAGATCAAGCTGATCATGCCGGGCAACATCACGTTCGCTACCGATTCGGCCAACATTGCCCCAAGTTTCTATCAGCCGCTGAACAACCTGGCGGGCTCGCTGAAAGAGTTCAACCAGAACCAGATCGAAATCGTGGGCTACACCGACAGCACCGGCAGCCGCCAGCACAACATGGACCTGTCCCAGCGTCGTGCACAAAGCGTGGCCACCTACCTGACCTCGCAAGGGGTCAGCGGTGCCAACCTGAGCGCTCGTGGCGCGGGGCCGGATAGCCCGGTTGCCAGCAACGGCGACGCCAATGGCCGGGCGCAGAACCGTCGTGTAGAGGTTAACCTCAAGGCGATTCCGGGCCAGCAGTATGGTGGTCAGCAGCAAGGTCAGGTTCAGCAGTACCCTTGATCGCCTGATTGAACCCCAGGCGTAAATAAACCGCCCGATCCTCATCAGATCGGGCGGTTTTTTTGTGCGCGCTTATCTCTTATCTGTAGGAGCTGCCGGAGGCTGCGATCTTTTGATCTTGCTTCTGAAAATCAAAAGATCGCAGCCTCGTTGCACTCGACAGCTCCTACAAGAAACCATCCATATCCACATCAATGAAGAATCCAGAAACGAAAAAGCCCCCGGACAATCACTCGTCCGGGGGCTTTTTCACACCTGCAGCCTGATTACTTCTTCAGGCCGTAATGCTCATCGAGCATGCCGGGCGCGTTCGGGGCTTTCGGTGCGTAGTCGCGCGGCGGCTCCTGATCGCGCGGTGGCGTCAGGCGTTCACGGGGTGCCTGCGCTGCATCGGCGTGCAGGGAGGCCAGCAGGCGTTGGCGAGTCTGTTCGTCCAGGGCCAGGCGGTTGGCGCCCTCGGCGAGATGGTCCTGCACTTCCTGATAGCTCGCAGTCAGTTTCTTGACCAATGTCGCAGTGCTGTTGAAGTGGGTCACCACTTCGTTCTGATAACTGTCGAAACGTTCCTGAATATCGTCCAGCTGACGTTGCGTGCTGCTAGGCGCGGCATTCGGCGCAAGGCGAGCGATCAGGAACCCAATGGCGACACCCACAACCAGGGCAAGAGTCGGTAGCAACCAAACTAAGAGCGAGTGTTCCACGAGTCCTTCCTCTATAAACGGCTTTGCTTTACGTTAACGGCTCGAACCTGCGCTGTATACCGCGATTCACTCGCAATAGACAGCCACAGACAATTTGCTAGACGAGTCGACCCGATTCGAGGTCACGGAGTTCCTTCCTTGCTTATGCGCGAAACCCCTGTAGTGATTGATGGCCCGGTGGGTCAACTGGAAGCCCTTTACCTGGACAACGAGCAGCCTCGCGGCCTGGCGCTGATCTGCCATCCGAACCCGGTACAGGGCGGCACCATGCTCAACAAAGTGGTTTCGACCCTGCAGCGCACTGCGCGTGACGCCGGGCTGGTCACCCTGCGCTTCAACTATCGTGGCGTCGGTGCCAGCCAGGGCTCCCACGACATGGGCACCGGTGAAGTTGATGATGCCCAGGCTGTCGCCGAATGGTTTCGCAGCAAACACCCGGAGTTGCCACTGACCCTGTTCGGTTTCTCCTTCGGTGGATTTGTTGCAGCAAGTCTCGGCGGACGTCTTGAGGCCAAGGGCGAGCAGCTCAAGCACCTGTTCATGGTCGCGCCGGCGGTCATGCGCCTGGGGGACCAGGATCCGTTGCCGCAGCGCGGCGAGTTGACCTTGATCCAGCCGGAAACCGACGAAGTGATCGATCCACAAGTCGTTTACCAATGGTCCGAGAAGCTCGAACGTCCCCATGAGCTGCTGAAAGTGGCAGAATGCGGACACTTTTTTCATGGCAAGCTGACCGATCTCAAGGATCTGATCCTGCCGCGTCTCTCGAATTGATTGCAGTCTGACAAGCGATTACCCATGACGACCCGTACCCGTATCCTCACCGGCATCACCACCACCGGCACGCCGCACCTGGGCAACTACGCTGGCGCCATCCGCCCGGCGATCGTCGCCAGCCGTGACAGCAATGCCGATTCGTTCTACTTCCTGGCCGACTATCACGCCCTGATCAAGTGCGATGACCCGCTGCGCATCCAGCGCTCGCGTCTGGAAATCGCCGCGACCTGGCTGGCCGGTGGCCTGGATGTCGATCGCGTGACCTTCTACCGCCAGTCCGACATCCCGGAAATCCCCGAGCTGACCTGGCTGCTGACCTGCGTCGCCGCCAAGGGCCTGCTCAATCGCGCTCACGCCTACAAGGCTTCCGTGGACAAGAACGTCGAGACCGGCGAAGACCCGGACGCTGGCATCACCATGGGCCTGTACAGCTACCCGGTGCTGATGGCGGCGGACATCCTGATGTTCAACGCGCACAAGGTGCCGGTCGGTCGCGACCAGATCCAGCACGTGGAAATGGCGCGGGACATCGGCCAGCGCTTCAACCACCTGTTTGGCCAGGGCAAAGAGTTCTTCACCATGCCCGAGGCGTTGATCGAAGAGAGCGTCGCCACGTTGCCGGGCCTGGATGGCCGCAAGATGTCGAAGAGCTACGACAACACCATTCCGCTGTTCTCAAGCGCCAAGGAAATGAAGGACGCGATTTCGCGGATCGTCACCGACTCCCGCGCACCGGGCGAAGCCAAGGACCCGGACAATTCGCACCTGTTCACCTTGTTCCAGGCGTTCGCCACCCCGGCGCAGGCCGACGAGTTCCGCAGCGAATTGTTGCAGGGCCTGGGTTGGGGCGAGGCGAAGAATCGCCTGTTCCAGCTGCTCGACAACGAATTGGGTGAATCCCGCGAGCGCTACAACCAGTTGATCGAGCGTCCGGCGGATCTGGAAGACATCCTGCAACACGGTGCGAAAAAGGCCCGTGCGGTAGCGACACCCTTCCTCAATGAACTGCGTGAAGCGGTGGGCCTGCGCTCCTTCGTTGCTCAGACCCAGGTGGCGGCGACCACCAAGAAGAAGGCCGCGAAAGCCGCACGTTTTGTCAGCTTCCGCGAAGACGACGGCAGCTTCCGTTTCCGTCTGCTGGCGGCCGATGGAGAGCAACTGCTGCTGTCGCGCAACTTCGTCGACGGCAAGACCGCCGGTCAGGTGACCAAGCAACTGCAATCGGGTCAGCCACTGGACGTACGCAGTGAAGAGCTGAATTTCAGCGTCTGGCTTGAGGGCGAGTGCGTTGCCGACAGCCCGGCCTTTGTCGACAGTGCTGCGCGTGATGCTGCCGTCGAGGCTTTGCGCATCGCCCTGACGCCGGTTCAGGAATAAACAACGGTCCGGCCCGACCAAGGGCCGATTGCCATTCCTCGGGGCCGTCGCTACAGTGTCGGCCCGTTTTTGTTGCCTTGCTAACGAATTATGACGCCCCTAGAACGATATCAAGCTGATCTGAAACGCCCGGAATTCTTCCATGATGCCGCGCAGGAAACTGCCGTGCGTCATTTGCAGCGCCTGTACGACGATCTGGTCGCGGCTGAGCAAAACAAGCCGGGCCTGCTGGGCAAGTTGTTTGGCAAGAAGGATCAGACCCCGGTCAAGGGTCTGTATTTCTGGGGCGGCGTAGGTCGCGGCAAGACTTACCTGGTGGACACCTTCTTCGAAGCGCTACCGTTCAAGGAAAAGTCCCGTACCCACTTCCACCGCTTCATGAAGCGCGTGCACGAAGAGATGAAAACCCTGGGCGGCGAGAAAAACCCGCTGACCATCATCGCCAAGCGTTTCGCCACCGAAGCCCGGGTCATCTGCTTCGATGAGTTCTTCGTTTCCGACATCACCGACGCCATGATCCTTGGCACCTTGATGGAAGAACTGTTCAAGAACGGCGTGACCCTGGTCGCGACGTCGAACATCGTGCCGGACGGCCTGTACAAGGACGGCCTGCAACGCGCACGCTTCCTGCCGGCCATTGCGCTGATCAAGCAGAATACCGAGATCGTCAACGTCGACAGCGGCGTCGACTATCGTCTGCGTCACCTCGAACAAGCCGAGCTGTTCCACTATCCGCTCGACGAAGCCGCCAACGAAAGCCTGCGCAAGAGCTTCCGTGCGCTGACGCCGGAATGCACGGCAGCGGTCGAAAATGACGTGCTGATGATCGAAAACCGTGAAATTCGTGCCCTGCGCACCTGCGATGACGTGGCCTGGTTCAACTTCCGTGAACTGTGCGACGGCCCGCGCAGCCAGAACGACTACATCGAACTGGGCAAGATCTTCCACGCCGTGCTGCTCAGCGATGTCGAGCAGATGAGCGTCACCACCGACGACATCGCCCGGCGCTTCATCAACATGGTCGACGAGTTCTACGACCGTAACGTGAAGCTGATCATTTCTGCCGAAGTCGAACTCAAGGATCTGTACACCGGCGGGCGCTTGAACTTCGAGTTCCAGCGTACCCTGAGCCGTCTGCTGGAAATGCAATCCCACGAATTCCTGGCCCGGGCGCACAAGCCGTAAGCGTTTAAATCGGTCGAGCGATTCGGAAAATGAAAGAGGCCTGCAAATGCAGGCCTTTTTTGTCAGCGAAAATCGCCCTCCCACAGGTTTGTACATTGTTTTGAAGTCAAATGCCTTCGTTGAGATACCGCTCAAGCTCGTGCTGCCGTTGGCAACCGAGTAGCAGCCAAAGCAGAATCCGGGCCTTTCGCGGACATAGAAAACCCGCCATCGATGCACCCTTGCGGATCAGGTCCATCTCCCCGCCGTCAAAACCGTAAGAGGCACGTGCGGTGGAGCCGGAACCGGTTCGGGTCGCAATGATCACGGGGATTCGTTCGGCAATATGCTCAATCCTTGTCGCCCAGCGCTGCGAGATGTGGCCGGCGCCAAAACCGCTGATCACCAGCCCGTCGTAACCGAGTGCGAAAATATTCTCCAGTAGCAGGGTGTCGGCCGAAAGTGAGGCTTCAAGCAGCGCAACTTTCTGTGTGGTCTGTTGCGGCAAAGGCAACACCGTGCGTGGCCCCGGCGGGCGCAGGTAGCGAACACGGTCTTCCAGCAGCAGGCCTGCGGGCCCCACAACCGGAGAGGAAAACGCCTGCAATGCCAGCGAATCGGTTTTGCGAACGCTGCACGCTTGATGAATCTGTCCGTTCATCACGACCTGGACGCCGCGCTGCCGGCTGATCTGCGCCAGGGCAACGCGACATGCATCCAGCAGATTGGCCGGTCCATCGGCACCTGGCTGCGCTGCGGAACGCATGGCGCCGGTCAGCACCAAGGGGGTGTCGTAGGGCCACAGGTAATCCAAAAACACTGCGGCCTCTTCGAGGGTGTCGGTGCCTTGGGTTATCACGACCCCAGTAGCGCCCTTTTTGACCTGAAACTCAGCCCAGGACAATACGTCCAGCAAAAACTCGAAATCCAGGGATGCACTGGGCAGCAGGCCGAGGGTCTCAACGGTGACTCCGGCCAGCGTCGTCAGTTCCGGTATGGAGGTCAGCAGGGCTTCGCCGCTGACGGTCGGGATGACGCCTTCACCGGCATTGCTCGCTTGCATGCTTACCGTGCCGCCAAGTGCCGCGATGGACAGTTTGGGCAGGTCCATGGGATACCTCGCTTGTTTGTAATGAAAAGTGGCTGTATTCGCTTTTGAGGCCGCGATATAGCCGAATGGCTGGGACATTAATCAGCGATCAGAGAGCCGATCAGCGGCACGATCAGCAGTGTGCTGATGGCCATCGACAGTACATTGGCGATGTAGGCGTGCATGTCGGCCGGTAATTTTTTGGCAATCACACAAGCCAGCGGTGGTGCGAGCAATGCCCCCAGCAGTGCACTTGAGACGATAATCTGCCAGCTGCCGCCATAGGCCAGAATCGCCGCGGGCACCACTGAAACCAACGGGATGTAAGTGGGATACCAGCCGCGCAACATCCATTGTCGACGCCAGATCAGCACGCCGATGGCCGAGGCCAATGCCTGCGCACCAATGATGTGCAGTAACAGGCCCGATCCGTACGCGGGGCTTGAAGGGTTCAAGCTGTACGCCAGCAATGCACCCAGTATCAGGCCAAGGCTGGCCAGCTCATTGCCGAAGAATGGTGCTTCGGAAAAGTCCGCCAGAATCCGGCGCAGGCTCCAGATGACGCCATAGTCGGGCGCCTTGGCGGTGGCGATCAAGGCGGGGGGCGCTTCCGAAGACCTGGATTTCACCAGGTTCGGCCAATAGCGGCAGAACAGAAACGCCAGGACGCTGGCAATCGCCATGCCCAGTACATTGCCAATTACCGCAGGCAGTGCCAGCGGTTGGCACACGTAATTGACGATCAGCAGGCACATCGGTGTAACGAGTACGGCGCCCATGAGTGCGCCGTTGATCGTGACCTTCCAGCCTCCGCCAAACATCAACACCATCGCTGCTGGCAGCGAGACGAATGCTACGAATGTGGGTTGCCAGGTTGTGGCTGTCACCGTCCAGCCCCATAGCAGATTGCTCAGCAGCAGCCCGAGCAACGAGCTGGTGACCAGCCAGGGCCAAAGCCCCGTTCCATAGGAGATGGCAAATCCTTGCCAGGATTTCCCCGTTCGATTCGCCCAGTAAGCCAGATAAGCGCCCGCCAGCAGCCCGATCGAGGCGAACTCGTGCTTGTAGAAAGCCACCTCGCTGATGTCACCTAACACCCAGCGCAACCAGGCACTCGGTTCGGGTAGCAGCGATACCATGTCGCCGTAGCCGGGCCAATGCGCTCCCCAGAAAGTACGGTTGCTGAAAGAAAGCCAGACGATCAGCAGTGTCGCGCCGATTATTAGCAGGACGACGGCTGTATCAATTGGTGATTTGCGCGATGGTTGGTTTTTGTCGGTTGTAACTTCCATGCGATAGGCCTCCTGATCAACGTGGGAGGCAAGGGTGTTGGGTGTAGCCGAGCATCTGATCGTAAAGATCGGATCGGCGATCGCGATGCAGATCGTTCAGGTTGTTCCAGATGGGCGCACTACGGGAGCTGGTCAGGTCGACATCGGCAAACAGGATTTCCTGCCTGTCTGCCGAAGCCACGGTGCCAATCGGCCAGCCGTTGGTTCCGGCAATCAACGAGCAACCCAGATAGCGCGCGCCGCGCTCCTCGCCGATCCGGCTGGCAGCAGCGATAAACACATTGTTGACGTGAGCGGCGGTCATTGTCAGATAAGACGCCATGCACTTACCGGCATCGTCGAATAGCGGCGGCGGTGTCCAGACCCAGTTGTTCAGGCTGCAAATGATATCCGCGCCTTGCTGGGCGAGGATCCGTGGCACTTCCGGGAACCAGATGTCCCAGCAAATCAACAGCCCGATGCGGCCGATCGGTGTGTCGAAAACCGGGAAACCCAGGTCGCCGGGGGTGAACCAGAGCTTCTCCAGATTCCACAAATGGGCTTTGCGGTACTTGCCGATAAAACCGTCTGGTCCCACCAGAACACCGGTGTTGAAGAGTCGCATGCCGTCGCGTTCGGCCAGACCGGCCACGAGGTAAACGTTGTGTTCGCGGGCGAAGTCGATCCAGCACTGCACGCTTGGTCCGTCGGGAACCGCTTCGGCATGGGCGAAGGCATCCTGTCGATTGCTGAAGAAATAGCCGGTATTGGAAAGCTCGGGCAGAACGATGAGATTCGCCCCGCCGTTTACCGCTTCAAGCGCCAATTCCAGGCTGCGACGCAGATTACCTGCACATTTCTCGATGCCGACTTGTGGATCGAATTGCACGACTGCTACACGAGCAGGGCTTGTTGGCTCAGACATTCCGTCGTTCCTCTTTTTATTGTTTTTCAAGCTGTTAAATGGCGTGTGTATAAGAGGGGAATCAGGAATGGGGTGTAAGTCAGCTACTTCCGTTTAGGTCGTAGTCCTTGTCCGAAAATGGATCAGCGTGATGTTTGATGGCAGTGGGTGGCAGGCACGAGAGGTAGAGCCATGTATTGCGTGCATGGCTCTGGAGCGGGGATGTGATCAGGTTTTGAGTTGGTAGTGCGGGTAGTCGCTCAAGGAAAATCCGCCATTGAAGGTCGCGGCGGTTTTGTTGCAGATATGAATCACTGCATCGACAGCACCGCGAAAACATGGCTCCGTCCAACCGGCATCGACAGAAAATGATTCACCAGACAAATACAAGCCTGATACATGGGCGAGGTCCCGGTTGTACTTCATCAGGCCGACGGCATCGTAGTAGGTGCCCGGTCGGTAAAGCTTGGCACAGCCCAGAGCATTTTTATCGGTGATCCAACGCTGAACCACCGCTTGATCAATGCCGATGTAGGGAGAAATTCTCTCTTGGATATTGGTAGAGTTCATGAGTATGCGATCCAGCTCTTCGGCGCATTTTGATACCAATTCCTTATCGCTGAATGAGGCAAGCTTGGTTGCATCATCTTCCCAGGTATAACTCAGCAGGATGCAGTCATAGCTGTAGTTGTCGTTGTAGCGGTAGGTATAGACATCGTGGATAAAACTGTCGGTTACGATGGCTTGCGGGATGTTTTTGTTTTTCGAGAGAAATGATTTCTTCAGCGGTGCAAACACTTTGCAGCTAGTTTCCCAGTGTGCGGTTTTGTAAGCGTTAATCGTCTCGAAAGGCAGCATCTCCCGGGTGAAGTTTTCGAGCTTGATTCGAGTTTCAATCAGCCAGGAGGGTAGTGTCATGATGACCGAGTCATAGTCATCAAATTGCTCCTGGATGTGCTCGGGTTGACTGTGTTTCCAGTTGTAATAGACGCGTATTTTTTGATTGGTCAGCTTTTCCAGTTTTGTGACGGATGAGTCGGTGAGAAGCCCATTGCTTCTTTCGAGGCTATGTTCGTA
This sequence comes from Pseudomonas sp. GW456-E7, assembly GCF_059424105.1. Classification (NCBI taxonomy): domain Bacteria; kingdom Pseudomonadati; phylum Pseudomonadota; class Gammaproteobacteria; order Pseudomonadales; family Pseudomonadaceae; genus Pseudomonas; species Pseudomonas sp. GW456-E7. Next base: position 3,717 of record NZ_JBWKZB010000025.1, on the reverse strand, counting down.
GATGGACCTTCCGGTTTCGTCGGTTTTCACAAACAGCAGGCATTCGTCCAACGCGGCGAGGCCGATGTAGCGGGGCTTGTCGAAACTCTGCCCCATTGAGTCAAAAACGGCTTTGCTATTCAGGTAGGGCGAATCCAGTGGATCGCCGTTTGAGTCCACTCGACCATGGATTAGTTGCAATTGGCTGCTGAAACCGAAAATCGCGGTACGCAGGGGGTAGAGGCAGCACACGTCGTAAAAAGCTCCCCAGCTACCGTCACCGATACCTATCGCGTAAAAAATTGCGGACTCTTGCGCAGTCATTCCCATTCCGCCGAAATCTCCGGGTGAGCGGCCATCCCAAGCTTCCAGTGCTGGCATGCTGACCAGGTCACGGAACGAGATACTCTCGTATTTTTCGACGATAGAAGCCCATGTGTTCTCCCATTCCTGGCTCGCATAAAGCTCCGCAACGTGGCGGGTCATGCGATCGGCAAAGGTTTTCCACTTGGAATAAACCTTTTGCAATTCATCGCCGGGAGGCGGTGTTTCGCCGTCTTCGTTTTTCCATATCAACATTTGCGGCGCCGATCCGCCGCCCATGCTGCCCTCCCGGAGATAGATGCCTGTCGAGCTAACCCATTGGCTACCGGGGTTGGCGAAGTCTGAAAACGCCAATTCAAATTGATTGGCGTAGTAAGCCATCAGCGACCGACCTTCTGTCGGCGACTCATCCGCCCGGTTGAAGAAGGGCATGCGCATGGCACCCATTTCAAACGGTGTATGACTTGTTGCTGAGTTTCGGCTACCGGGAACGGTCAGATGCCTGCCGCCGATGCGTCTGGATTGTTCGATGAGAGTGATATGGGTAAAACCGCAGCGATAGAGTTCTCTGGCGGCGGTCAGGCCTGTGACGCCGGCGCCGATGATGCAGATTTTATGTTGCGGGTCAGTTGCCCTGGCGATGCCGTTTTCCTGTTCTACCAGTGCACGATAGTCAAAGCACAAATCCGGCGGATTGGGAAAGCGAGCTGCCCATTTGTTTTTAGCCGAACGCTTTGTTCGGGCGGCCTCTTTGGCGATGTATGAAGGGTAGTTGTAGCTTGATCCGATAGTCACCTTTGATCTTCCCTGATGGTGTTTGAAGGGGAAGATGTTGAAGCTCTGGATGGCCTGCGTACATTAGTCGGACGAGATGCGTTGATGCTCTATATTCGTTTTTTATCGTAAGAAAAGACGCTGTATGGAGGTCACTGGCGTTTCCGCGCCCAGCGTGGGAATGCACGCCATGACCTTTTTTATCGCATGTCAAAGCGGAACGCAGAGCGTCTCTGGCTGCATTCGCACGTGAACGTGGAAATGCAGCCAGAGCAAGTTTGCGGGATTTTATGCAGCCTGCTGAAACTGCTGCCGATACTGGTTCGGCGACAGCTCCGTGTGCTGGCGGAACAGCCGTGCAAAGAAGCTCGCATCGTCATAGCCCACCTCATAGCTGATGGTCTTGATGCTCTTGCGGCTGCCGGACAACAAACCCTTGGCGGTTTCGATGCGCAGGCGCTGCAGATAATGCAGTGGCTTGTCACCGGTGGCGGTCTGGAAGCGGCGCATGAAGTTGCGGATGCTCATGCCGTGTTCGCGGGCGACGTCTTCGAAGCGGAACTTGTCGGCGAAGTGTTCTTCGAGCCAGTGCTGGATCTGCAGGATGATCACGTCCTGGTGCAGCTTCTGGCCGCCAAAACCGATGCGTCCCGGCGAGTAGCTGCGCTGCACCTCATACAGAATGTCCCGCGCTACGGCCTGGGACACATTGGCGCCACAGAAACGCTCGATCAGGTAAATGTACAGGTCGCACGCCGAGGTGGTGCCGCCGGCGCAGTACAGGTTGTCGGCGTCGGTCAGGTGTTTGTCCTGATTGAGCTGGACCTGTGGGAAGCGTTCGGCGAAGGCATTGAAGAAGCGCCAGTAGGTGGTCGCTTCCTTGCCGTTGAGCAGCCCGGCTTCGGCCAGCCAGAACACACCGGTGGCCTCGCCGCACAGCACGGCGCCGCGCGCATGCTGTTGGCGCAACCAGGGCAGGACTTGCGGGTAACGTTTGCAGAGGCTTTCAAAATCGTCCCAGAACGCGGGAAGAATGATGATGTCGGCGTTTTCCAGCCCGCCGTCCACCGGAATCATCACATCGCTGAAGGTGTTGACCGGTTTGCCATCGGGGCTGACCAGGCGGGTTTCGAACGCCGGTGTCAGGCCCTGGCCCAGCTGTTTGCCGTAGCGCAGGCTGGCGAGGTGGAAGAAATCCTTGGCTTGCATGAGGGTGGAAGCGAAAACCCGGTCGATGGCCAGGATGCTGACGCGCCGCAGGGGCGTGGAGGCTTGGTTAGACATAATTCAACTTTATTTTTATAGGGGGAAGTGGTCACCAGACGGCTGGATCGTCTTATTTTTTGTCGGATGTGTCCAGTGTCCTGTATCGGAAGCGAGGCATAGTCTCTGAAGGTCAACTCCTTCTAAAAACAAAGAAAAGGTGCCGCATGATCCCCAGAACCTTGTTCAGTTCCGAGCACGAGCTTTTCCGCGACAGCGTGCGGACGTTTCTCGAAAAGGAGGCGGTGCCCTTCCATGGGCAATGGGAAAAACAAGGCTATATCGACCGCAAGCTGTGGAACAAGGCAGGGGAGGCGGGGATGCTCTGCTCACACCTGCCGGAAGAGTACGGTGGCCTGGGGGCGGACTTTCTCTACAGCGCGGTGGTAATCGAAGAAGTAGGCCGGCTTGGCCTGACGGGCATCGGTTTCTCCCTGCACTCGGACATCGTGGCGCCGTATATCCTGCATTACGGCAGTGAGGCGCTGAAGCAGAAGTACCTGCCGAAACTGGTGTCCGGCGAGATGGTGACCGCGATCGCCATGACCGAACCGGGCGCCGGTTCCGATCTGCAGGGCGTGAAAACCACGGCCGTGCTCGATGGCGATGAGTATGTGATCAACGGCTCCAAGACTTTCATCACCAACGGCTACCTGGCCGATCTGGTGATCGTTGTCGCCAAGACCGATCCGAAGGCCGGCGCGAAGGGCACCAGTCTGTTTCTGGTGGAAGCCGATACGCCGGGCTTCGACAAGGGCAAGCGCCTGGAAAAAGTTGGGATGAAAGCCCAGGACACCTCGGAGCTGTTCTTCCAGGACGTGCGTGTGCCCAAGGAAAACCTGCTGGGCCAGGCCGGGATGGGCTTTGCCTACCTGATGCAGGAATTGCCTCAGGAGCGCCTCACGGTGGCCGTTGGCGGGCTGGCCTCGGCCGAAGCGGCGCTGCAATGGACGCTGGACTACACCCGCGAGCGCAAGGCGTTCGGCAAGTCGATCGCGGATTTCCAGAATACCCGGTTCAAACTGGCGGAGATGGCCACGGAAATCCAGATCGGCCGTGTCTTCGTCGACCGCTGCCTGGAGCTGCACCTGCAAGGCAAGCTCGACGTGCCGACGGCGGCAATGGCCAAGTACTGGGGCACCGACCTGCAGTGCAAGGTGCTCGACGAGTGTGTGCAGTTGCACGGTGGCTACGGGTTCATGTGGGAATACCCGATCGCGCGGGCATGGGCGGATGCGCGCGTGCAGCGGATCTATGCCGGGACGAACGAGATCATGAAGGAGATCATTGCGCGGTCGCTTTGATTCATTTTTGATGGCTGAAAAGATCGCAGCCTGCGGCAGCTCCTACATGGGTTTGGCGTAAACCCTGTAGGAG
>NZ_JBWKZB010000024.1:0-95912 GCF_059424105.1 Pseudomonas sp. GW456-E7 | reverse complement strand
AGCTTGCTCGCGATTGCGGTGGATCAGTCAACAGTGATGTTGAACCTGATGCCGCCATCGCGAGCAAGCTCGCTCCCACAGGGAATGTGTTGGATTGAAGGAATTAAACAGTCGGCAAGCTCGGTGCCAGCACGCCCTGACGCTTGCGATGAATCAGGAAGTACGCGCCATAGCACAGCGCAATGAAGCCAAAGCCCCAATACAACGACGGACGCTGGGTTTCATCCAGGGCCAGGAACACGAACAGCGAGCAGCACAGCGTGATGCACATCAGCGGCAAAACCGGGAACCACGGTGCGCGGTATTTCAGGTCGCTGAGTTTGCCGCCGTCACGCAGGTACGCCTTGCGGAACTTGTACTGCGCCAGGGCGATGACGATCCAGGTCACGGTGCCGGACATGCCGCTCACCGCCATCAGCACCATGAACAAGGTGTCGGCGGCGACGAAGCTGGTCATCAGCGACACCAGCGCGAAGCACAGGGTGATGCTCAGCGCCCGCAACGGCACGCCACGCTTGCTCAAGGGCGACAGGCTTTTCGGCGCCATGCCGGTTTTCGACATCGCCCACAGGATGCGCGTCGAGGCATAGAGGCCGGAGTTGCCCACCGACAGGATCGCGGTGAGGATCACGAAGTTCATCAGGTCAGCGGCGTAGGGAATGCCAACCATGTCGAACACCTGCACGAACGGGCTTTCCATCAGTCCCGCCTGCTGCCACGGCACGATGGCCGACAGCACGACAATCGCCAGCACATAGAAAATCAGCACGCGGAACACCACGTTGCGCACGGCGCGGGGAATGCTCTTTTCCGGCTGGTCGGTTTCACCGGCGGCCACGCCCATGATCTCGCAACCCTGGAACGCGTAGACCACGGTCATCATCACCGCGAACACCGCCGACAGACCGTTGGGGAACAGTGAATCGCCGATCAGGTTGGTCGCCATCGGTGCCGGTGCGCCGCTGCTCAGGGGCATCACGCCGAAGATCACCAGCACGCCGACCACGATGAAACCGAGAATGGCCGCGACCTTGATCCCCGAGAACCAGTATTCGGCTTCACCGAAAGCGCGGGTGGCCATGGCGTTGATGCCGAACAGCACCACCACGAACAACGCCGACCAGTACCAGATCGGCACCGCCGGGAACCAGCGGGTCATCAGCATGCCGGCGGCGGTGAATTCCAGGCCGACGGTGGTGGCCCAGCTCATCCAGTACACCCAGCCGATCATGAACCCGGTGGCCGGGCCGATGTATTTGGTGGCGTGGGTCTGGAACGAACCGGACACCGGCATCTGCACCGACAGTTCGCCCAGGCAGACCATCACCAGGTACATCAGGAAACCCGCGACCAGGTAAGCCAGGATCGCCCCCACCGGGCCGCCCTGGTTGATGGTCACGCCGGAGCCCATGAACAGCCCGGTGCCGATGACGCCGCCCAACGACAGCATGAAAATGTGCCGGCTCTTCAGGGCACGGGTCAGCTGGATGCCTTTTTGATCAGTGCTGCGATCAGTGTTTTCGTTCATGTCGGCACCTCAGCAGTCGAAGAGGTGCGCAGCGCATGACAGGACGTCACGGCGCAGGGAGGGATCAGCTTTACGGCAATTCATTATTATTATCTCCAATAAGCTTCGAAGACCGCGCTGCGGCGGTTGCGTCGATTATTGGAAAGCCATGTAAGTTCGCGTTGACCGTAAAGATCGAAGTTGTACAAAGTCGTAACAAATTTGTACGTCAGCTCTGCAACAGGCCTTTGAGGGTATCGAGCGAGTGCTGCAATTGCTCATCCAGCGCCGGGCTCATGCGCTGGATGTCCGATTCATCGTTGGCCAACGCCAGGGTTTCCAGCGTCCTCAAGGTGCTGGCCAAGGCCCGAAAACCCAGGGAATCGCAGCTGCCGGCCAGACGGTGCGCCAGTTGCGCGACCTCTGTGCAGTCAGCGTCGGCCATGGCTTCATGCAGCGCATCGCGGTGCTGAAGGATCGAGTCGTGCAGCACCGCCAGCAGGCCCTGGACCTTTTGCTCACCGAGCAAGGTGCGATGGGTCTGCAACAGCGGCCAGTCCATCGTTTCATCACTCGTCAGCGCCCCGGCGCTGTGAGTACGCCCTTCCAGCACCTGGCGCAGGTTTTCCAGTTTCAAGGGCTTGGCCAGGACACCGTCCATGCCGGCCTCCAGATAACCGCGCACCAGTGCCGGTTGCACGCTGGCGGTCAGGGCGAAAATGCGCGTATGACGGTTCGGCCCGTCGCTGTGGCGGATCTGCCGGCATAACTCGACACCGCTGATGCCCGGCAGATGCACGTCCAGCAACAGCAAATCGAAAACCTGCGTTGTGCAGTGTTGCAGCGCCTGCTCCGCCTCTTCGGCGAGCCACACCCGGTGGCCGTCGCGCTGCAGCAAACCCTTGGCCACTTCGCGGTTGAGCGCCACGTCTTCGACCACCAGGATATCCAGTGCCGGCCCCGCCGCCCGAACCGGCGGGGCCTCAGTCACGCCACTGGCCGGCTGCAAGGACAGCTCGAACCAGAAACAACTGCCGCGCCCCTCTTCGCTGTCCACGCCGATGCAGCCGCCCATCTGTTCCACCAGGTGTTTACAGATCGCCAAGCCCAACCCGGTGCCACCAAAACGTTGCGCGACTTCTTCGCTGGCCTGGGTGAAACGCTCGAAAATCTTCGCCTGCATCGCCGGGGCAATGCCGATGCCGTCGTCAGTGACACTGACCCGCAGCCGCTGCCCCGCCTGTTCGCCGGTTTCGCTGAGAAGGGCCACCTGGACACTGACTTCGCCGCCTTCGGTGAACTTGATCGCGTTGGCCAGCAGGTTGCTCAGCACCTGGCGCAGGAACTGCTCGGCGCCGTGGTGATGTTCGGCGATCCGCTGGTCGACCCGGCAACTGAGGATCGTGTCGTTGTTCAACGCTCGCGGTTCCAACAGCGTCAGCACTTCGTCGAGCAACTGGCGCAGTGAGAAATCCACCGGCTCGGGATGGCTGACGCCCTCCTCCAGCTTGGCGAAATACAGCACTTCATTGAGGATCGTCAGCAAGCCTTCGCCGGCCTTGTGCAAGGCATCCAGGCGCTTGCCGTCCCGGGCATCCAGGCGCGCGCCGCGCAACAGTTCGGCCATGCCGAGGATGCCGTTGAGGGGCGTGCGCAGTTCGTGGCTCATGGTCGCCAGGAACCGCGATTTGGCCAGGTTGGCCGCTTCCGCTTCATCCTTGGCGCGCATCAGGCTGGCGGTGCGGCGCTCGACCATTTTCAGCAGCTCGTCACGGTTGTCCTGCAAGGCCAGGCGATCGCTTTCACGACGCTCGATGTCGTGCAGGATCGCCCGGCGCATGTCGTCCAGGGCATGGGCGACGGTGTCGATTTCGTCGCTGCCGCGGTGCTTGTCCAGTTGCAGGGGTTCCTGCCATTCACCGGCAGCGATGCGCCGGGCGAACTCGGCCATGACTTTCAGGTGTCGGGTCACCAGGCGATAGAACAAGCCCGACAACGCCACGGCCAGACCGCAGAGAAACACCGCCATCCACAACAGGCTGGTCAAGCCGGTGGCATAGAGACGCTGGTACACCGCCCCCAGGTCGGTGCTGACCTCCAGTTCGCCCAGGTGGCGCAACGGGCCGGACGGCGGCTGATAGTCCAGGGCAAAGCGCTCGATACGCAGCGGACCGACCGGCTCGGGATTGCCCTGTATCAGGTCGAAATCGGCGCTGGTCAAGTGCACCCGCGCGACGTCGGAGAAGTCCACCAGCCCGCGCAACTGCACGTTCAACTGCTCCTGGTTCAAGTCCCACAGGCTGCGTTCCAGGCTGGCCAGATAGCCGGCGCGGATCAGTTCCATGCGCGAATCGATGTCGCGCATTTCCCGTCGATACTCGATGTACAGTTGCACGCTGCTGGCCAGCACGGTGAAGCACAGGCTGAACAATAGAATGAACAGCAACAGGCGTCGCAACAGTCCACCGGGACGCGCACGAATCATTGCGCATCCGCCGGCAGGTTGATCATGTCGCGGTAGGTCACTTCGCTTTCGTTGAGCCAGCGCTCGATGTCGCCGGCATCGACCATGCGCTGCAACTGCGCATTGATCTCGGGCATGCGATTGGCCAGGGGCGAGCGCCGCGACACGGCGACCCGCAGATAGTCCACGCTCAAGGCCCTGGGCAAGGCGACGATGTCCTGGCCGCCGGGCAGGTTTTCCACGTACAACTGGCCGGTGCGCCGCTCCTGGGTGATGAAGTCGATGCGCCCGCGAATCAGCTTGCCGAAGTTCTGGTGGCTGTCGGACACCCATTCGATGTTGTTGTTGCGCGCGACCATGCGATCGAACTCCACCCCGTAGCTCTCACCGAACAACAGGCCGCCACGGTAATGGGCCAGGTCGTCCAGCTGTTCGAATTTCACCGGGTGTTGACGGTTGATGAACAGCGCCACTTCTTCACGCAGTACCGGCACCGTCGAGAACAGCAAGCTCTGCTCCCGTTGCGCGGTGCTGTAGGCCAGCACCACATCGACCCGACCTTCGGCGGCGTCCAGCAGGCAGCGTTTCCAGTTGCCCAGCACGACCATCTCGACTTCGTACCCCAACTGACCGAACAGGTTTTTCACCACGCTCGGCGCCAGGCCACGCACCTGTTTGCCATCGCTCCAGGAGATCGGCGGGTACACCGGGTAATCGCAATAGCGAACCTTGTCCGCCGCGACGGCATGGCCGGCCACCAGCAGCGCCAGCAGGCAAAGCCATCGCGCCATCCGGTTCAGGCCGCCACGCCGGCGGTGAACAGGTAACCGGCGCCGTGAATGGTGATGATCAACTGCGGTTCGGCCGGATCGTCGTGCAACTTGCGACGCAGGCGTCCGACCAGCACGTCGATGGAGCGGTCGTTGGGCACCCATTCGCGGTTGCGGATCTGGTCCATCAATTGATCGCGGCTGAGGGTGTGGCCGCTGTTGCGCAGAAACACGCTGAGCAACTGGTATTCGCCGTGGGTCAGCAGGGTTTCGTTGCCCGATGGATCGATCAGGCGACGGCGGTCGGTGTCCAGCGCCCAATCGGCGAACTGCTTGACCGGTTTGGCCAGCGCAACGGCCGGCGGTGGTATTTGCGCATGACGTACCCGGCGAATCAGGTTTTTCGCCCGGGACACCAGTTCCCTTGGATTGAGGGGTTTGATCACATAGTCATCGGCGCCGCATTCGAGGCCGACGATTCGGTCGATTTCGTCGTTGCGCCCGGTGATCAGGATGATCCCGACCTCCGAACGCACCCGCAGCTCGCGGGTCAGGGTCAGGCCGTCCTTGCCCGGCAGGCGGATGTCGAGCATCACCAGGTCGACGGTCTGGCTGGCCAGGAAGGTTTCCGCCAGTTCCGCCGTGGCGGCGCAATGGACGTCGTAGCCTTCCTGGGACAGGTAGGCGTGCAGCAGATCGCGAATCAGCGGATCGTCATCGACGATCAGTACCCGAGGAGTCATCGCTTGGTGTCCGGCTCAGGCCCGAAGGCCAGTTTCTTATTAGAGTGTTTTCCCGCATCGGCGCCAGAGAGTATCCAGTGTTGAACAACTGATCAACAGTCGCTCGTCTGCACGCAAAACCGCTGGCGTCCACCGGCCTGCAAACCATCGACCCAGGCCTCGCAAATCTGGATGCCCTGCTCCGGGGTAAAGGTCCCGGGGTTCAGCCCGGACTCCAGCCACAGGCCATCGAGCAAGGCGCTGAGGCTGATGGCGGCGAGGTCGGCGTCGAAGTTTTCCCAGCCCTCTTCCTGGGCCAGTTCCGCCAGCACCTTGCGCAGGATGGCGCGATACTCGCCATAGGAATGGTCGTGGGCCTTGTTGATCGCCTCGGCGGTTTTCACCGCGCCCCAGAACGCCAGCCAGGCATCGATCAGTTGCGGATCGAGCAGTTCGGCGGAAAACGAACCGCGGAAAAACGCCGACAACCGCTCCCGGGCATTCGGTGCGGCCTGTTCCATGGCGTCGCGCAGCAGGGTCATGACCCGCCCGGTGATCGCCATGTAGGCCTCGGCCACCAGTTCATCCTTACCGGAATAGTGATGGCTGATCAGCCCCACCGAGACCCCGGCCTCGGCGGAAATCTTGCGGATCGACGCGCCCTGGAAGCCGTGACGCTTGAGGCACACCAGCGTCGCCTCGATCAGGTTGGCTTTGCGCAGCTCCGGTTCCATGCGGGAAAAACGGGCTTCCTGGTTCATGGGCGACACGCTCCTTGGTTCAATCGTTTGGGCCGGCGCGGGTTGGCGGCGGGCTGAACGACTGTACAGCAAGAGTGGGCCTTGTCTCCAGTCAGATGCCAGTCTGGTAGACCGTGGCGCGCCCTTCGCGAGCAGGCTCGCTCCCACAGTTGATCCCCCTGTGGGAGCGAGCCTGCTCGCGAAGGGCCAGTCCAAACAACCGAGAATCCGGATCAGTCGCGGTAACCCGGCGCCACCCGATCCAGCATCCGCAACAACGCCGCCCAGGCCAGTTGCATGGCATCCGGATCGTTCAACTCCCCTTCCTCCAACGGCCGCCCCGGATCATTGAACTGCCGCTCGGTATGCGCGCAGACCTCATGTGACGGCAAAACAACTTCACCGGCAGCTTGCGCGGCCAACTGGATTTCACAGGCTTTTTCCAGGTAGTACATGCGCAGGAACGCCTGGCTCACCGTCTCGCCAACCGTCAGCAACCCGTGATTGCGCAGCATCAGGACCGATTTGTCGCCCAGGTCCGCCACCAGCCGTTGTTGCTCGCTCAGGTCCAGCGCCACCCCTTCGTAGTCGTGATAGGCAACGCGGCCGTAGAACTCCATGGAAATCTGATTGACCGGCAACAACCCGCACTTCAACGCCGCCACCGCACACCCGGATTTGGTGTGGGTATGCAGCACGCACTGCGCGTCTTCCCGAGCGCCATGGATCGCACTGTGAATCACGAAACCCGCCGGGTTGACCGGGTACGGCGACGACTCCACCGCGTGGCCATCGAGGTCGATCTTCACCAGGTTGGATGCGGTGATTTCGTCGAACATCAGCCCGTAGGGGTTGATCAGAAAGTGATGCTCCGGCCCCGGAATGCGCACCGAGATGTGGGTGAAGATCAAATCAGTCATGCGAAAGTGCGCAATCAAGCGGTAGCAGGCCGCCAGTTCCTCACGCAGTCGCTGCTCGGTGGCGCTGCGTTCAGGGGCCAGGTGGCTGGCGATTTTATTCATTGTCGTGGTTCTCCAGGCTGATCGGCTGGGCAGACAGTAAGGCTGGACGCTTGGACACGTCCAGCCATCCGCGTTTATTTACTGGCCCAGGCGTTGAAGCGCTCTTCCAGTTCTTCACCATGATCGACCCAGAAGCCGACGTTCATCGACAGCGCGCCCTTGAGGTTCTGCGGCGCCGTAGGCACCCATTGCGCCAGCTTGTCGTCCAGCCGTGCGGCGGCCTGGATGTTGGTCGGGCCGTAAGGGATCTGCTGCACGTAGTTGACCTGGGCGTCCGGCTGATTGGCGAAGGCGATGAATCGCTTGGCCTGATCCACGTGTCTGGAGCCTTTGATGATCGCCCAGTAGTCCATGCCGTACAGGCTGCCGGGCCAGACCAGGCCGAGGTGACTGCCTTTCTGCGCGGCGTCGGCGATGCGTCCACTATAGGTCGAGGTCATCACCACGTCGCCGGCGGTCAGCCATTGCGGCGGTTGTGCGCCCGCCTCCCACCACTGGATGTAAGGCTTGAGTTCAGTGAGCTTGGCGAATGCCCGGTCCACGCCTTGCGGGGTGCCGAGTACTGTGTAGACGTCTTCGATTTTCACGCCGTCCGCCAGCAGGGCGAATTCCAGGTTGTACACCGCGCGTTTGCGCAGCCCGCGCTTGCCGGGGGTTTTCTTCACGTCCCAGAAGTCTGCCCACGAGGTCGGGGCCTGGGCCAGTTTGTCGGTGTCGTAGGCAATCGCCACGCTCCACACCAGTGCGGCGGAACCGCATTCCTGTGCCGCTTGCGGGATCAACTGGTCGGCGTGGCCCAGACGGGTCCAGTCCAGACGCTCGTACATGCCCTCCTCGCAGCCGCGCATCAGGTCCGGGCCTTCGATCTGCACCACGTCCCAGTCGACGTTGCCGGTGTCGACCATCACCTTTATCTTGGCCATCTCGCCGTTGTATTCGCTCTGGATCACCTTGCTTTGATCCACGGCGGCGAAGGGTTGAAAGAACGCCACGTCCTGGGCTTTTTGTCCGGCTCCGCCGTATCCGACCACCACCATGTCCGATGCTGCCTGAGCGCTGCCCAGGCCCATGGCCACGGACAACACCAAGGGATAAAAACCGTGCTTGAGCATGTGCGATTTCATCAAGGGTTCCTCTTGCAGGTGCCGCCCGGACAGAGGCCGGTGCAGCCCTTTTTATTGTTGTGAGGTACGGCCCGGGAGCGGGCTCGAAATGAAATTACTCCACGCCATAGTAAAAAAACAAGTTGATTTTTTACTGAAGGTAAATTTCTATAGCGCAATAATAACAACGCACAAAACCTGCTGCCTCTGTAGGAGCGAGCCTGCTCGCGATGGACCTGAGAACGCCGCGGGGTGCCAGGTACCCAGCGTTATCGTTAACGTCCATCGCGAGCAAGCTCGCTCCTACACAAGTCAGCCTGCCTGGAGTACCCGCACCATGCCGACCTCGACACCTGCCTTCGCGCACCTGTTCGAACCCCTGGAAATCCGTGGCAAGCGCCTGAAAAACCGCATCATGTCCAGCGGTCACGACACCTCGATGCCCACCGACAATCTGGTCAACGAGCAATTGATCGCCTACCACCGGGCGCGTGCCGAAGGCGGTGCCGGGCTCATCGTGCTGCAAGTGGCCGGTGTGCACGACAGTGCGCGCTACACCTCCCATGTGCTGATGGCCACCGACGATGCGTGCATCGAGGGCTACCGCAAACTGGCGCAAACCTGCCATGCCCACGGCACCGTGGTGTTGTCCCAGGTGTTCCATCCGGGGCGGGAGATCATGGAGTCCAGCGATGGCCTGCTGGCGGTGGCCTACTCGGCCTCGTCAGTGCCCAACGAACGTTTCCGGGTGATGCCCCGCGCCCTCGATCAGGCCATGATCGACGAGATCGTCGCCGGTTATGCCGCTGCCGCCCGCCGCCTGCATCAGGCCGGGATCGATGGCGTCGAAGTGGTTGCCAGCCATGGTTACCTGCCGGCGCAATTTATCAATCCGCGGGTCAACCGGCGCACCGATGGTTACAACGGCGAGTTGGATCAGCGCTTGCGCTTCCTGCGCGAAGTCATCAAAGCCGTGCGGGCGGCGACCGACGAGCAGTTCATCATCGGCCTGCGCATTTCCGCCGACGAGCGCGACCCCGAAGGCCTGACCGAAGACGAATCCCTGGCCGCCGTACAGTCACTGCAAGCGCAGCTCGACTACGTGCACATCGTCGCCGGGACTTCGGCGTCCCTTGGCGGTGCGGTGCATATCGTGCCACCCATGGCGATCGAAGCGGCGTACCTGGCCAAGGAAGCCGGGACGTTCAAGGCCGGTTTGAACATTCCGCTGTTCGTCACCGGGCGCATCAACCAGCCCCAGGAAGCCGAGCTGATTCTGGCTCGCGGCCAGGCCGATGTGTGCGGCATGACCCGGGCGCTGATCTGCGATCCGCAGATGCCCAACAAGACCGACACCGGCCGGGTCGAAGACGTGCGCGCGTGCATTGCCTGCAATCAGGCGTGCATCGGGCACTTCCACAAGGGCCTGCCGATTTCCTGCATCCAGCACCCGGAAACCGGTCGCGAGCTGATCTTCGGCGAACGCCGACAAGCGCCACAACGCAAACGCATCATGATCGCCGGCGGTGGCCCGGCCGGGATGAAAGCCGCCACCGTCGCGGCCCAACGCGGCCATGAGGTGACGTTGTACGAAGCCAGCTCGCAATTGGGCGGCCAGGTGTTGCTCGCGCAGTTGCTGCCACGGCGCAGTGAGTTTGGCGGCGCCAGCACCAACCTGCAGCGGGAAATGCAGCTGGCCGGCGTGCGCGTGGTGCGCAACACGCGGGTCGACCGGGCACTGGTGGAGCAGGAAAAACCGGACATGGTGATCGTCGCCACCGGTGCCGAGCCCTACTGGCCAAGCTTCGAGCGTGGCGGTGAGTTGCAGGTGGTGGACGCCTGGCAGGTGTTGCGCGACGAGGTACAGATCGGCCGTTCGGTGGTGGTGGTCGACTGGCGCTGCGACTGGATCGGCCCGGGCATCGCCGAGCGCCTGGTGCGTGCCGGGCATCAGGTGCAACTGGCGGTCAACGGCACCCATTGCGGGGAAAACCTGCCGCTGTACGTGCGCGATCAACTGGCCGGCGAGCTGCATAAACTGGGCGTGCCGATCACGCCGTACGCGCGGCTGTATGGCTGCGATGACAACACGGTCTACCTGCAACACACCGCCAGCGGCGAGCCGATGCTGATGGAGAACATCGATACGCTGGTGCTGTGCCAGGGTCATCAACCCGTGGACACCCTGGGCGCCGAACTGCAAGGACTGGTGGAGTTTCGCCGCATCGGCGACTGCCTGGCGCCGCGCACCGCCGAAGAAGCGATTTATGAAGGGCTGAAAGTCGCGTGGGAGCTTTAAGGCTGTTTATACTCCGGGGCTTTACATTCAAATGATCGCCCTGTGTAGGAGCTGCCGCAGGCTGCGATCTTTTGATCTTGTTTTTGAAAAGCAAGATCAAAAGATCGCAGCCTGCGGCAGCTCCTACAGGGGGTGTAGCGAAGACCCGGGTTTGGAACTGAGCATGAGCAATAACAGCAAGAAACCGTCCGAAACCGGCAGCGCCGAACCGCATTTCCTCGGCACACGCATTCGCGGCCTGCGCAAACGCCGGGGCATGACCCTGGCGGAACTGGCGCAACAGAGCGAACTCACGGCCGGCTACATCAGCCAGCTGGAGCGCAACCTCGCCTACCCGTCGATTCCGGCGCTGTTCAACATTGCCCGCAGCCTCGGTGTCACCATCCAGTGGTTCTTCGCCAGTGAAGCGGTCACCGCCCCCGAAGACGATGGCGTCGTGGTGCGCAAGAACAGCCGCCTGAACGTGCATTACGAAGACGGCATCGTCGACCAGTTGCTGACGCCACAAGCCAATCGCCAACTGGAAATGCTCCACTCACGGTTCCCGCCCGGCACCTACAGCCAGCAAAGCTACAGCCACGAAGGCGAAGAAGCCGGATTTCTGCTGTCCGGCAGCTTCGAACTGTGGGTTGGCGAACGCCATTTCCAGCTCAATGAAGGCGACAGCTTTAGCTTTTCCAGCCAGGAACCGCACCGCTACGGCAACCCCGGCGATGTGGACGCTGTGGTGATCTGGGTGATTACGCCGCCGACGTTTTAACGCCGGCCGCGCCCGATGGGCTGCGCGACACTCGCACGCTTGAGGGTGTCGCTCGGCAGTTCCTTGAACAGCGCGCGATAGCTGCTGGAAAACCGCCCCAGGTGCCAGAACGACCAGTGCATCGCCACTTCAGCCACGGTGGTTTGCGTGGGCGTGCGGCTCAGCAATTCGCGGCGGGCGCTGTTGAGGCGGCGCAGGCGCAGCCATTGGGTCGGCGCCATGCCGGTGTAGGTCTTGAACGCATGCTGCAACTGGCGCAGTGAAACCCCGGCCACCTGGGACAGTTCCAGCAGGTTGAGGTGTTCTTCCGGGGTATCCGCCGCCCATTCCCCTACCCGCTTCATGATCGCCCGCTCTCCGGCACGGCGCTGCAATGCGCCCTGGTCGAGACCGACACAGGCGTTGTCGAGAATGAACAGACAGTCTTCCAGCAATTGCTGGGTCAGCGCTTCGCGGCTCGGTGGATCGAAGGTCTGCGACAGCCGCGTCAGGGTCCCGCTGAGCCAGCGGCAGAACAGCGCGTTCTGCTGCGAGTTGAGCGGCGCCATGAACAGCCCTTCGAGCCGGGCGATGTCGAGGCTGTGGCGTTTTACGAACTCCGGCCCGAACACCACGGCGATTTCCTGATAGTTCTCCGGGGTGATCCAGATGTTGCGACTTTCGCCATTCAATACGTACAGCGCGTTGTCGCCGCGATCGAAACAGAACGACAACGAGCCCTGGGGCGCACTGAAATTCTGCTCGACCCGGGTGTTCATCGACTCTTCGTAAATCTCCACGCCCTGCAGATCCAGGTAGCGCACCAGCCCCGCGAAATGCCCCGGCGACATCTGCTGGTAATGCTGAGTCCAACCCGGTGTGGCGCGGATTTGCTCGGCGACATCGGCGGTGTTGAAGGCTTGGACCTGGAGGGCGTTGGAACCTGTCATGGGGCGACCTTACGCACTCTTTTGGTGCGCTTTGTGCTGCTTAAAGTGGATAGATGGAACCGCAAGGGTCGCCCAAGATAGACCTCAACGCGCTACAGGGGAAGTGTCCGGCGGATGAAACCGGCCTCTCCTGGCGTTAATAAAACCAATAACGAGGTCTTTATGAATGTCCCTTTCGATCAGCTGTTCACTTGGCTGAAAGATCACAAGATTACCGAAGTCGAGTGCGTTGTCAGCGACCTGACCGGCATTGCACGCGGCAAAATTGCACCGACCAACAAGTTCCTGCATGAGCGAGGCATGCGCCTGCCGGAAAGTGTCCTTCTGCAAACGGTAACCGGGGACTTTGTCGACGACGACATCTACTACGACCTGCTCGACCCGGCCGACATCGACATGGTCTGCAAGCCGGACGCCGACGCCGTCTACGTGGTGCCATGGGCCATCGAGCCGACCGCCATCGTGATCCACGACACCTTCGACAAGTTCGGCAACCCGATCGAGCTGTCGCCGCGCAACGTGCTGAAGAAAGTCCTGCAGCTGTATACCGACAAAGGCTGGCGGCCGATTGTCGCGCCGGAAATGGAGTTCTACCTGACCCAGCGCTGCGAAGACCCGGACTTGCCACTCAAGGCGCCGATGGGCCGTTCGGGCCGTGCCGAAAGCGGTCGCCAGTCGTTCTCCATCGACGCGGCCAACGAATTCGATCCGCTGTTCGAAGACGTCTACGACTGGTGCGAACTGCAAGGCCTGGACCTCGACACGCTGATCCACGAAGACGGCCCGGCGCAGATGGAAATCAACTTCCGTCATGGCAACGCACTGGACCTGGCCGACCAGATCACCGTGTTCAAGCGCACCATGCGTGAAGCGGCGCTCAAGCACAACGTGGCGGCAACCTTCATGGCCAAGCCGGTCGGCGACGAGCCTGGCAGCGCCATGCACATTCACCAGAGCGTGGTGGACATTGCCACCGGCCAGCCGATCTTCGCCGATGCCGATGGCAACATGAGCGAGCTGTTCCTGCATCACATCGGTGGCTTGCAGAAGTACATCCCGAAAGTGCTGCCGATGTTCGCGCCGAACGTCAACTCGTTCCGCCGCTTCCTGCCGGACACCTCGGCACCGGTGAACGTCGAATGGGGCGAAGAAAACCGCACCGTCGGCCTGCGCGTACCGACGTCCAGCCCGGACGCCATGCGCGTGGAAAACCGCCTGCCGGGCGCCGACGCCAACCCGTACCTGGCCATCGCCGCCAGCCTGCTGTGCGGTTACCTGGGCATGGTCGAGCGCATCGAGCCGAGTGCCGCGGTACAAGGCCGCGCTTATGAGCGTCGTAATCTGCGCCTGCCGATCACCATCGAAGACGCCCTGACCCAGATGGAAGAGTGCGACACCATCAGCCGCTACCTGGGCAGCAAGTTCGTACGGGGCTATGTCGCGGTCAAACGCGCCGAGCACGAGAACTTCAAGCGCGTGATCAGTTCGTGGGAGCGTGAGTTCCTGATGCTCAGCGTCTGAGATCTTCACCGTCCGTAATGGCCCCATCGCGAGCAAGCTCGCTCCCACATTTGAAATGCGTTCCCCTGTGGGAGCGAGCTTGCTCGCGATGAGGGCCGACAGAACACCAAAAAATCGCCTGAAGAATCCAATAATTCCAAGAAGGTATCGATATGCGTCTATTGAAATCCGTGGTCCCGGCCGCGCTGGCGGTTCTGTTCAGCGCCATTGCCCAGGCTCAACCCCAGGTCAGTGTCTACAACTGGACCGACTACATCGGCGAAACCACCCTCGCCGACTTCCAGGCCAAGACCGGGATCAAGGTGATCTACGACGTTTTCGATTCCAACGAAACCCTGGAAGGCAAGCTGCTTGCCGGTCGCACCGGGTATGACGTGGTCGTGCCGTCGAACCACTTCCTCGCCCGCCAGGTAAAGGCCGGCGCGTTCCTCAAACTGGATCGCGAACAGTTGCCGAACTTCAAGAACCTGGACCCGAAACTGCTGGCTTTGCTTGAGAAAAACGATCCGGGCAACGCCCATTCGGTGCCCTACCTGTGGGGCACCAACGGCATCGGCTACAACGTCGACAAGGTCAAGGCCGTACTGGGCATCGACAAGATCGACTCCTGGGCCGTGCTGTTCGAACCGGAAAACATCAAGAAGCTCAGCGCCTGCGGCGTGTCGATGATGGACTCGGCGGACGAAGTGTTCCCGGCGGTCCTCAACTACATGGGCATGGACCCGCGCAGCGAAAACCCCGAAGACTTCAAGAAGGCCGAAGCCAAGCTGCTGCAGATCCGTCCCTACATCACCTACTTCCACTCCTCCAAGTACGTCTCGGACCTGGCCAACGGTGACATCTGCGTGGCGTTCGGTTACTCGGGCGACGTGTTCCAGGCCGCCAACCGCGCCAAGGAAGCCAACAACGGCGTGAACATCGCCTACGCCATTCCCAAGGAAGGCGCCAACCTGTGGTTCGACCTGCTGGCCATCCCCGCCGACGCCAGCAATCCGAAAGAAGCCCACGCCTTCATCAACTACCTGCTGGACCCGCAAGTGATTGCCAAGGTCAGCGCATCGGTCGGCTACGCCAACCCGAACCCGGCCGCCAAGCAGTACATGGACCCCGAGCTGGTCAGCAACCCCGAGGTGTATCCGCCCCAGGAAGTCCTCGACAAACTCTACATCTCCACCACGCCGCCACAGTCGATCATGCGCCTGATGACCCGCTCGTGGAGCAAAGTGAAGTCCAACAAATGAATCAGTACACCCAGGAACACACCCACTCCTATTACGCGGCGTCCGCCAAGGGCATGAGGCAACGTCCCGCGCTGGCCTCGGACCTGGTGGCCGATGTCTGCGTGGTCGGTGCGGGTTTCACCGGCATCAACACCGCCATCGAACTGGCCCAGCGCGGGCTCTCGGTGGTCCTGCTGGAGGCCCGGCGGATTGGCTGGGGCGCCAGCGGGCGCAATGGCGGCCAGTTGATACGCGGCATCGGCCATGACGTCAGCGGCTTTGCCAAACATGTCGGCGCCGAAGGCGTGCAGTACCTGGAACAGGCCGGGGTCGAATCGGTGCAAGTCGTGGCCCATCGTATCCGCGAACACGGCATTGATTGCGACCTGCGCTGGGGCTTCTGCGAACTGGCCAACACCCCGGCACATTTTGCCGGGCTGAAGGCCGAACACGCCGAACTGCTCGAGTCCGGTTACGCCCATGAAACGCGCCTGATCGAACCTGGCCAGATCCGCGAGCACGTGGTGGACTCCGGCGTTTACGCGGGCGGCCTGGTCGACATGGGCTCGGGCCACCTGCATCCGCTGAACCTGGCATTGGGCGAAGCGCAAGTCGCCGAGTCCCTTGGCGTGCAGATCTTCGAGCAAAGCCCGGTGCTGGAGTTGATCCACGGCAGCACGGTGCAGGTGCGCTGTGCCGGTGGCACCGTGCGTGCGGCCACACTGGTGCTCGCTTGCAATGCCCATCTGGAAGAACTGGAACCGAAGCTCAGCGGCAAGGTACTCCCGGCGGGCAGCTACATCATCGCCACCGAACCCTTGTCGGAAGACGCCGCCCGGCAACTGATCCCGCACAACGTCGCGCTGTGCGACCAGAAAGTCGGCCTGGATTACTACCGGCTCTCGGCTGACCGGCGTCTGTTGTTCGGCGGTGCCTGTCATTACTCGGGGCGCGACCCGGCGGATATCGCTGCCTACATGCGCCCGCAGATGCTCAAGGTGTTCCCGCAACTGGCCAAAACGCGCATCGACTATCAGTGGGGCGGCATGATCGGCATCTCGGCCAACCGCTTCCCGCAGGTCGGGCGCCTGAGCCAGCACCCGAACGTGTTCTACGCCCAGGGCTACTCCGGCCATGGCCTGAACGTGACCCACTGGTGCGCGAAATTGTTGGGCGAAGCGATCCATGCCGGACACAGCAAAGGCTTCGACGTGTTCAGCGCCGTGCCGCACATGACCTTCCCCGGCGGACGCGCCCTGCGCTCGCCGCTGCTGGCCCTTGGCATGTTCTGGTATCGGATGCGGGAAATGCTGGGTTGACACAATCCTCCAGAAAGGCAGATTCATCCTGTGGGAGCGAGCCTGCTCGCGAAGACGGTTTAGCAGCCAGAGAATGGGCTACCTGATAAACCGCTTTCGCGAGCAGGCTCGCTCCCACAATGCTTTGGGCAACATCCGGTACGCCCTCCATCCCCTTGTTTCGACTTTCGATTTGCTCAATCGCGAGGCACTTCTATATTGAGGGGGTGCTCTGAATTTCCTGCCTCTTGTTGAGCTTGACCCATGGCAACTACCGATCAGCTGATCATCTGCGAGCACTGCGACAGCGTTTACCAGAAAGTCACGCTCGCCAAACATCAGAAAACCTTGTGTACGCGCTGCGGCGGCGTGCTGCAGCGCTATAACGGCCTGACAGTGGAACAGCGTCTGGCACTGACCTTCACCGCATTGATGCTGTGGATTTTCGCCAATTTCTATCCAGTGATGAGCATCAGCCTCAAAGGCTCGAAGCACAGCGCCACCCTCTGGGACTCGGTGCTGGCCCTGAGCCTGGGGCCTATCACCTTCATCGCCATGGTGGCGGCGATCGCCATGATCATCGCGCCGATTTTCCAGTTGTTGCTGCTGATCTGGGTGCTGGGCTTCGCACTGGCCGGACAACGCTCACCGGGCTTCAAGCTCTGCATGCGCTGGCTGGAAACCCTGAGGCCCTGGAGCATGCTCGAAGTCTGCCTGCTGGGCGCCATGGTCGCCGTGATCAAACTCGCCGGACTGCTTGATGTGCTGCCCGGTATCGGGTTGTTTGCCCTGGCCGTGTTGAGCCTGATGATGATCCGCATCGCCGGGCGCGACATCCGCGAACTATGGGACATTGTATGAGCACGCCTCCGTACGCCGACGAGCTCAACCTGTGCCTGTGTCACACCTGCGGCCTGGCTTGCGACATGACTGGCGAACCTCACGAATGCGAGCGTTGCGGTGCGCCGCTGCACCGGCGCAAAACCAATTCGCTGACCCGCACCTGGGCCTACATGATCGCGGCCCTGGTGTTTTACATCCCGGCCAACCTGTTGCCGGTGATGAACACCGAAATGGTCGGCCATGGTGCCGACAGCACGATCATGAGCGGCGTGCTGGAGTTCTGGGAAGCCGGGGCCTGGGACATCGCCCTGATCATTTTCATTGCCAGTATCGCGGTGCCGGGCATCAAGTTCGTCGCCATCACCTTGCTGCTGGTCACCGTGCAACGCGACAGCGAGTGGGCACGCAAAGAGCGTTCGACGCTGTACCGCTTCGTCGAGGTCATCGGCTACTGGTCGATGCTCGATGTGATAGTCGTGGCTCTGGTGGCCTCGCTGGTGAAATTCCAGGCCCTGGCCGACATCGAGCCGCGCCTGGGCATTCTGTTTTTTGGTCTGGTTGTGGTGTTCACCATGCTCTCGGCAATGAGTTTCGATCCACGCATGATCTGGGATAAAGAGCGGGAAAACCCACACAATGAGGAGGTCACGGATGAAGTCGCAAGCCACTGACGGGCCGCAAGCCCCTGGGCAGGCACCGATCAAGACCCGCCGTTTCAGCGTTTCGCTGGTCTGGATCGTGCCGATCGTCGCGGTGCTGGTGGGTATTTCGCTGGTGGTTCACAGCATTCTGCAGCAAGGCCCGACCATCGTTGTCACGTTCAAGACAGGGAGCGGCCTGACCGCCAATAAAACCGAGGTCAAGTACCGTAATGTGGTGATTGGCCAAGTCTCGGATGTAGAACTGAGCGATGACCAGAAGAGTGTCAACGCCACCATCAAGCTGGCCAAGCAGGCCGAAAGCTTTACCCGCGAGGATTCGCAGTTCTGGGTCGTGCGACCGCGCATTGGCGCGGGTGGCGTGTCCGGTATCGATACGCTGCTGTCGGGCGATTACATCGGTGCCGATATCGGCCAGGCCAACGGCCGGGCAAAACGCTTCACGGGGCTGGAAAACCCGCCGCCCATCACCTACGGCGAGCCGGGCAAGCGCTTCACCCTGTTCACCCAGGACCTGGGGTCACTGGATATCGGCTCCCCGGTCTACTACCGCAAGATCCCGGTGGGTCAGGTGGTGGCCTACGCGCTGGACCCGGATGGCAAAGGCGTGAACATCGAGCTGTTCATCCACGCCCCCAACGACAAGTACGTTACCGAAAACACGCGTTTCTGGAATGCCAGTGGCATTGACGTGAACGTCGGTGCCAACGGCTTTGCGGTCAAGACCGAATCGTTGTCCTCCCTGCTGGTGGGCGGCATTGCCTTCCGCGCACCCGACTACAGCCCAGGCGATAAACCGGCCGCTGCGGAATACGCCTACGAACTGTTCGACGACCAGCAAACCGCCCTCGCCCCACCAAACGGCAAGCCGCAGTACCTGGCCATGCGCTTCGACCAGGCAATGCGCGGGCTCAAGGTCGATGCGCCGGTGGAGTTCCTCGGTGTGGAAATCGGCAAGGTGGTGTCGGTCAATCTGGATTACGACGAGAAGCTTCGTTCCTTTCCGGTCAACGTCGGCATCGTGATTTACCCGCAACGCCTGGGCAGGGCGCACGACAAGATGCTCAAGGCGCTCAATCATGACCCCAATGACGAAGCGGGTGGCGTACGTCTGATCGGCACCTTTATCGACAACGGCCTGCGTGCCCAGGCGCGCACGGGCAACTTCCTGACCGGCCAGTTGTACATCGCCCTGGACTTCTACCCCAAGGCAGAAAAAGTCGCTTTCGATGCAACGGCGCGCCCGGTCATGATTCCAACCATTGCTGGCAGCCTCGAGCAATTGCAGGAAAAACTCGAAGCCATGGTCGACAAGATCAACAAACTGCCGATCGAGCGAATCGCCGGCAATCTCGATGGCAATCTCGTCGAGCTGCGCAAGGGCATGATGCAATTCAACGGCAAGATCCTGCCTGGCGTGCAAACCACGCTGTCGGACTTCAGCAAGACGATGGAAACCGCCAATACGACCTTGCAATCCGCCGGTTCGACCTTGGCCGCCGACTCGCCGCAACGGGAAAAACTGGATCAGACCCTGGATGAACTGGGACGCACGTCGAGATCCTTGCGTGATCTATCGGATTACCTGGGACGGCATCCGGAATCGCTGCTTCGCGGCCGCCCGAACAATGCCCCGCCCATCGATCTGCAAGGGCCACCGCGCAATTGAGCACAGGAGCAACACCCATGGCTTTTCCGCTGAAATTCACAGTGTTCACCGCGTTGTTGCTGCTCGCCGCTTGCCGCAGTGACCCGATTCAGTTCCACACCCTGACCCCCGCCCAGGTGGGCGATCATTCCAGGACCACCGTCGGGGTGATCCAGGTCGAGACGCTAAGCTTGCCGCCCCAAGTCGATCGTGCGCAGATCGTCATTCGCGAGGGCAACAGTGGCCTGGCGATCCTCGAAACCCATTGGTGGGGCGCAACCCTCGTGGACGAATTGAGCAGTGCGCTGGCCGATCAACTGAGCAACAGTCCCGTACAGGGCAAGTATTCGGTGCGGGTCGATGTGCAGCGCTTTGACTCTGTCCCCGGCCAGTACGCGCTGATGGACGTGATATGGCGTCTGCGCAGCGCCGAGCCAGGCGACAGGAAACAGGTGATTTGCCGCAGCACCTTGCAAACGCCGTCAGGCGCAAGCGTCGATGAGCTGGTACTTGCCCACCAAAACAACATCAAACGCCTGGCCGCGCTGATCAGCCAGGCGGCCACCCGACCCCAGGCGAGTTGCCCTTCGTCCTGAAGGCCATCCATCGCCAGCAAGCTGGGTCCTACAGTTTCAGCGTGGGCACGGCCCCTTGGAGCTGGCGCAGCCTGCGATCTTATGGCGGTTTCGGGATTGCTTGAGATCAAAAGATCGCAGCCTGCGGCAGCTCCTACAGAGTCCATCGCCAGCAGGCTGGCTCCTACAGTAGTTTCAGCGACCCGTTCCTCGGCACATCGGCAATCACCAAGCTATCCTTTCGCAATCCCGATGAACTCCGCGCGGGCCCAGTAGCAACTGGCATCGGGTGATTGAAAAATGGCAGCCGTGGGCAGCGTCACATGCTGATCGATGACATCGTTTGATCGAAGAGTCGAACCACAGTGGACACAGTGCTGCTAATCTGAATGAAAATTACATGTATTAACGATTTTTTTGACGTTATTTTCTCATTTGGATCTCTACATTCCCTGCAATTCCAGACATGCAAATGATTCGCATTGGTTAACTGGCGTTTCACTGCGCATGACTTTCAAAAAATGCACCAGGAGCAGCCCGCAGAATGATTCCCAAAATCCCTTCGTTCTTGAAAAAAGCCCTGCTGGCCACCGCTTTGCTGAGCGTTGGCCAGGTCTATGCTGCCGACTCCGTCGGCATCGTGGTGTACAACGCGCAACATGCAGGCCTGACCAAGGCCTGGGTCGAGGGCTTTACCCAGGAAACCGGTATCCCTGTCACCTTGCGCAACGGCGATGACACCGAAATGGGCAATCAGATCGTGCAGGAAGGCGCGTCCTCCCCAGCAGATGTATTCCTGACCGAAAACTCCCCCGCCATGGTGCTGGTCGACAACGCCGGGCTGTTCGCACCTGTCGATAAAGCCACACTGGAGCAGGTCGACCCGGCTTACCGTCCGGCCCACGGCAAATGGGTCGGGATCGCCGCGCGCTCCACGGTGTTTGTGTACAACCCGAGCAAACTCTCGGAAACCAACCTGCCGAAATCGATCATGGACCTGGCCGACCCGAGCTGGAAAGGTCGCTGGGGCGCATCGCCAGGCGGTGCTGACTTCCAGGCCATAGTCGCCGCCATCCTGCAGCAGAAGGGTGAAGCCGCCACGCTGGATTGGCTCAAGGGGATGAAAACCAACTACACCAGCTACCGTGGCAACAGCGCGGTGCTCAAGGCGGTGAATGCCGGGCAGATCGAAAGCGGTGTGATCTACCACTATTACAGCCTGGTGGATCAGTCCAAGACCGGGGAAAACAGCAAGAACACCGCCCTGCACTATTTCAAGCACAAGGACCCGGGCGCTTTTGTCAGCATCTCCGGCGGCGGTGTCCTCGCTTCCAGCCAACACAAGGAACAAGCCCAGGCGTTCCTCAAGTACATTACCGGCAAGGACGGCCAGGCTGTGCTGAAGAACGGCAAGTCGTTTGAATACGCCGTCGGCAAAGGCGCTGAATCCAACCCTAAACTGGTGCCTCTGAATCAGCTCGATGCGCCGACTGTCGATGCTTCAAAACTCGACAGCAAAAAAGCCGTGGAGCTGATGACACAGGCTGGACTGCTCTAATTGATGCCTGAAACCCTGCCTGCGGGAGTCGCCGAGGCGACTCCCGCACAATTGCGTCGACGATCCCGCGGAGCATTCGCCGGGCGTGGCGGTGTATGGGTGATCGGTTTGTCGGTGCTGGTTTCATTACTGGCACTGCTACCGATTGCTTACGTTATTGGCGTGTCCCTGCAGACAGGCTGGTCAACCGTCGTGACCCTGGTGTTCCGCCCTCGGGTCGGTGAACTGCTGGTCAACACCGTGTTGCTGGTGCTGCTGACGATTCCCTTGTGCGTGGCACTGGGGGTGACACTGGCATGGCTGACCGAACGCACGAATCTGCCAGGGCGGCGCTGGTGGTCGTTGCTGGCCACCGCACCGTTGGCGGTGCCTGCGTTCGTTCACAGCTACGCCTGGGTCAGCCTGGTGCCACCGATTCACGGCTTGTTTGCCGGTGTCCTGGTCTCGGTCATCGCCTACTTCCCATTCCTGTATTTGCCGGTGGCGGCCACGTTGCGCCGGCTCGACCCGGCCATCGAAGACGTCGCCGAATCCATGGGGCTCAAACCCTGGAAAGTGTTTTTGCGCGTGGTGTTGCCGCAATTGCGCCTGGCGATCTGCGGCGGCGCGTTGCTGGTCGGCCTGCACCTGCTGGCCGAATATGGCCTGTACGCCATGATCCGCTTCGACACCTTTACCACCGCGATCTTCGATCAGTTCAAATCGACCTTCAACGGCGCAGCGGCGCACATGCTGGCCAGTGTGCTGGCGCTGTGTTGCCTGGCCATGTTGACGGCCGAATCCGCCGCCCGGGGTTCGGCACGTTACGCCCGCGTCGGTTCGGGGAGCGCCCGGGAGCAACGGGTCGTGTGCCTGAAACCGGCATCCACCCTGCTCTCGTTGATGCTGCAAATCGTGACCTGTGCCCTGGCCCTGGGCGTGCCCTTGATCACCTTGGGCAAATGGCTGATCGCCGGCGGCGTGGAAGTCTGGGACATGGCCGAGTTGTTGCCTGCTCTGGAGCAAACCCTGTTGCTCGGCGTCGCTGGTGCGGCGCTCACAACTTTCGCGGCGATCCCGATTGCCTGGCTGTCGATCCGTTACCCCGGTCGAATGCAACGCGTGCTGGAAAGCTGCAACTACATCACCAGTTCCTTGCCCGGAATTATCGTGGCGCTGGCCCTGGTAACGGTCACGATCCATTTTGCCCGGCCGATTTACCAGACCACCTTCACCGTGTTGCTGGCGTACCTGCTGATGTTCCTGCCCCGCGCCCTCGTCAGCCTGCGCGCCGGCATTGCCCAGGCCCCGGTGGAACTGGAGAACATCGCCCGCAGCCTTGGCCGTTCGCCAGCCCGGGCGCTGTGGCTGGTCACCTTGCGCCTGGCCGCCCCCGGAGCCGCCGCCGGCGCGGCGCTGGTGTTCCTGGCGATCACCAACGAATTGACCGCGACCCTGCTGCTGGCCCCGAACGGCACGCGCACCCTGGCCACCGGATTCTGGGCCATGACCAGCGAAATCGATTACGCCGCCGCGGCGCCCTACGCCTTATTGATGGTTGTGCTGTCGCTGCCGCTGACCGGACTTCTTTATCACCAATCGAAAAAAACGGCTGGCCGATGAACACTCTTGAACTGAATGCCCTCTACAAGTCCTATGGCGCCCACTGTGCCCTGGACAACGTCAGCCTGTCGGTGCCAAGCGGCAGTCGCACGGTCATCGTCGGCCCGTCCGGCTCCGGCAAAACCACATTGCTGCGAATGATTGCCGGCTTCGAATTCCCCGATTCCGGACGTCTTTCGCTCAATGGCCAGACCCTGGTCGACGGCACCCACGAAGTGCCGGCCCATCAACGCCTGATCGGCTACGTGCCGCAGGACGGCGCGCTGTTTCCGCACATGACCGTGGCGGCGAACATCGGTTTCGGCTTGTCGACCAAGGGCTCTGAAAAACAACAGCGCGTCGCCGAACTGATGGACAGCGTGGCGTTGGACGCGAAGATGGCCGAGCGCTGGCCGCACGAATTGTCCGGCGGCCAGCAACAGCGCGTGGCCCTGGCCCGGGCCTTGGCACAACAGCCCCGGCTGATGTTGCTGGACGAGCCGTTCTCGGCGCTCGACACCGGATTGCGCGCCGCGATGCGCAAGATGGTCGCGCGGCTGCTGGAAGACGCGGGCGTCACCACCATCCTGGTCACCCATGACCAGAGTGAAGCCCTATCGTTCGCCGACCAGTTGGCGGTGATGCGCCATGGCCGACTGGTACAGTCAGGGCATCCGCTGGACCTTTACCGCTATCCCGAAGATGTACAGACCGCCCTGTTCCTGGGGGATGCGGTGGTGATGCCGGCACGCATCGAGGCCGGTTGGGCCCATTGCGACCTGGGGCGGATCCCGGTCAACAACCACCGCAACAACAGCTCGGCACAGATCATGCTGCGCCCCGAACAGCTGCAATTGGCCAGTATCCTCCCCAGCGACCCGGAAGCCGGTGGTTGCCGGGCCGTGGTCACCGATCGGGATTTCAGCGGCAACACTTGTACGCTGACGGTCGAACTCCAGTCATTGACCAGCCGCGAGCAACCGGGCCGATCACTGCTGGTGCGCAGTTCAGGCATGTACGCACCACCCGCCGGCAGCGCGGTTCAGGTCTCGACCATTGGCCACGCCCACGTGTTGAGCGAGCTGTAATCGTTCACAGGTCGAAACGATCCACTGCCCGACGCCGCTCGTTGTCGTCGCGCACATCGTAGTTGGCCGTGGTCTGGATGTTGCTGTGATGCGCCAGTTTCTGCGCGATCGACAAGTCATGTTCTTCGATCACCCGGGTAATGAATGAACGCCGGAAGTCGTGGGGCATGATTTTCACCCCGACCTGTGCGCCCCGCTGCCGGGCGATGTAGTAGATCGCATGTTTGGTGATGCGCTCACGGGTGATGTGGCTGCCACGGCGAATGCGATTGAACAGGAACGGATCGTCCGACTCGCCTTCCTTGAGCAGGGAGCGGCGCAGTTCAAGCCAGGCTTGCAGTTTGGCGAAAGCCCAGGCCGGCGCGTACTTGATCAACTGCTTGTTGCCCTTGGCCGTCACCTGCAGGCTGCGCTCGGTGAAATCGACCTGGTCCAGTTCCAGGTTCACCGATTCGGACTTGCGCATACCCGAACCGTACAAAATCCCGATGATCGCGGCATCCCGCAAGCCTTGTGGCCGCGGATCGGCAGCGCAGACCGCCATCAGCTCCTGGATCAGCGTACGCCTGAGGTTGCGTCCCTGGGACAGCCGTGTACCGGCGATACCCTTCACCGAGCGCATCTTCAACAGGTGCTCCTGCGAGATCAGGCTCATGCGCCACGCTTCGTTCATTACCCCGCGCACCGCGTTGACATACAGTGAAGACGTGTTCGGCGCATAGCCATCTGAACGCAATGCGGCCACCAGTGCGATCACGTCTTCGGGTTGCAGGTTGTGCCAGGGAATCTCCTCGATATCGCAGTCTTCGAAGCCCAGGCGGTCGGCGGCGTCCTGCAGCACATAGCGCATGGTCAGCTGGCTGGAGGGTGCCAGTCGCGCCAGATACAGGGTCAGCGGATTGGTGAGGGGCATGCGAGAATCAGTTACAGGTAAGTCAATCAAACGAAACGGCCTTGAATGAAAACAGGTCAATGAAACAACTAAGAAGAGAAATAACGATCATATAAAAGACATCAGTTCTGTAGAACTTTTCCTAAAAACACCATAAACGCGGGAAGTCTGAACAGCAGATTAAATAGCCTTCAGATAAACGATTCCCCCTACCGCTTTTCATGTCCCTTTCACAAAATCGGGCATAACCTCCCATGAAGTCGAAGCAACCCGAATGGACGTCCAACCTGCCGCCCACGGCGAAAAAAGTCAACCGAAGCAGTTTTTTGCCGCCGACCGGTAACTATTTGATTTGATGCAGGTTCTGATATCGAGGCGGCGATCACACCGCGCACCAAAGCCATCATCCCGGTGCATTACGCTGGTGCGGCATTCGATCTCGATCCGCTTTACGCCCTCGCCGACAAACACGGCATTGCCGTGATCCAGGACGCTACCCACGCCGCAGTCACTCAACCAGAGCGTCAGATTGCCGAACAACGACCTGGGCGCCGCTTCGGCGTTGTCCTGGCGGATGAAACGGCCACACGTGGCTTTTTTCAACACGATAAGCAAATTGAAATATGGCCTTGCCTATCCTGCTGACCTACCTGGGCCTGGGTCTGCTGGCCGCCAGCGTGCCGCTGTTCAGCGAAGCGTTCAGCCTTACAAAAAGCCTTGGCGTGGCATTGGTCATCCTCGGCGTCATCACCATCAATTCCCGACCTGCTCGTGCGCCCGAACAAAGGAGTGCCCCATGAAAATCAGTGTGTTTGGTAGCGGTTATGTTGGCCTGGTGCAGGCAGCGGTACTGGCGGAAGTCGGCCACGACGTGATCTGCATGGACGTTGACGAGAAAAAAGTCGAACTGCTCCAACAGGGCCACGTGAGTATTTTCGAACCCGGCCTGGCCAGCCTGGTGCGCGAAGGTATTGACGCGAAGCGGTTACAGTTCACCAGCGACGAAAGATTAGCGGTCCAGCACGGCCAGGTGCTGTTCATCGCGGTCGGCACACCGTCCCGGGACGACGGCTCGGCAGACCTGCGCTACGTGATGTCGGTGGGCGAAGCGGTAGCACGGTATCGCGAACAGCCGGCGATCCTGGTGGAGAAATCCACCGTCCCGGTCGGCACCGGCGACGCCTTGCGTGCCCACATCGACAAATGCCTGCTCAGTGTCGGGCGGTTATTGCAGTTCGATATCGTCTCGAACCCGGAGTTCTTGAAAGAAGGTTCGGCCGTGGCCGACTGCCGACGCCCGGACCGTATCGTCATCGGCTGTGAACGCGATGAAGTGCGTGACGTGATGCGTGACCTGTACTCCCCCTTCAACCGCAACCACGAACGCATCATGTTCATGGGCCTGCGCAGCGCCGAACTGACCAAATACGCCGCCAACTGCATGCTGGCGACCAAGATCAGCTTCATCAACCAGATCGCCGAACTGGCCGAACACCTGGGTGCCGACATCGAATCGGTACGCCTGGGCATCGGCGCCGACTCGCGCATTGGCTACCACTTCATCTATCCCGGTTGCGGCTACGGTGGCTCGTGCTTCCCCAAGGACATGCGCGCCCTGATCCACAGCGCCGAAGAGGCCCATTGCTCGAGTGACCTGCTGCAGGCAGTGGAAGCCATCAACGAGCGGCAGAAGCACAAGCTGTTCGAGCGCATCAACGCGTTCTACCGGGGCGACTTGCGCGGCAAGACCTTTGCCGTCTGGGGCCTGGCCTTCAAACCCAATACCGACGACATGCGCGATGCACCAAGCCGGGTGTTGCTCGAATCGTTGTGGGCCGCCGGGGCGAATGTCCGCGCGTTCGATCCCGAAGCCATGCAGGAAACCCAGAAGCTGTATCCGGATGAGTCGAAACTGATGCTCATGGGGACGCCTGAGTCGGTCTTGTCCGGCACCGATGCACTGATCATCTGCACCGAATGGCAACAGTTCAAGGCACCGGACTTCGAGTTTATCCGCCAACGCCTCAACACGCCGGTGATCTTCGATGGCCGCAACCTGTACGACGCGGACCGACTGGCACGCATCGGATTTACCTACTTCCCGATCGGTCGGGGTGAGTCGCACAAGTTGCCGATCCCTTACCAGCAATGGCTGACCGAATCAGTGGTCGCTTAAACCTCATGCTCCCGGCGGTTTGACTTCCGATTGCTGGCATCGGCGCTGCCGGTGCCTGGCGCCGTTGCTGCACCGCCAGTAAATCCTGTAGCAACGACCGGATGTCCGCCTGCTAGAGTAGCGCCGACCATTGGACTGATGCCGGCCCGATCGAATAAGGACATTCACACCGTGACCCGATACTCCCCCCTCATCCGCCGTCTGCTGATCTGCTCGCTGACCATCGTCGTCAGCCGCGCCATCACCAGCCCGTTACTCACGCTGTTCGTCAGCGACAAGCTTGGCCTCAACCAACAGGACGTTGGTCTGCTGCTCGGCATTGCGGTGTTCGTCGCCACCCTGCTCTCCCTCTACGGCGGCTACATCATCGATCGCTTCGAAAAACGCCGATTGCTGGTGCTGTCGATGGCGTCCAGCGCGGTCGGCCTGGTGTTGCTGACCTTTGCCGAAAACCTCTACCTGACCACGATCACCCTGATCGTCACCGAAACCGCCTCGGCGCTGTTCCTGATCGGTTCGAAAGCGATCCTCAGCGACAACCTGCCCGTGGGCCAGCGGGCCAAGGCGTTTTCCTTGAGCTATACGCTGACCAACATTGGCTACGCGGTCGGGCCGATGCTTGGCGTGCTGATTGCCGGTGCCTTTGCGAGTGCGCCATTCCTGATCGCGGCGGCCATCGCTTTTTTCAGTATGTTCCTGATGGCCGGCATTCCCGCGGATCCGGCCAAAGTGGCTCCTGCGGGTCAGGCGCAGAGTTTTCTGAAAACCCTGATCACCCTGAAAAACGACCGCACCCTGATCATGTTCACCGCCGGTTGCCTGCTCAGCACCGTGGTGCACGGGCGATTTACCTTTTACCTGTCGCAGAACCTGCTGGTGACCAGTAATCCCCAGCACACCATGGAAATCATGGCTGCCCTGCTCGCCTGCAACGCCATCAGCGTGATCCTGTTGCAATACCAGGTCGGGCGCTTTCTAAAACGTGAACAATTGCGCCAGTGGATTGTGGCCGGCACCGGCCTGTTCATCCTCGGCCTGATCGGTTTCAGCCTGGCGGACAGCCTGGTGAGCTGGTGCGTGGCAATGTTCATCTTCACCCTGGGTGAAATCATCATTTACCCGGCCGAGTTTCTCTTTGTCGACACCCTGGCTCCCGAAGAACTGCGCGGCAGTTACTACGGCGCGCAAAACCTGGCTGCGCTGGGCGGCGCGGTGAGCCCGGTGATTTGCGGCTTCATGTTGATGCACACCCCGGCGCCGACGATGTTTTATGCCCTGAGTGCACTTGCTGCGCTGGGTGGCCTGCTCTGCTACCTGAGTGGCCGACGGGGTAACTTAAAGCAAAATTAATGCACTGAAAGCTCATTAATATGAATTTGTCAGTAGCTGGATTGAACGGCACACTGTGCCTGTTCCTCCCCCAACAGTTGGAACACCTTCAAGGGCTTTCTGGGTTTCCCAGCTAAGCCCTTTTTTTACCTCGACTTTTTCTGCCGGAGTTGTCTCGCAATGCTTGCCCGCTGGTTGCCCGTCGCCATCAATACCCGGCCCACCGAATGGAGCCGCGCCGCCATCGGCATGGCCCTGGGCACGCTGCTCAGCGTCTGGCTCTGTAGCCAGGTGTTTGGCATTGAGGTGGCCCAGCACCTGATCGGTCCGCTGGGGGCCTCGGCGGTGCTGTTGTTTGCCGTGTCTTCGGGAGCGCTCGCACAGCCCTGGTCGATTCTGGGTGGCTACTTGTGCGCCGGGGTGATTGCGCTGCTGGTGGCCCATGTGTTGGGCCGAACCCTGGGGAGCGCCTGTCTGGCGGCGGGCATGGCGGTGTTGCTGATGTGTTGGTTGCGCTGCCTGCATCCACCGGCCGGGGCATTGGCCCTGACCTTGGTGCTGGCCGATCCGGTGACCATTGCCATGGACTGGAAAGCCATTGAGCCGGTCATGCTCAGCGCAGCGACGATGCTGCTCTGCGCCCTTGCCTACAACAATCTGACCCGCGTGCGTTACCCCAAGGGCACCAGCGAACCGGCTGTCATGATCCCGGCCGATCACCCGCCAGTCGACAGTCAGGCCATCACCGCCGAAGACCTGAAACTGGCGCTGGCGGACATGGAAGCCTTCTATGACGTCACGCCCGAGGACCTCGAACAGCTGATCCAGGCCAGCCAATTGCACGCCAAACGCCGCAGCGTCACCGAGGTGTTCGCCCCGCGTTCGTAAGCCCCTGTTCTGGAGGATCTTTTGCCGTGGCCGGGCGGTTCTGGCATCCTGCGCCTCCATTTTCTGACCCGGCCCGCCTTCTGGCACGCAAACCACCATGACCGCCTCCGAAAAAGCCCCCGCGCCACGTAACAATGACCTGATCTACGGCCTCGATGACCGTCCGCACCTGACCGCCACCGTCTTCGCCGCCCTGCAACACGTGCTGGCGAGTTTCGTCGGCATCATCACCCCGACGCTGATCATGGGCAGCGCCCTGGGCCTGCAAAGCGAAATTCCTTATCTGATCAGCATGGCGCTGTTCGTCTCGGGCCTGGGCACCTTCGTCCAGGCGCGGCGCTTTGGCCCGGTGGGTTCGGGCCTGTTGTGCCTGCAAGGCACCAGTTTCTCGTTCATCAGTGTGATTCTCAGCGCCGGATTCATGGTCAAGGCCCGGGGCGGTGGCACCGACGAGATTCTCTCGACCATCTTCGGCGTGTGCTTTTTTGCCGCGTTCATTGAAGTGGTGTTGAGCCAGTTCATCGGCAAACTGCGCATGCTGATCACCCCGGTAGTGACCGGGACGATCATCACGCTGATGGGGTTGTCGCTGATCAAGGTGGCCATGACCGACATCGCCGGAGGCTTCGGCGCCCAGGACCTGGGTGCTGCCAGTCACCTGGCCCTGGCGGCGCTGGTGCTGGGAACCATCGTGGTGTTGAACCGGGTCGACGTGCCGTTTCTGCGCCTGGGGGCGATTGTCATCGGCCTGACCCTCGGTTACGGGGTGGCCTGGCTCATGGGCCAGGTGGATTTCAACGGCCTGCCCGACGTCCCGTTGATGAGCGTACCGGTGCCTTTCAAGTACGGTTTTTCCTTCGACTGGGTGGCGTTCATTCCGGTGGCGGTGATCTTCCTCGTTTCGCCATTGGAGGCCGCCGGTGACCTCACGGCCAACTCGATGATTTCCCGGCAACCGGTCAAAGGCCCGGTGTACATACGCCGGATCAAGTCCGGCCTGCTCGCCGATGGCCTCAACTCGGCCATGGCGGCGGTGTTCAACAGCATGCCGATGGTCACCTTCGCCCAGAACAACGGGGTGATCCAGCTCACGGGCGTGGCCAGTCGTTACGTGGCGTTTTTCATTGCCGGTTTGCTGGTGGTGCTGGGCCTGTTCCCGATGATCGGCGCGGTACTGCAACTGATGCCCAAACCGGTACTGGGCGGCGCGGAGCTGGTGATGTTCGGCACCGTCGCCGTGGCCGGGATCAAGATTCTCGCCGAGGCCGGCCTGCATCGGCGCAACATGCTGATCGTGGCGATTTCCATCGGCATGGGCCTGGGGGTGGCCGCCGTGCCGGAAGTCTTGCGTGAACTGCCCAAGGCCCTGCACAACATTTTCGAATCGCCCATCACCGTCGGCGCGCTGTGCGCTATCGTTCTTAATATCTTCCTGCCTGAGGAGTTCATCGAGCTGGAAGAAGACGAATTCGATCCGGAGGCCTCCGTGCTTCAGGTGATGCAGAACCCCGATGTGACCACCAGGGATGAACCCGCAAAGGCTGCGGTGGTCGCACCGTAGAACCGCCGGACGGGCTCAGGGGCTGAGCCGGTGGCGGTACAGCCCTTTTCAGATGAGAGCACGTCCATGCGCAGCGTTCACGCGGTCCTGATTTCCCTCCTGCTCTGCCTGGGCGCCTGCTCCTCGCTGCCCAATCGAGACCCACTGAAAATCAGCGTAGTGGGTATCGAGCCCCTGCAGGGCGAGGGCATGGAAGTACGCTTTGCCGTGACCATCCGCGTGCAGAACCCCAATGACAACAACCTCACCTACAGCGGCGTCGCCCTGGATCTGGACATCAACGGTCAGCCATTCGCCTCTGGCGTCACCGATGTGAGAGGTTCGATCGGGCGTTTTTCCGACACCGTCGTGAGCGTGCCGGTCAGCGTTTCGGCATTTTCGTTCATCCGCCAGACCTATGGCATCAGCCAGATGAAAACGCTCAACAACATGCCTTATATCCTGCGCGGCAAGCTCTCGGGCGGGGTGTTCAACACGACGCGCTTCGTCGACAGCGGCACCCTCAATCTGCCGGGGCCGACCACTGGCAGTCGCTAGCGAGAGAGGGTCATGCAGACGCTGAATCTACTCGACGTCATTGAGAATCAGGCTGCGGTAATGCCCCGGATTTGACCCCGACCACTTGCGAAAGGCCTTGTAGAACGAACTGGTGTCAGCGAACCCGAGCCGCGCGGCGATTTCGCTGAAGCTGATCGCCGGCTCGGCCAGCCAGACGATCGCCAGTTCCTTGCGCACGCTGTCCTTGAGTCCTTGATAGGTTTGCCCTTCTTCGGCCAGCCGGCGGCGCAAGGTCGATGCCGACATGCACAGGCGTTGCGCCAAGGCCTCGGTTTCCGGCCAGTGCTCGGCCGGCAGGTGACGCAGATCGTGTTTGATACGGCTGGCCAGGCTCTGCGGATCACGGTATCTCACCAGGATGTTCGCCGGCGCGTGGGCCAGGAATCGCTTGAGCTCTTCAGGGCTGCGCTTGATTGGCAAATCCAGGCAATCGGCGGAGAAAATCATGCGCGTGCGCGGACGGTCGAAACGCAGGTTCTCGGAAAACATCACCTGGTAGTCGTCGCAGAAATCCGGTTTCGAACAGCGCAGTTCAATGGCCAGAATCGGAATCCGCCGACCTGCCAGCCAGCAGGCAACGCCGTGGACGATCATCCAGTAGGTGAAATAGGTGAAGGCCCGGCGTGGCTCTTTGTCGTCTTCGAGCAGGACGATTTCCGCCAGGCTTTGCTGGCGCACCAACTGCGCCGGCAGGTGTTCGAGGATCAGCGACAGAAACGCCAGGCCGCCAGCCAGCCCCGCCGCCACGTTGGGTTGGAGCATGGCGCTGCGACACAGGAATGCGAAGCTGCCGGATTTGAGTTTGCGTGGGTCCATGCCAAAAAATTCATCGTCCCCGCGCCGTGCCAGCAGCCGCCACAGGCGCGCATAAGCAGTGGCTGGAACCCGGGCGCTGGAATTGCCCAGCAGCTGCGGGTCGATGCCAACCTTGATCAACACCTCGTCCTTGTCGATACCTGGCGCGCAGCTTTGCAACAGTGCTTCGCGCACCAGTTGGATGGAGATGGTGTCTTTTTCCGACATGGATTGCGGCAAGCCCTGTTCTTGTTCGAGTGGGGGGGCATATTAGCAAGATCAAAAGCCAAAACGAGCAAGATCAAAAGATCGCAGCCTGCGGCAGTTCCTACACACCGCAAGTATCGTGGACGGACAAAAAACCCTGTAGGAGCTGCCGCAGGCTGCGATCTTTTAGAGAATCCGGTACAGCAAGCGCTCGATCCGCACACGACTCACGCGCTTGAGGAACTTGGCCACGCCCATCGGGTATTCGGCCAGGGTCTCCAGGTTCTGGAAGTGCTCGATTCGCCGGGTGTGCTGGAAGATCTCCGCCAGTTCCTGACGGCGCGGCTCCAGCCATTCGCCGTGCGGATCATCGATCAACAAGGCGTTTTCCAGATCGAGCCGGAACGCCCGCGGGTTGAGGTTGTTGCCGGTCAGCAAGGTATAGCGCCGGTCGATCCACATGCCCTTGAGGTGATAGGTGTTGTCACCATCAAGCCACAGGTGCAGGTTCAACTGACCGCTGTCGATGTTGCGCTGATGACGCTTGGCAAACCGGCGCAGGCTGATTTCGTACAGGTACGGCAGCGCCGATATGACCCGGAACGGTTCGCTCGGCGGAATGTAGAAGTCATTGGCCGTCTTGTCGCCGACCACAATGTCGATCTTCACCCCACGGGCCAGCGCGCGGTTGATCTCGCGGATGATCGCCAGCGGCAGGTTGAAGTACGGCGTGCAAATGGTCAGTTGCTGCTGGGCGCTGGCGATCAGCTCGCAGATCACCCGGTTCAGCGGATTGTTCTTGCCGACGCCAAGCAACGGGCTGACGGACAGACCGCTCCTGTCGGTGGTGCCTCGCGTGGTGTCGTACGCTGCGTGCTTGAGCCGGCTGCGCAGGTCGCCGATGTCATTGCGCAGGCTGCGGGTGGTCGGCAGGTTCGGCAGGTCGAGGCGGTGCACCGCTTTGGAGGCCACCAGGCCGTGCTGCACCAGGTGCTGCATCGAATCGGCCAGTTCGCGATTGTGCAGCACGTGATAGCGGTCGTAGCGGTACTTGTCGAACTTGTGCAGGTAGACGTTGTTCAGGCTCGCGCCGCTGTAGATCACGCAGTCATCGATCACGAAGCCTTTGAGGTGCAGCACACCGAACAGTTCGCGGGTTTGCACCGGGACGCCGTAGATCGGCACTTCACTTGCGTGGGTGCGGGTCATCTCCTGGTACCAGGCCGAGTTGCCCGGTTGCTTGCCGGCACCGATCAGGCCGCGCTGGGCGCGCAGCCAGTCGACGACCACCACCACGTCCAGTTCCGGACGCGCCAGTTTGGCCGCGTGCAAGGCATCGAGAATTTCCTGGCCGGCTTCATCCTGTTGCAGGTACAGCGCAACGATGTAAATGCGCCGGGTCGCACTGGCGATTTTCTCCAGCAGGCAACGACGGAATTCGGCAGCGCCGGAGAGGATGCCGACGGCATCGGCCGTCAGCGGAAAACTGCGCAGCTTGGGCAGCAGGGAACGTTTGAAAAGCGACGGCATAGGGCTCGCAATGGGTCGAATCCGAAGAACCTGAGAGCTTACACCATCGCTGGGTTTGGGTCTTGTTACTGTCTGTAATGCCCCTTCGCGAGCAGGCTCGCTCCCACATTGAAATGCATTCCCCCTGTGGGAGCGAGCCTGCTCGCGAAGACCATTTATCAGACACTGTAAAAATATCGATTGACCAAGGAGAACGATCGTTCTACTGTTAGCCACATGAACGAAATCAATAGCAACGACACACGCGACATCATTCTGGATGTCACCGAAAAGTTGATCTACAAAAGTGGCATAGCCGCCACTGGCATGGATCTCCTGGTGAAAACCGCCGGTGTCTCCAGAAAAAGCATCTACCGCTACTTTGCAAACAAGGACGAACTGGTCGTGGCCGCCCTGCAACGCCGCGACCAGCGCTGGATGCACTGGTACCGCAGCGAAGTCGGCCAGGCACAAACCCCGGCCGGGCGGCTGCTCAACCTGTTTACCGTACTGAAGTCGTGGTTCGACTCCGAAGGTTTCCGCGGTTGCGCTTTCATCAACACCAGTGGCGAAACCGGCGACCCGCAAGACCCGGTGCGCCTGGTCGCCAAAGAACATAAACAGAAGCTGCTCGACTACGTGTGCGAGCTGTGTACCGAACATGGTGCCGAGGATCCGCAGAGGCTGGCCAGACAGCTGCTGATCCTGATCGATGGTGCCATTACCGTGGCGCTTGTAACGGGTGATCACAGTGCCGCCGATAATGCGCAATGCATGGCGCGCAAGTTATTGGACCTGTAGCAACCTGATCAAGCTCGACAATTGTTTTAACTTTAACTTGATACGGAGACTTGAAATGTCTAATGCCGAAGTTCGTCCGCCATTGCCCCCTTTCACCCGTGAATCGGCCATTGAAAAAGTTCGCCTGGCTGAGGATGGCTGGAACTCCCGTGATCCGGAGCGCGTGTCCCTGGCCTACACCCTGGACACCCAGTGGCGAAACCGCGCCGAGTTCGCCCATAACCGCGAAGAAGCCAAAGGCTTCCTGACCCGCAAATGGGCCAAGGAGCTGGATTATCGACTGATCAAGGAACTCTGGGCCTTTACCGACAACCGCATCGCCGTGCGTTATGCCTATGAATGGCACGACGACTCGGGCAACTGGTTCCGTTCCTACGGCAACGAAAACTGGGAGTTCAACGAGGACGGCCTGATGGCCCGTCGTTTCGCCTGCATCAACGACATGCCGATCAAGGAAAGCGAGCGCAAGTTCCACTGGCCGCTGGGTCGTCGTCCTGACGATCATCCGAGCCTGTCGGATCTGGGCCTGTAATTTAAATCCACACTAATCACCTGTGGGAGCGAGCTTGCTCGCGATAGCGGTGTGTCAGCCAACATTTATGCTGGATCTGACGGCCTCTTCGCGAGCAAGCTCGCTCCCACAATGGTTTTGTGTTGTGCAGGTGGTTAAGATGCTGCCCTTCCCCGCAGCCTCTTTCTGCACCCGCCGAATAAGCCGATCCCATGCCTTTCGAACTCAGCGTTGACCTCTCCACCCTGGCCATCCTGGCCCTCGTCGCTTTTGTTGCCGGTTTCATCGACGCCATCGCCGGTGGCGGTGGACTGTTGACCACCCCGGCCTTGTTGACCGCCGGCCTGCCGCCGCACCTGGTGCTGGGCACCAACAAGCTCAGTTCGACCTTCGGTTCGGCGATTGCCAGTTTCACCTTCTACCGGCGCAAGCTGTTCCACCCCGCGCAATGGGTGCACGCCATCGTCGGTACCCTGGTCGGCGCGCTGACCGGTGCCGTGGTCGCGCATTACCTGCCCGCGGAATGGCTGAACAAAATGCTGCCGGTGATCGTCTTCGCCTGCGGTGTCTATCTCTTGTTTGGCGGTACGCCGAAAGCACCGCTGGACAGCAACGCACCGATCAAGAAAACGTGGCAGTCGACCCAGGGCTTCAGCCTCGGTTTCTATGACGGCGTGGCCGGTCCCGGCACGGGCGCGTTCTGGACCGTGAGCAGCCTGCTGCTCTACCCCATCGACCTGGTGAAGGCCAGCGGCGTGGCGCGCAGCATGAACTTTGTCAGCAACGCGGCGGCGCTGTCGATCTTCATCTTTTCCGGTCAGGTGGACTGGGTCATCGGCCTGTGCATGGGCTCGTCATTGATGGTCGGCGCCTTCTTCGGCGCTCGCACCGCCATCAGCGGCGGCGCGAAATTCATTCGTCCGGTGTTCATCACCGTGGTGCTGGGCCTGACCGTGCGCCTAGCCTGGCAGCACTGGTTCAGCGTGACCTAAGCGCCGCGCCACATAGACGTCGATCAGGTAACGGGCAATCGAGCGCGACGCCGGCAACGGCGGCAGCGCGTGTACGTTGAACCACTGGGCGTCCTCGATCTCGTCTTCCTGGCAGACGATCTCGCCACTGGCGTATTCGGCATGAAAACCGAGCATCATCGAGTGGGGAAACGGCCAGCACTGGCTGCCCATGTACTGGATGTTCCTGACCTCGATGCTCACCTCTTCACGAACCTCGCGAATCAGGCAATCCTCGGCCGATTCGCCAGGCTCGGCGAACCCCGCCAATGTGCTGTAGACACCACTGACAAAACGCGGTGAGCGTGCCAACAGCACTTCATCGCCTCGGGTGACCAGGACGATCATGCTCGGCGAAATCCGTGGGTAGCTGCGCAGATCACACGGCTGGCAATACATCGCCCGTTCGCGCGGCACCTGGTTCATGGCCTGACCGCAGTTACCACAAAAGCGGTGTTCACGGGCCCAGGTGCCGATCTGTGCGGCGTAACCGAGCACCTTGTAGACCGTGTGATCGCCTTCGAGCATGAACGCCCGCAAGCCCTTCCAGTTGCAGCCCGGCACTTCGCTTTGACTGCGCAGCTCCAGCAGATAGACCGGCTCGCCATCGAGATGACCGATGCCGTGTTCGGCGAGAACCGGCAGGTCCTGACGCTTCAACCATTCCCGTGGAAACAGCGCGCCATTGTCATCGAACAGAAAGCCTTCGGGGCTGCGCGCGACGGCCCAGCCGCCGGGTTGGTCGGTATCCAGTACTGCAGTGGTCCAGCGAGGAATCATGGTTAATCAATCCAGAAATTCGGGTTTCTGTTTGCTCATATGGGCGGCCATGGCCACGCGCAGATCGGTGGATTGCAGCATGGCGGCGTTCCAGGTGGCGATGTATTCGAGGCCGTCATCGATGCGATGGTCACGCATGTAGCTGATCATCTCCTTGGTGCCGGTGACGGCGATCGGTGACTTGCCGGCGATTTCGCGGGCAATGCCCATGACGCCGTCGAGCAGGCTGTCGTTGTCGCTGTAGACGCGATTGACCAGGCCCATGCTCCGCGCTTCGTCGGCGCCAAAGGTGCGACCAGTGTAAGCCAGTTCGCGCAGCATGCCGTCACCGATGATCCGCGGCAAGCGTTGCAGCGTGCCCACGTCGGCGGCCATGCCGATGTCGATTTCCTTGATCGAGAACTGTGCGTCCTCCGCGGCATAACGCATGTCGCACGCGGCAATCAGGTCGATGGCGCCACCCAGGCAGTAGCCCTGAATCGCTGCAAGCACCGGTTTGCGGCAGTTGTCGACGGCATTGAACGACGCTTGCAGGGTAAGGATCTTGCGCCGCAGCAGGCGCGCATTGCGGCCGACGTCCTTGCCCAGTTCATTGGCCACACCGGCCAGCATCATCAGGTCGATACCCGAGGAGAAATGCTTGCCTGCACCGCTGAGGACCACCACGCGCACTTCATCGGTGTCATCGATCCACTGGAAGATCTCGACGATTTCGCTCCAGAAAGCAGCGTTCATCGAGTTGATCTTCTCCGGTCGGTTGATCTGCACATGGGCGACTTTATCGACCAGTTCGACGTTGAACGCGCTGTATTGAGACATTCCTTTGATCCTTTTGCGGGCAGAAAACGAGGCCCGAACTATAACAAGGCATCGCGACCGGCAGTAAGGCAGCGGTTCAGCCAAATCCGGGACTTATAGCACGCACCGCATTGGTGCGCGACCGCTCGATCACGTCGCACATTCATGTGACCGCCCGGTGACTTTTTGCGGCCAAAACGCAAAAAAACATGCACTTCGTCGGGGCGTTTGCACCTCGATCAGGCACGTCCGTACCGTTACAAACCGATTGTCGAACAATTTTGCCATCGGCCCTTTACCGCTCTAAGTTCTGGCCTAGACTCATTTTCTCAAAGCGAAACCGGTCGGTCACAA
The DNA here is from genome assembly GCF_059424105.1 of Pseudomonas sp. GW456-E7. Taxonomy (NCBI): domain Bacteria; kingdom Pseudomonadati; phylum Pseudomonadota; class Gammaproteobacteria; order Pseudomonadales; family Pseudomonadaceae; genus Pseudomonas; species Pseudomonas sp. GW456-E7. The sequence goes on along the minus strand of NZ_JBWKZB010000024.1, from coordinate 57,436 downwards.
AGTGGAAAAACAGTCGAAACTTTTTCCATTCCCGATCGGTCCTCTGACAAGAAGGTGCGTTGCGACTGGTGCAATCTTTGCAACGGCTCATTCACCCCTTTTGCTTCGAAGCATCGGGCAGCGCTTGCTCACTGATGCGCAGCGCTTTTGCGCCGGCCACGGGAGTTGGCCATGAAACACCGTTTGCCAGACCTAAGAATTAGATCAACAGCACGGGAGATTCATATGATCAGTACGGCTTTGGAAATACAGGGAGAACGTGCTCATCAGGTCGGCGAATCGAGCGCCGTAACTGCCGCGAACACCCAACCCGTCAGCGTGCCCGGCACCAGGATGCTGACCCCGGCAGCCCAGCAGAATCCGAACCGTAAGAAAGTGTTGTTCGTGACCTCGGAAATTGCCGACCTGGTGAAGACCGGTGGCCTGGGCGACGTTTCCGCGGCCCTGCCACGGGCCATGGCCCATCTGCACGATGTGCGGGTGTTGATCCCGGGTTACCCGCAGGTGCTGCACAGCGAGAACCCCATTCATATCATCGGTGAGCTCGGCGGTCATGCCGCGTTGCCTCCGTGCAAGATCGGGCGCATGGACATGCCCGATGGTCTGGTCATCTACGTACTGATCTGCCCCGAACTCTACGAGCGCGAAGGTTCACCCTACGGCGCCAACAACGGCCGCGACTGGCCAGACAACCATATCCGTTTCGCCCGCCTGGGCCTGGCGGCCGCCGATATTGCCGCCAATCTCGCGCAAATCCACTGGTGCCCGGACCTGGTGCACGCCCACGACTGGCCGGCCGGCCTGGCCCCGGCCTACATGCACTGGCGCGGACAGCGCACGCCAACGCTGTTCACCATTCACAACCTGGCCTATCAAGGCGTGACCAGCCTGGGCTCGTGCCCCGAACTGGGCATTCCCCATCACGCGCTGCAACAGGAAGGCATGGAGTTCTACGGCAAGATGTCGTTCCTCAAGGCCGGCATGGCCTACTCGAGCCACATCACCACGGTCAGCGCGACCTACGCCCAGGAAATCACCACCCCGGATTTCGGCTGCGGGCTCGACGGTTTCCTCGCCGCCAAGACCCAGCAAGGCCTGCTCAGCGGGATTCCCAACGGCATCGATGAAAGCTGGGATGCGGCGACCGACCCGCACCTGTTCTGCCCGTTCGAAATCGGCGACTGGGAGGGCAAGGCGGTGAACGCCGCCCATGTGCGCGAGCTGTTCGGCCTGCAAGACTCCGAAGGGCCGCTGTTCGCCGTGGTGTCGCGCCTGGTCTACCAGAAAGGCCTGGACCTGACCGAAGCAGTCTCCGAATACATCGTCAAATCCGGTGGCCAGATCGCGATCATCGGCCGTGGCGAGCCGGAAGAAGAACAGTCGATGCGCGAACTGGCCCTGCGTTTCCCCGGGCAGATCGGCGTGCGCATCGGCTTTAACGAAACCGATGCCCGGCGCATGTTCGCCGGCAGCGACTTCCTGCTGATGCCTTCGCGTTACGAACCCTGCGGCCTGAGCCAGATGTACGCCCAGCGCTTCGGCTCGTTGCCGGTGGCGCGCAATACCGGTGGCCTGGCCGACACCATCGAAAACGGCGTGACCGGCTTCCTGTTCGATGAATCAACGGTGCAGAGCTACCAGGAAGCCCTGAGCCGCGCGTTCAAGGTGTTCGCCTTCCCCGACCTGCTGCACGCCATGCGCTGCCGGGCCATGGCAGCGCCGTTCAACTGGTGCAAGGCGGTCGAACCCTACGCCGAACTCTATGAACAGCTTGTGGCGAAAGCGTTGGGGAAATCGAACAAACAGTAAGAGGCTTTCAAGATGCCGTTACGGACCCTTGAGACCTGGCCCCACGGCGCAATCATGCTGGACGCAGAGCACACGCAATTCGCGTTGTGGGCGCCAGATGCGTTTTACGTCAGTGTCGAACTGGAACATGGACAGTCCTTGCCGTTGCTGCCCCAGGCCGACGGCTGGTTCGTGAGCAATACCCGATGCGCGGCGGGCACGCGTTACCGCTACAGCATCGACGGCGAACTGGAAGTGCCCGACCCGGCTTCCCGCGCTCAGGACGGCGATATCGACCGGCACAGTGTGGTGGTCGATCCGCTGGCCTATGTCTGGCAACACAGTGCCTGGCCGGGACGGCCGTGGAACGAAGCGGTGATCTACGAGTTGCACGTCGGTGCCCTCGGCGGCTTCAGTGCCGTCGAGCAGCATCTGGCACGCCTGGTCGAGCTGGGCGTCACCGCGATCGAACTGATGCCCATCGCGCAGTTTCCCGGGGAGCGCAATTGGGGCTATGACGGCGTCCTGCCCTACGCGCCCCAGGCGTCATACGGGTCACCCGAGCAGCTCAAACACTTGATCGACACCGCCCACGGTCATGGTCTGGCGGTGATTCTCGACGTGGTCTACAACCACTTCGGTCCGCACGGCAATTACCTGCATCGTTATGCCAAGGGCTTCTTTCGCGAAGACAAACAGACGCCGTGGGGCGCGGCCATCGACTTCCGCCGCCGCGAAGTACGGGACTTTTTCATCGAAAACGCCTTGATGTGGCTGCTCGAATACCGTTTCGACGGTTTGCGCCTGGACGCGGTGCACGCCATCGAAGAGCCGGATTTCCTCCAGGAACTGGCACGACGGGTGCGCCAGCAGACGGGACCGGCGCGGCATGTGTGGCTGATGGTGGAGAACGAACACAACCAGGCGGGCCTGCTCGAACAGGGTTACGACGCGCAGTGGAACGATGACGGCCACAATGCCCTGCATGTGTTACTGACCGGCGAAACCGAGGCCTATTACGCCGACTACGCGCACAACCCCACCGAACAACTGGCGCGCTGCCTGAGCCAGGGTTTCGTGTTCCAGGGTCATCTCAATCGTCATGGCGTGGCACGCGGTGAACCCAGCGGGCACTTGCCACCCGGCGCCTTCATCCTGTTCCTGCAGAACCATGACCAGATCGGCAACCGGGCCTTCGGCGAGCGCCTGCATCAACTCGCCCACCCGCAAGCACTGCGGGCCGCCACGGTGTTGCTGCTGTTGTCGCCGATGATTCCGCTGCTGTTCATGGGCGACGAGTTCGCCGTCGAGCAACCCTTCCTGTATTTCACCAGCCATCACGGTGAGTTGGCCAAGTTGGTACGGGACGGCCGGCGCAACGAGTTCGCGGCGTTCAGCGTGTTTGCCGACCCACTCCTGCGCGAACACATTCCTGACCCGAACGATCCGCAGACATTTTCAGCGTCCCGCCCTGTCCTGCCTTCGACCGGCCATACTGAGATGCACGACCTGTATTGCCGGCTGTTGCAGATCCGCCACCGGCTTCTCATCCCCCGCTTGCCGGGCACCCAGGCACTGGGGGCGGACGAGCTGGGCGAAGGCGCGGTCAGTGCCGCCTGGCGCCTGGGCGATGGCAGCGAACTGCGCATTGACCTGAACCTCAGCGACAAGCCCGTAGTCCACTCCTCACAGACCGGTGCCGCGCGGTTGTTCGAATACCCGCCACAGAGCGCCGATCTGCTGGACCAGGGCACCCTTGCCCCGTATTGCGCGCTCGTCAGTCTCGCCGCCGCAGCCCCTATGCCACTTCGTATGGAGAGCGTCCATGAGTGATGCGCAACTGGAAATTCTGGCCAGCCGTGCCGGCCTCGCGGTCGACTGGATCGACGCCAACGGCCGCCCGCAAAAAGTCGCACCTTCCGTGTTGCGCAATGTGCTGACCGGCCTGGGCCACCCGGCGGGCAGCGCCCAGGAAATCGACGCCAGCCTGCTGGAATTGCAAGCGGTGCAACAGACCCATCACTTGCCGCCATTGATCACCGCCGATGTCGGGACAAGCCTGGATCTGGCGCGTTTTTTTGCACCTCAAACCCCTTGCGAAATCCACCTCGAAGACGGTTCGCGGCTCAACCTGAAACTGGACGCCAACGCAAAGCTGCCGGGGCTGGTACCGGTCGGCTATCAACAGGTCAGCATCGACGGGCAAACCTTCACCCTGGCGGTGGCCCCATCCCGTTGTTACAGCGTCGCCGATGCCGTGGACAACCCGATCCCCCGTGCCTGGGGTCTGAGCGTGCAATTGTATGGCTTGCGCCGCCCCGGCGATTGCGGGTTTGGTGACACCCAGGCGCTGGAGGACCTCGCCCGGGTGGCCGGTGAACGTGGCGCCGAGGCGCTGGCGATCAGCCCCTTGCATGCGATGTTTTCCAATGACACCCAACGCTACAGCCCGTATTCGCCGTCCAGCCGTCTGTTTCTCAACAGCCTTTACTGCGCCCCCGGCACCATTCTCGGCGAGCGCGCCCTGCGCACCGCCATTGATGCAACGGGGCTGGCCATTGAGCTCAAGGCGCTGGAGGAGCGTGCGCTGATTGACTGGCCGGCCGCCGCCGAAGCCAAGCATCGGCTGTTGCAGTCGCTGTACGAAGGTTTCGTCCAGGGTGAACATCCCTTGCACGAAGACTTCAGCAGTTTTCGTCACGCTGGCGGCGAAGCGCTGGAAAACCACTGTCGCTTCGAAGCCATACAGGAGGCACGCGCCGCTCGCGGTGAAGGCCTCGACTGGCGACTGTGGCCCGAACCCTGGCGTAATCCGCGTAGCGCCGAACTCGCAGCTTTTGCCGAAGAGAATGCCGGGCGCATCGGCTTCTTCGCATTCTGCCAGTGGCTGATCACCCGCTGCCTGGAACGCGCGCAAACCGCCGCCCGCGCCAGCGGCATGAGCATCGGCCTGATCGCCGACCTGGCCGTTGGCGCCGATGGCGGCGGCAGCCAGGCGTGGAGCCGTCAGGACGAATTGCTCGCGTCCCTCACTGTCGGTGCGCCACCGGATATTCTCAACCGCACGGGCCAGGGCTGGGGGATTTCCGCGTTTTCACCTGAAGGCCTGGTGCGCAATGGTTTCCGGGCGTTCATCGAGATGCTGCGGGCCAATTTCGCCCATTGCGGTGGCTTGCGTATCGATCACGTCATGGGACTGCAGCGTCTGTGGGTGATCCCCAACGGCTCGCCGCCGGCCGACGGCGCCTACCTGTATTACCCGGTGGACGACCTGTTGCGTTTGTTGACCCTGGAATCCCATCGGCACCAGGCCATCGTCCTCGGCGAAGACCTCGGCACCGTGCCGGACGGCCTGCGGGAAAAACTCATCGCCCGTTCGATGCTTGGCATGCGGGTACTGCTGTTCGAGCAGGACAACACGCACTTCAAGCCGATCCTCGACTGGCCGGACAACGCCCTGGCCACCACCAGCACCCATGACCTGCCCACCCTCAACGGCTGGTGGCATGGCCGCGACATCGACTGGAACGCCCGGCTCGGCATGGTCGACGCCAGCGGTGAGATCGAATGGCGCCAGCATCGCGAGCGCGAGCGCGAGGGGCTGCGCCGGGCACTGAGTCAGGACCCGCAGAACTTTCGCGAAGAATCCCACGAAACCGACCAGGTGCTCGATGCCAGCGTGCGTTTTCTCGGGCATACCCGGGCACCCTTGGTGCTGCTGCCGCTGGAAGATGCCCTTGGCGTGGAACAACAGGCCAACCTGCCCGGCACCATCGACACCCACCCGAACTGGTCGCGGCGCTTGCCCGGCTACAGCGAAGCCCTGCTCGATGGACCGGATGCCGCGCGGCGCCTGGAACTGCTCGCCTGTGCGCGACTGCAGGCGGCCGAGCGTGACCGATGACCCAACAGCCGACCCACCCGCTGCGCGCCACGCTGCGCCTGCAATTTCATAAAGGCTTCACGCTGGAAGATGCGGTGCCGCTGGTGCCGTATTTCGCACGCCTGGGCATCAGCCATGTCTACGCCTCCCCTTTGCTGCGTGCCCGAGCCGGATCGATGCATGGCTATGACGTGGTGGACCCGACCAGGGTCAACCCGGAACTGGGTGGCGAAGGGGCGCTGCGCAACCTGGTCAACGCCTTGCACGAGCAGGATATGGGGTTGATCCTCGACATTGTCTCCAACCACATGGCGGTCGGCGGCGCTGACAATCCCTGGTGGCTGGACCTGTTGGAGTGGGGACGCCTGAGCCCCTACGGCGAGTTTTTCGACATCCAGTGGCACTCTCCCGATCCGTTGATGGAAGGCCAGCTGCTCCTGCCGTTCCTGGGCAGCGATTACGGCGTGGCATTGCAGGACGGCACCCTGCCCTTGCGCTTCGATGCCTGGCACGGCAGCTTCCATGTCGAGCACTACGAACACCGTTTCCCGATTTGCCCCTGGGATTACGGCGAACTGCTCAAGCCCGATGCAGCGCTCGATACGGAGCAGGCCGAACAACTGAAAAACCTGGCCGATCGCTTCAGCACCCTGAGCTACCAGTCCGACGCCCACAGCCTGGCCATACCGTTGAAAGCGGAACTGCGCGATCTGGTCAGTGATCCGCTGATTGCTCAAGCCATTGAGCAACACCTGAAACACTACGACTCATTGACCGACGAAGGCTTCCAGCGCCTGCACAACCTGCTGGAGCGCCAGAGCTATCGCCTCGCCAGTTGGCGCACGGCCGCCGATGACATCAACTGGCGGCGCTTCTTTGATATCAATGAACTCGGCGGACTGCGCGTCGAGCGCCCCGCGGTGTTCGAAGCCACCCACGCGAAGATCTTCCAACTGGTGGCCGAGGGGCTGATCGACGGGTTGCGCATCGACCACATCGACGGCCTTGCCGATCCGCGGGGTTATTGCCGAAAACTGCGGCGTCGGGTCGACAGCCTGTCCGCAGGCCGCCACCTGCCGATCTTTGTCGAAAAAATCCTCGGCGAAGGCGAGCCTCTGCACCGCGACTGGTCGGTGGATGGCACCACCGGCTACGAGTTCATGAACCAGTTGTCACTGCTGCAAACCGACCCTCGGGGTGCCCAGGCACTGGCCGAACGCTGGCAGCGCCACAGCGAGCGGTCTGCCGACTTCTCCCAGGAAACACAGCTGGCCCGCCAGCAAATCCTCAACGGTTCCCTGGCCGGTGATTTCGAAAGCGTCGCCCAGGCCTTGCTGCAAGTGGCCCGGGACAACCTCATGACCCGCGACCTGACCCTCGGTGCGATTCGCCGGGCCTTGCAGGCGCTGATCGTGCATTTCCCGGTGTACCGCACCTACATCAGCCCCCTCGGCCGGACAGGCCAGGACGAGGTGTTTTTCCAGCAGGCCATGGACGGCGCCCGCCAGACTCTGGGCGAGGCAGACTGGCCGGTGCTCGACTGCCTGGCCGGCTGGCTCGGTGGTGAGCCCTGGCGGCAACGCCCGGCCGGTCGCCAGCGCAAACGCCTCAAGCACGCCTGCGTGCGTTTCCAGCAACTGACCTCGCCAGCCGCGGCGAAAGCGGTGGAAGACACCGCGTTCTATCGTTCGGCCGTCCTGCTTTCGCGCAATGACGTGGGGTTCAGCACCGAGCAGTTCAGTGCGCCGGTGGCCGACTTTCATCGGGCCTGCATCGAGCGCCTTGAAACCTTCCCGGACAATCTGCTGGCCAGCGCCACCCACGACCACAAGCGTGGCGAAGACTCACGCGCGCGGCTGGCGGTATTGAGTGAGCGCAGCGGCTGGTACAGCGAGCAGATCGGCCTGTGGCGCGCCCTCGCCCGGCCCTTGCGCCAAGACGATCAAGTGCCGTCGGCGGGCGATGAGTTGATTCTGTACCAGGCGATCCTCGGCAGTTGGCCACTGGGTTTGGCTATCGATAATCCACCGGCGCTCGAGGACTACGCCAAACGCCTCTGGCAATGGCAGCGCAAGGCCCTGCGCGAAGCCAAGCTGCAAAGCAGCTGGAGCGCGCCCAATGACGCTTACGAGCAAGCGACCGAGGACTTTATCCAGCGCCTGTTGCTCAGCCCCGAAGGTGAGCTGCTGCGTGCGGCTCTGGCCAGGGCGGCCCGTTCGATTGCCGTCCCCGGTGCCCTTAACGGTTTGGCGCAAACCTTGCTGCGCATGACTGTGCCCGGCGTGCCGGATTTGTATCAGGGCAACGATTTCTGGGACTTCAGCCTGGTCGACCCGGACAACCGTCGCCCCGTGGATTACGCCAGCCGCCAGCAGGCACTGCAGCAAGCGGCAGACCTGCCGGACCTGCTGTCGAACTGGCAGGACGGGCGCATCAAGCAAGCCCTGATTGCGCGCACTCTGGGCCTGCGTGCCGAACATGCCGAGCTGTTTCGGCGTGGCTCTTATCGAGCCCTGGAAGTGCTGGGCAGCGAGGCCCATCGAGTGCTGGGTTTTGTCCGTGAACGGGAGGGAGAACGCGCCATCGTGATTGTGCCGATACGCTGTGCCGAACTGCTGGAAAACAGTGCCGTCCCCCAGGTCCACGCGCCGCTGTGGGGCGATACCCGGGTCAAACTGCCGTTCACCGTTGCCGACGAACATCTGAAGGGACTTTTCAGCGGCATCACAGTCACAAAACACAGAGAGCTGCTGATCAGCGACGCGCTGGGGGATTTCCCGGTCAATCTCATTATTCAAACTAACCACACTTGAGTTCAGTTCAGGAGCATTGCGATGAGTACCGACGATAAACGCATCCGCGAATTCGCCTATCAGATCTGGGAGTCCGAAGGAAAACCCGAAGGTCAGGAAGCCCGCCACTGGGAGATGGCGTGCAAACTGGCGGAAGCCGAAGCCCTGGCACCAAAGAAACCTGCCAAAGCAGCGGCGAGCAAAACCCCGGTCAGCAAAACGGCCAATGGCAAGGCCGGCGAAAGCAAAGTCGCTGCGCCCAAAACAAAAGCCAAGCCTGCAGCGGCCTCGAAAGTGATTCCGCCGGGGGAAAAGGCCGTCGAGAAAAAGCCCCGGGCACCACGAAAACCGCCCGCGGTTTGATTTGTCTTGAGGCCCCTTCGCGGGCAAGTCGAATCGTCGCACCGCCGCTCCCACAGGGAGCTCAGCCACACCACCAAACACTGTGGGAGCGGGCTTGCCCGCGAAGAGGCCATCACTTCCAGCATTGATGTTGCCTGACACACCGCCTTCGCGAGCAAGCTCGCTCCTACAGGTAACTCCCGTTTGCAGGAGCACTTATGACCAGCCCCAAAAAAGCCCCCGCGCCAGCCCCTCGCGCTGAAGCCACGCGAATCCGTGAAGGCCTGCCCTTCCCGCTGGGTGCCACCTGGGATGGACTGGGGGTCAACTTCGCCTTGTTTTCCGCCCACGCCACCCGGGTTGAACTGTGCCTGTTCGACGACAGCGGCGAGGTGGAGCTCGAACGCATCGAGTTGCCTGAATACACCGACGAGATCTACCACGGCTACCTGCCCGACGCTCACCCCGGGTTGATTTACGGTTATCGTGTCTACGGTCCGTACGACCCGGCCAACGGTCATCGCTTCAATCCCAACAAGCTGCTGATCGACCCCTACGCCAAACAGCTGGTCGGCAAGTTGAAATGGTCCGAAGCGCTGTTCGGCTACACCATCGGCCACCCCGATGCCGACCTCAGCTTCGATGAGCGTGACAGCGCACCCTTCGTGCCCAAGTGCAAGGTCATCGACCCGGCGCACACCTGGGGCCACGACCACCGCGTCAGCGTACCGTGGGACAAGACGATCATTTACGAAACCCATGTGCGCGGCTTCAGCATGCGTCACCCTTCGGTTCCGGAAAACCTGCGCGGAACCTTTGCCGGGTTAATGGTCGATGACGTGCTGGAACACATCCGCAAGCTCGGCGTGTCGACCGTGGAGTTGCTGCCGATCCACGCGTTCGTCAACGACCAGCATTTGCTGCACAAGGGCATGACCAATTACTGGGGCTACAACAGCATCGCGTTCTTCGCCCCCGATCCGCGTTACCTGGCCAGTGGCAAGATTGCCGAGTTCAAGGAAATGGTCGCGCACCTGCACGAAGCGAATCTGGAAGTGATCCTCGACGTGGTCTACAACCACACCGCCGAAGGCAACGAGCAAGGCCCGACCCTGTCCATGCGCGGCATCGACAACGCGTCCTACTACCGCCTGATGCCCGATGACAAGCGCTTCTATATCAATGATTCGGGCACCGGCAACACCCTGGACCTGAGTCACCCGTGCGTGCTGCAGATGGTCACCGACTCCCTGCGCTACTGGGCTTCGGAAATGCACGTGGACGGTTTCCGTTTCGACCTGGCGACCATACTCGGGCGCTATCACGACGGTTTCGACGAGCGCCACAGTTTCCTCGTCGCCTGCCGCCAGGACCCGGTGCTGCGCCAGGTCAAGCTGATCTCCGAGCCTTGGGACTGTGGCCCCGGCGGTTATCAGGTCGGCAACTTTCCGCCGGGCTGGGTCGAGTGGAACGACAAATTCCGCGACACCGTGCGCGCGTTCTGGAAGGGCGACGACGGTCAGCTGGCGGACTTCGCCAGCCGCCTGACCGCTTCAGGCGAAATGTTCAATGAACGGGGGCGCCGCCCCTATTCATCGCTGAACTTCGTCACCGCCCATGACGGCTTCACCCTCAACGACCTCGTGTCGTACAACGACAAGCACAATGAGGCCAACGACGAAAACAATCAGGACGGCAGCAACAACAACCTGTCCTGGAACCACGGCGTCGAAGGCCCCACCGATGATCCCGAGATCAACGCGCTGCGCCATCGGCAGATGCGCAATTTCTTCGCCACCCTGCTGCTGGCCCAGGGCACGCCGATGCTGGTGGCCGGCGACGAATTCGCCCGCACCCAGGAGGGCAACAACAATGCGTATTGCCAGGACAGCGAGATCGGCTGGGTCAACTGGGACCTCAGCGAAGACGGCAAGGCCCTGCTCAAGTTCGTCAAACGCCTGATCAAGTTGCGCCTGACCTACCCGATCCTGCGCCGCGGGCGTTTTCTGGTGGGCAACTATAACGAAGACATCGGCGTCAAGGACGTGACCTGGCTGGCACCGGATGGCACGGAAATGACCACCAAGCATTGGCACGATGCACACAACCGCTGCCTGGGTATGCTGCTCGATGGCCGCGCCCAGGAAACCGGCATTCGCCGCAAAGGCGCCGACGCGACCCTGATGCTGGTGGTCAACGCGCATCACGACATCGTCAATTTCCGCCTGCCGGAAGTGCCTGACGGCGGTTTCTGGACGTGCATGATCGACACCAACCAGCCGGCGATCCGTGGCCAGGAGCGCTTCGAGTTCGGCCATGAATACTCGGTTACCGGTCGTTCATTGCTGCTGTTCGAGTTGCAGCATGAGGAAGAGGAGTGACGACGAGGCTCAGGCATTCAGCGCGCGACTGCCACAGAGCGGAAAAATCATTTTGGCCGGGTTCGCGACGCGACGAATAGCGTTGCATGAGCAATACTCGATTCGCGGCGATCCAGGGTTGGGGTTGTCGCACCTCGCTATCCACCAGCCCTCACGGGTCGGCCGGGCTTGTCTCGCGCACGACTGAAGGCGAAGCAGCACAAGGACGTAATACCCATGAAATCCGTTTCCTTCAGCGAAGCCAGTCTGCCCTCCCAGATCTGGAACAGTGCCCCGCAACTGGACAGCATTGCGTCCATCAGCACCCAATCCCTGGTGCCTGCCGGTGCACGCGCAGTGTTCATTGCCCCGCACCCCGGCGATGAAGTCGTGACCTGCGGTGGCCTGCTGCAATTGCTCAGCAACCTGGGCCACCCGCTGCAATTGATCTCGATCACCGACGGCAGCGCCAGCCATCCCGGTTCCCGGCAGTGGTCGGAAAAACGCCTCAGCGTATTTCGTCCCCAGGAAAGCGTGGAAGCCATCCGCCGACTCGGGTTGCCGATGCACAGCCTGAAGTGGATCCGTGGCGGGTTTACCGACAACGCCCTGGTGGAACACGAAGAACGGATCGCCCAGTTCATCGGGCGCTACCTGCGCCCGGGTGATGTGGTGTTCAGCACCTGGTGCGAAGACGGCAACGTCGACCACGACACCGTCGGCCGCGCCAGTGCCAGGGCGGCGGCCAGTGTGGGAGCCACCTACAACGACGTGCCGTTCCGGGCCTGGCACTGGCCGGCACGGGACCGGGAGCTGATCCCCTGGCATCGTGCGCGCAAGGTGCGCCTCGATGCCTGGACCATCGCCCGCAAGAGCCACGCCACCCACGCCTACGCCAGCCAACTCGATGGTGAACCCGCCATCGGCCTTGCGCCGTTGCTACCGCGCACGCTGCTGGAGCGCATTCGTTTGCCTTATGAAATCGTCTTCGTCTAAGCCCACTACGCTTTCTGTAGGAGCGAGCCTGCTCGCGATGGAGGTCAACGATGATGCGGGGAGCCTGACACCCCGCGGTGCTCTCAGGTTTATCGCGAGCAAGCTCGCTCCTACAGGGGGCATTGACCGCCGAGGTTACGCCGCAAAGTGTCAAATCTGGCACGTTGGCGTTAAAGGCAAACTGAACTGCCCGTCCATGCGTCAGTCGCATGCATAGGCAGCCCCGAATCATAGGAGCGAACGTGGCCAGTCATTCCAAGCACCAATCAGCTGAATCGGTGCCGTTGAGTACTCCCCCGGACATCCACCGACTGCGCGTGCTGACGGTCAACACCCATAAGGGATTCACCGCGCTCAACCGGCGCTTCATCCTTCCCGAGCTGCGTGAAGCCGTGCGCAGTACGTCGGCGGACCTGGTGTTTCTGCAGGAAGTGGTCGGCGAGCACGACCGCCACTCCTCCCGCTACAACGATTGGCCACAGACCTCGCAATATGAGTTCCTTGCCGACAGCATGTGGAGCGACTTCGCCTATGGACGCAACGCCGTCTATCCCGACGGTCACCATGGCAATGCCCTGCTGTCGAAATACCCGATCCGCGAATACCGAAACCTGGATGTATCCATTACCGGCCCGGAACGCCGCGGCTTGCTGCACTGCGTGCTGGACGTGCCGGGGCACAGCGAAGTGCATGCCATCTGCGTGCACCTCAGCCTGCTGGAAAGCCATCGTCAGCTGCAATTGCAGTTGCTCTGCCAGCTCCTCGAATCCCTTCCGGATGATGCGCCGGTGATCATTGCCGGCGACTTCAACGACTGGCAGATGCAAGGCAACGCCGCCCTTGCCCGCCGCGACTACCTGCACGAAGCCTTCGAGCGCCACCATGGCCGCCCGGCCAAAACCTACCCTGCGCGGTTCCCCCTGTTGCGCCTGGATCGCGTCTACCTGCGCAATGCCAGCAGTCATGAGCCGAAAATACTCGGGAACAAGCCGTGGACGCACCTTTCCGACCATTTGCCGTTGGCGGTGGAAGTGCATCTTTGAATCGCGGCCTTTCGGTTCGAAGTGACGAAAGGTCATCCCCACCTGTTATTTCTGACAGTAGCCACGTTGTATCGGTGCCTGCTACGTTGTTGCCGCCCTGAGGGAAATCCGCAGGGGCTTGCGACACACACGTAGCGCCTTGGTTGCCGAAGGTACTTGCGGGTCATAGTTGCACCCGATGTTGTCTTGCAACTCGCGCTGCCCAGCACGTCTGGTTCCTGGCCATTGATTCCGGCCAAAGGAACGGAAGTTGATCCCATCGCGGAGGCAACATGGAGTTTTCGACAGATCTGTCCAAGTACCGTTATGGCGCCTGCCTGTTCTCGATCTGGTTATGTGCGAACTGGCCCCAACCCGCCTACGCAGCCTGCACACTCACCTCAACCGCCGGCAACTCCAACTTCGTCTGCGACAGCGGCACCAGTGGGCCGTTGACCGATTTGTCGGGCAATAACACCCTGACCTTCCCCGCCAATGGCACCGGCAGGATCAATGGCAACGTGACCTTTGGTGCCGGCGCCGACGCTGTGAACATGGACTCGGGCATCGTGGCCGGCGCAGTGGATCTGGGCGACGGGGCAGATAGTTTTACGATCACCGGCGAGCAAGTCACCGGAGCCGTCAACCAAGGCAGTGGCATCGATGACTTCATCATGTCCGGCGGAAGCATTGAGTCCCTGGCCCAAGGGGACGGCCGCGACACCTTTCTGATGACCGGAGGCACCATCGTCGGCGCCTTCGAAGATGGCGACGTCGCCAAAATGACCCGCGGTACCATCGGCCGCGTCAACATGAAACTCGATAACAATATCTTCGATATGTCCGGTGGGCAGATCCTCGGCAATCTGGTGACGGGTTTAGGCACCGATGAGATCATCGTCTCCGGGGGGCGTATCGGCGGCAATATCAGTGTCAGCAACGGCAACGACAGCATCACGATCACCGGCGGAGAAATCGTCGGCGAGATTCGCGCCGGCAACGGCGATGACACGCTGCTGTGGGACGGCGGCGGAATCATCCGCTCGCCAGTCCTGCTGGAGGCAGGCGACGACCGCGCCACTTTGCGCAATCTGACCGAAAGCACCCTCGCCCAGACCCCGAGCATCGATGGCGGCGATGGCAATGACCTGCTGACCTTCGATCACACCACCTCATCGGGCGCTGCCCGGTATATCAACTGGGAAACCGTCAACCTGGGCAACGGTTCTCGGTTCGATCTGGATGGCAGCTTTCAACTGGGGGACGAGAACAGCGAGACGCGCGTGTTCAACATCGACGGCAGCAGTATGCTCACGTCAATCCAGGGCAGCATCACCTCTTTGACCCCGGGCCGGCTCGCGACCTTGAACAACAGCGGGGTCATCGACCTTGCCAGCGGTAACTCGCGTACCAACGACACCCTGACGGTTGAAGGCAATTACGTGGGTAACGGCGGCCAGTTGCTCTTGCAAAGCGCAGTGGGCGATGACAGCTCCCCCAGTGACAAGCTGGTGGTCAACAACGGAACGCTGACCGGCAGCACCCTGATCAGCGTCACCAACATTGGCGGCGCGGGTGCCCTGACCCGGCAAAACGGTATCCAGCTGGTACAGGCCCAAGGCACGGCGGTCAGCGACAACACTGCGTTCGCCCTCAAAGCCCCGGTGTCGGTGGGTGCCTTCGATTACCGCCTGTTCAAAGGCGGCATCACACCGGGCAGCGAAAACAGTTGGTACTTGCGTTCCTCGGTGGTGGCGCCGCCCGTGGTTGCCGTCGCCAACCCGGATACCGCCTTGCCGCCGACGCTGGAGCCCATCGTGGCAGTGCCGGTCGCCGCGCCTGTGGTCGTGGCTACCGGGGCTCAAGGATCTGAAGGCGTCGTGACGCTCAAAGCTCTTGCGTTACCAGCCGCCGTACCCGGCGCAGACCCTATCCCCCTGTATCGAGAGGCGGTGCCTACCTGGTCGGTGGTACCACCGGCTGCAGCACAATTGAGCCTGTCAGCACTGGGTACCTTTCATGACCGTCAGGGCGATCAGAATCTGCTAACGGAAACCGGGGCCTTGGGCGCAGGTTGGGGACGGGTCTACGGCAAGAACCTCGAGCAGACCTGGGCCGGCACCGTCACACCAAGACTGGATGGCTCGCTCAATGGCTTCCAGGTCGGCAATGACCTGTTCAGTTCACAGCTGGCGGGTGGGCAAACCCAGCGCAGCGGTTTCTTCATCGGCCACAGTCGCCTGCAAGGGGATGTCGACGGTTTCAATCAGGGCTTCGAAGGCAAGCGCTCCGGCAACGTCGAGTTGAAAGGCGACAGCCTTGGCGTTTACTGGACCCTGACCGATCCTGCTCGTGCCTATCTCGATATCGTGGCCATGTACACCTGGCTCAATGGCGACAACCGCTCCGAAAGTGGCCTGAAGATCGACAATGACGGCCACGTAACGACGTTTTCGGCAGAAGTTGGATACCCGGTCGCCGTGTCTGGCAACTGGGTAGTCGAACCCCAGGCCCAGTTGATTTACCAGCAGGTCAAGCTCGACAGCCAGGACGACGGCATCTCCCGTGTCTCGTTCGATTCCGACAGTGCCTGGACCGGCCGCGTCGGCGCACGTCTCAAGGGTCGCTACGAAGTCAGTGGCCGACCGCTGGAACCCTATTTGCGGGCCAACATCTGGCACACCTTCACGGGTACCGACACGGTCACCTTTGATCATGTCGACCAGATCGAAACCCAGCAACGAACCTCGTCCGCCGACCTCGGAATCGGCATGGTACTGAGCGTTGCCGCCTCGGTCAGCGTGTACGCCGGACTTGACTACACCAGCAATATCGACAGCAACCAACAACGGGGGACATTCGGTAACATGGGGATTCGGGTGAGGTGGTGAGGCGTTGAAACCGCTCTATCCCGAGGTTTTTTGACGATTATTCGAATAAAAAAGCACCTGGAGACACGCCATTGAACAGCCCCTTTTAAACCATTACCACTTATCGGCCATCTTCTTGACTCGACTGTTTCGGTCTTCTTGACTTCACGTTACTACCCCCGGAACCACTACCAGGACCAGCCGCGGGCTCCCGTAAAAACGGGCAGCCCGTGACGCCGCCTAATCCTTTCGGTCGCCCCTCATTCGGGGTAGGAGAGACGCCAGAGCGAGATACCACATGCAACTGCAAGGTAGGCCTCCATGAACATCCCCCTCACCTCGCAAGAAATCAAAGTCACTTTTTGCACCGTATCGAGTTCACTCCTGCTGTGTTCCTCCATTGAATTGCTCGCCGCCACTGCCGAACAGGAAACAACGCCGTGGTATCGCCAGGACATCCCGACACTCGGTCTGACTCCCCTTGCAGCAACCTGGCCCGGTCAATTCAGCGCGCATCCCGATCTACGCAGTTCCAGCCTGACCACCGAAGACGCCGCGCCCACGGCCTGGGACCAACTCTACGGCCAGCCCTCTCGCCAGGCACAAGCCGATTACCTTTCCCAGGGTCTGGCCGTTCCCGGTACCAACGCACTCAAAGGCCCGGCGATCCTCACCCTGCAAAGTGCCAGCGGCCATACGCAAAGGGTCGGCCTGGTCAGTGGCTCGAACCAGTTCCAGCTCAACAACAAGGGCGCACAGGTCACCCCGGCCATGTCCAACCCCAACCGCGACACGCTCAATCTTCAGGGGCAAAGCCTCGGCGCCTATTGGAGCCTGACCGGACCACAAGGCTGGTACGTCGACCTGACCGCCAGCGGTGGCCGGGTCAGCGGCTTCACCCGTAATGAGCAAGGGACCCGAAGAGCCACCGAAGGCAGCGCGATGACGCTGTCGGTGGAAGGCGGTTTTCCTATCGGTCTGGGCGAAAACTGGGTGATTGAACCCCAGGCGCAATTGATCAACCAGCGCATCACCCTGGACACCCCGTATGCCGGCTCGGGAAACGCGTCTTCCACTGACCTGACTTCGTGGAGCGGCCGGGTCGGTGCGCGCTTGAAAGGCAGTTACGACATCAGCGGGATGCCGGTCGAACCTTACGTGCGGACCAACTTGTGGCACACGGTGTACACCGGCAATACCGTGACCCTCGATCAGGTCGACAAGATCAGCAGCAGCCGCAAGTCCTCGACCGTCGAACTGGGCCTGGGTCTGGTCGCCAGGGTCACCCCGACCGTGAGCCTGTACGTCAGTGCCGACTACAGCAGCGACGTGGACGACAATGATTTGAATGGGTTGATTGGCAGCCTGGGTGTGCGGATGCGCTGGTGAGGGAATACTTCAAAAGATCTTTTGGCGAGGCTGGCCCCTTCGCGAGCAAGCCCGCTCCCACATTCATCCAATGTGGGAGCGGGCTTGCTCGCCAATAGCAATGGCGCCGTCTCTGGATCAGCCCTGCGGCCGTAACATCAACACCGCCAACGGCGGCAAATTCAACACCAGCGACAACGCCTGCCCATGGCTCGGCGTTTCCTCGGCCATTGCCCCGCCACTATTGCCGTAATTGGAACCGGCATAGATAGACGAATCGCTGTTGAGCACCTCGTTCCACTGCCCGGCAAACGGCACGCCAACGCGATACGCCTCGCGGGGTACCGGTGTGAAGTTGGCCACCACCAGCACAGGTCGGCCGTCCTTGCTCCAGCGCAGCCACGCATAAACGCTGTTGATCGCGTCATCGCCGATCAGCCACTGGAAACCCTGCGGCACGTCGTCCTGCTCATGCAGGGCCGGCTCTTCGCGGTACAGGCGATTGAGGTCGCCGACCAGTTTCTGTACGCCCTTGTGCTCGGAGTACTGCAGCAGGTACCAGTCCAGTTGCTGATCGTGGTTCCACTCGCGCCATTGGCCGAACTCGCAGCCCATGAACAGTAGTTTCTTGCCCGGATGCGCCCACATGAAACTCAGGTAGGCCCGCAGGTTGGCGAATTTCTGCCAGCGGTCGCCGGGCATTTTATCGATCAGCGAGTGTTTGCCGTGCACCACTTCGTCATGGGAGATCGGCAGGATGAAGCGCTCGGACCAGGCGTACACCAGGCCAAAACTCAGCTCGTTGTGGTGATGGGCGCGGTACACCGGGTCCTGCTGGATGTAATGCAGCGAATCGTGCATCCAGCCCATGTTCCATTTGTAGGCAAAGCCCAGGCCACCCTGTTGGGTGCCCTGGCTGACGCCCGGCCATGCGGTGGATTCCTCGGCGATCACCAGCGCACCGGGTGCTTCCAGAGCGACCACATCGTTGAGGTGGCGCAGGAAATCGATGGCCTCCAGGTTCTCGCGCCCGCCGTGACGGTTCGGCACCCACTCGCCGGCCTTGCGCGAGTAGTCGCGGTACAGCATCGAGGCCACGGCATCGACCCGCAGGCCATCGACGTGGAAGTGCTTGAGCCAGTGCAGCGCCGACGCCAGCATGTAGCCGTGCACTTCGGTGCGCCCCAGGTTGTAGATCAGCGTGTCCCAATCCTGGTGGAAACCTTCCTGCGGGTTGCCGTACTCATACAGCGCCGTGCCGTCGAACTGGGCCAGGCCGTGGGTATCGGTGGGGAAATGCGCCGGCACCCAGTCGAGAATCACCCCGATGCCGGCCTGGTGGCAGGCATTGACGAACGCGGCGAACTGGTCCGGCGTGCCATAACGCGCACTCGGCGCGAATTGCGAGAGCAACTGATAACCCCACGAACCGCCGAACGGGTGCTCCATGATCGGCATCAGTTCGATGTGGGTGAAGCCCAGGTCTTTGACATAGGGAATCAGTCGTTCGGTCAGTTCCGGCCAGGTGTACTGGCGGGCCACTTCACCCAGGTCGTCCAGCTCGCATTGCCACGAGCCGGCGTGCAATTCGTAGATCGACAAGGGCGCCGTCACCCGCTGGTGGTCGCCTCGGGACAGCATCCAGTCCTGATCCTGCCAGTCGATTTTCAGCGGCGAGGCGACTTTCGAGGCGGTGTCCGGTGGCAGGCTGGTGGCCAGCGCCATCGGGTCGGCCTTCAGCGGCAGGATGCCGTGGGCACCGAGAATTTCGTACTTGTAGGCGTCCCCTGCTTGCAGGCGCGGGATGAACAATTCCCAGACCCCGGTGGGATGCCGCAGGCGCATCGGATGGCGGCGCCCGTCCCAGACGTTGAAATCACCCACCACCGACACCCGCCGGGCATTGGGTGCCCACACCGCGAAACGCACACCGTCGACGCCGTCCACGGTCTTGAGCTGGGCACCGAGGCACGCACTGAGGTCGCGGTGATTGCCTTCGGCAAACAGGTACAAATCCATGTCGCCCAGCAAGGGGCCGAAGCTGTAAGGATCTTCGGCCGTCTGCTCGCCGCCGGCCCAACGGGTGCGCAGCAGATAGGCTTGCGCACGGTCGAAATGCCCGACAAACAACCCCGGCGTCTCTGTGGCTTGAAGACTCCCAAGCGCTTCGCCCGAGTCCCGGGCCAGAACTTCTACACTCAGGGCGCCCGGCAGATAGGCGCGGATGAACTGTCCACCGGCACCATCACCGTGGGGGCCAAGTATGGCAAAGGGATCGATATGCTCGGCGCGCACCAAGGCATCGATATCCCGTGCGCCGGGCAGCAGCGCTTCTTTGTGATGACCCTGTTCCTTGTTCGAGACACTCATGACTACTCTCCACCAAGATCGGAAAAGGGTTTAAGCCCACTCAATAATCCATATAAACCGTGCAACGGCACGGGCAACCAGGTGGGGCGATTTTCCGCCTCATAGGCCACTTCATACGCCGCCTTCTCCAGACCGAACAACGCCAGCGCGGCGTCCTCGCCTTCGGGATCTTGCCATGCATGGGCAAGACTAGCTGCCGCCAGCCGATAGGCGTCGACAAATGCTGTTCGCGCTTCACTCAAGTAGCGCTCGGTGACCCGCACACGCGCGGCATCGGCCGCCGCCGTGTTATCGACGTTGTGCACGTTGATCGCCATGGCCGCCGCATAGTCGAAGGAACGCAGCACGCCACTGACATCCTTGTACGGGCTGTGTTTGCCCCGACGTTCATGCAAGGGCCGCGCCGGTTCCCCTTCGAAGTCGATCAAGTACGCATCGCCCTTGATCACCAGCACCTGGCCCAGATGCAGGTCGCCATGCACACGAATGCGCAAGCCACCCGCAGTCTTTTTACCCAACGCTTGTACATGTCCGAGAATGGCTTTTTTGTTGTCCAGTAAATGGCTGACCAGGGTCTGGTCCGCCGGGGTCAATTGATTTTGATGCTGCTTGAGCAAGCTCAGCGCGTGCTCGATTTGCGTTGCGACATCCTTGGCCGAGGCCAGCGCGTCCTTTTGCGTGGTGACCTGCGGCAAGAAGTCCGGGTTGGCATTGGGCACTGCCAGCACCTGATGCATTTCCCCCAGGCGCCGGCCCAGCATACCGGCAAAATCTTTCAGTTCGCCGAGCGCGTTGTAGTGTTGCTCCTGCTCGGACATGGCGTCGGCCAGTTCATCGCGCAGCGCCCGTTCGAGGTTGTTTTGCGTCCATTCCCAGGCATCGCCCTGATTGTTCAGGTAACCCTGGGCGATCATCAGCAGGTTGTCCTCACCCGCCCCGTCCCGGCGCACCACGGCCCCCAGCAGTGGCGAGATATTGCTGAACCCGGCTGCGGTCAGGTAGGCGCTCATCTCAAGCTCGGGATGCACGCCGCTGGCGACCTTGCGGATCAGCTTGAGCACCATGCTGTTGCCGATCACCACCGAACTGTT
The DNA here is from genome assembly GCF_059424105.1 of Pseudomonas sp. GW456-E7. Classification (NCBI taxonomy): domain Bacteria; kingdom Pseudomonadati; phylum Pseudomonadota; class Gammaproteobacteria; order Pseudomonadales; family Pseudomonadaceae; genus Pseudomonas; species Pseudomonas sp. GW456-E7. The sequence goes on along the minus strand of NZ_JBWKZB010000024.1, from coordinate 36,554 downwards.
GGACTGTTCCGCCGACAGGTAGCGCACCGGCGACTCGGCGTTGAGGCCGAGCTTTTCCAGTTCGGCGGTGGACTCGAAGCGAATGTCGCCATCGCTGCTGGGCAATACGGTACCGGCCTGAATCCCTTGCAATACGGCTTGCACGAAGGATTCCAGGCTGAAGGCATCAGTGATCAGGCCGACCTGGCGTCCGCGCCGTACCCGCGACAGCGCCAGCTGCTGCGGTAGCGGTGTACCGACCTGATCCTCGGAGATAAAGCCGAACGGCAGCTGATAACGACTGCTCTGGCCACCGCTGGTGACATTGATCTCACTGAACAGCACCGGATGTTGCGCATCGCCGAAGCGCACGCCGTAGGCCAGATCGACCTGCTCGATGGCGGCGTCCTTGCCGGCGAACCAGCGACGATTCTGCAACCAACTGGGCAGAATGCTCTGCTCAAGGGTGTGGCGTGACGGCGCTTCGAGCAGTTCTTCCATGCGTTTTTTCAGCACCAGCGTGGTGAAGTCCGGCAGGCTCTGTGCGGGTTCCACATGCCAGCTGGGCATCTGGTTTTCCGCGGCGAGGCCGAACCAGTAGAAGCCGTAGGGCGCGAGGGTCAGGAGGAAATTCAACTGGCCGATGGGCGGGAACGCGTTACCCCCGAGCATCTCCACCGGCACCATGCCGACGTAGGCCGACAAATCGAGCTCGGCGGCCTGGGCACTGCGCGACACGTTGGCCACGCACAGGATGACTTCGTGTTTACCGTCCGGCCCGGTGTATTCGCGGGTGTAGGCCAGGATCCGCCGGTTGCTCGGCGACAGCATCTTCAATGTACCGCGCCCGAAGGCCTTGGATTGCTTGCGCACGGCGAGCATGCGCCGGGTCCAGTTCAACAGCGAATGCGGGTCGCCGGCCTGGGTTTCGACGTTGACCGACAGATAGCCGTATTGCGGGTCCATGATCGGCGGCAGCACCAGGCTGGCCGGGTCGGCACGGGAGAAACCGCCGTTGCGGTCGATGGACCATTGCATTGGTGTGCGCACGCCATCGCGGTCGCCGAGGTAGATGTTGTCGCCCATGCCGATCTCGTCGCCGTAATACAGGGTCGGCGTCCCGGGCATCGACAGCAGCAGGCTGTTGAGCAGTTCGACCCGGCGTCGGTCACGCTCCACCAGCGGCGCCAGGCGCCGGCGAATCCCCAGGTTGATCCGCGCGCGACGGTCGGCGGCGTAGTAATTCCACAGGTAGTCGCGCTCCTTGTCGGTGACCATCTCCAGAGTCAGTTCATCGTGGTTGCGCAGGAAAATCGCCCATTGGCAGTTGGCGGGAATATCCGGGGTCTGGCGCAGAATATCGGTGATCGGGAAGCGATCTTCCTGGGCCAGCGCCATGTACATGCGCGGCATCAACGGGAAGTGAAAGGCCATGTGGCATTCGTCGCCGTTCAGGCCTTTCTTGTCGGTGTCGCCGAAGTACAGCTGGGTGTCCTCCGGCCACTGATTGGCCTCCGCCAGCAGCATGCGGTCGGGGTAATTGGCATCGATTTCGGCGCGGATCTGTTTCAGGACATCGTGGGTTTCCGGCAGGTTTTCGTTGTTGGTGCCGTCGCGCTCGATCAGGTAGGGAATCGCATCCAGGCGCAAGCCGTCGATGCCCATGTCGAGCCAGTAACGCATCACCGACAGCACCGCTTTCATCACTTGCGGGTTATCGAAATTCAGGTCCGGCTGGTGGGAGTAGAAACGGTGCCAGAAGTATTGGCCGGCGACCGGGTCCCAGGTCCAGTTGGACTTTTCGGTGTCGAGGAAAATGATGCGGGTGCCGTCGTATTTCTGATCGTCGTCGGACCACACGTAGAAGTCCCGCGCCGCCGATCCGGGTTTGGCCTTGCGTGCGCGCTGGAACCACGGATGCTGGTCGGAGGTGTGGTTGATGACCAGTTCGGTGATCACCCGCAGGCCGCGTTTGTGTGCCTCGGCAATGAAACGCCTGGCATCGGCCATGGTCCCGTAGTCACTGTGCACGCCGCGGTACTCGGCGATGTCATAACCGTCGTCGCGCCGTGGCGAGGGATAAAAGGGCAACAGCCAGATGGTGTTGACGCCCAGGTCGGCGATGTAGTCGAGCTTGGCGATGAGGCCGGGAAAGTCGCCGATCCCGTCGTTGTTGGAGTCGAAATACGATTTGACGTGTACTTGATAGATCACCGCATCCTTGTACCAGAGCGGGTCCTTGATGAACGTGGCTGCCTTGGGTTTCTTCGCCATGTGAAACTCCTGGTGAATTCATAAAGGCCGCTCTCAATACGCCCCTGTAGGAGCTGCCGAAGGCTGCGATCTTTTGATCTTCTCTTTAAAGCAAAAGATCGCAGCCTGCGGCAGCTCCTACAGGAGGGGCGGCGCATTCAAGCAGTGGTGATGCGCCAGATCCCGAACGGCTGGTACGCCGGGTCGATCCGCATGAACTGATGCTTGCCATGCCAGGTCCAGCGATGGCCATTCATCAGGTCTTCGCCCTGGGTGCTGGCGTCGTCGGGCAAACCCATTTCCCACAGCGGCAACTCGAAGTTCGCCTCCTGCACGTTGTGCGGATCGAGACTGACCGCCACCAGAATAAAGTTGCTGCCGTCAAAGCTGCGTTTGCCGAAGTACAGGATGTTGTCGTTCCAGGCGTTGTAGACCTTCAGGCCCAGATGCGTGTGCAGCGCCGGGTTCTGCCGACGGATGCGGTTGAGCTGGGCAATCTCGGCAATGATGTTGCCCGGCGCATTGAAGTCCCTGGGGCGGATCTCGTACTTCTCGGAGTCGAGGTACTCCTCCTTGCCCGGCACCGGTGCCGACTCGCACAACTCGAACCCCGAATACATGCCCCACAGGCCCGACCCCATGGTCGCCAGCACGGCGCGGATGAGGAACCCGGGACGCCCGGATTCATGCAGGAACGCCGGGTTGATGTCCGGGGTATTGACGAAAAAATTCGGCCGGTAGCACTCGCGCCACGGCGATTCGTTGAGTTCGCTGAAGTAAGTCGCCAGTTCGGCCTTGGTGTTGCGCCAGGTGAAATAGGTATAGCTCTGGGAATAACCGACCTTGCCCAGGCGCGCCATCATCGCCGGGGTCGTAAAGGCCTCGGCCAGGAAGATCACTTCGGGGTACAGCGCCCGTACATCGGCGATCAGCCATTGCCAGAACGGCAGCGGCTTGGTGTGCGGGTTATCGACGCGAAAGATCTTCACGCCCTCCTCGACCCAGCCCACCACGATGTCACGCAACTCCACCCACAGGCTCGGAATCGCCTCGGGGGCATAGAAGTCGACGTTGACGATGTCCTGGTATTTCTTCGGCGGGTTCTCCGCGTACTTGATCGTGCCGTCGGGCCGCCAGTTGAACCAGCCGGGGTGCTGCTTGAGCCATGGGTGGTCCTGGGAGCACTGGATGGCGAAGTCGAGGGCGATTTCCAGGCCGTGGGCCGCAGCGGCCGAGACCAGTCGGCGGAAGTCTTCGCGAGTCCCCAACTGCTGGTGAATCGCCTCGTGGCCGCCCTCCTCGCTACCGATCGCATAGGGGCTGCCCGGATCATCGGGGCCTGCCGTCAGTGAGTTGTTCGGGCCTTTGCGGTAGCTGCGCCCGATCGGGTGGATCGGCGGGAAATACAGCACATCGAAGCCCATGTCGTGGATCATCGCCAGCCGCGAATGCACATCGTTGAAAGTACCGTGGCGTTCCGGGCTGTCGGTGATCGAACGCGGAAACAATTCATACCAACTGGCGAACTGCGCCAGCTCGCGCTCCACATCCACCGGGTACTCCGGGCTCAGGCTCAGGTAGGCACGATGATCGACGCGGGCCATGAGGTCGGCGCTACGCGGGTGCAAAAACAGTGCGACCTGCTCGGTTTCGAGCAGTCCTGCCAGTTCATGGTGCAATGCCGCCAATTGCTCACTGAGTTGCCCCTCACTGCGCTCGGCGGCTTGCTGAACCTGGATCCGCCCTTCCTGCAATTCGAGGCTGACGGGCACCGCTGCTATATGCTTCTTTTCCAGTTCGTAGCAAAAACTGGCGAACTGATCGATCCAGGCTTCGATACAGAACAGATAACGGCCCTGACCGTTCACCCGGAACTGCCCCTGCCAACCGTTGTTGCCCAGATCCTGCATGACAGCGCTTTGCCAGACATCCTCGTCCTCGGCCCGCCAGCGCACGCGAACCGCCAGCTTGTCATGCCCGTCGGCAAAGACCTTGGCCGTCACCACCACATCCTGCCCCACCACCGCCTTGACCGCGAACTGCCCGCCGTCAAGGGACGGCATGATGTTTTCCATGACAATGCGCGGCAGCAACAGCGCCTGCGACAGCGGCATGTGCGGGTTGTAGCTCAACTCAGTCGGTTTTTCAGCCGTCATCGAGCCTCTCTCCTTACGCCCCATGGACGCGCTTGTGTCTGGTCGCTACCCCAACGGGCCATCCGCCCCGGGACCTACTCACTTAGGTTCCGAGCGATGGCTGGCGGGAAAAGTTCATCAGCAATTTGCGGAATCAAATCGTTCGCACAGCAGTCCACCTACTTAAGCACGACTCACGCCATGTGCCACTGGAGGCTTGAACCATGACCAATCCATTCCCGGCAGAAACCCCCGATCCAAACATCGATAACCCGGTGATACCGCCGAGCGAGCCACAACCGGTGCCCGAACAGGACCCACCTGGCACAACCCCGCCGCCAAGGGAAGAACCGCCAGCGACGATGCCGCCGGTGATTGTGAATCCTGAATGAAGACAGTTGATCGTTCCTGCCTAGACACCAGGAACGATCATCAAAAATGAATGACACTTCCCAAGTACCTGTAGTACCGATCCCAAAGCGCCAATTCTGCCCGTCCGACACTTTACGAAACTTACACCCCGCGCCTTATATAGCCATCACTTCTTCAGCCTTGAGTGTGGTTAGCCATGAAAACGTTTTTTTCCAGCGTCAGCGAATTCACAAACAGAGCTAGCGCACAGCACCACGCGCTACACCGTGAACGACCACTCGACGGCTGGCCATTCCGTGAAAATATTCAACTACGAATTTCTTTGCTTCGAAGCCGAACGCAATCCCTCTAAACAATCAACCAAAAGCTCAATCATCAGGGAGCTGGAGAAACATCTGCTTCACGGTGATATGGACTACAGCCAGCACGAACTCTGCGAAACACAGAGCAACGAGCAGGAGTCAGGCTGTGAAGCGACTTGCGCAGACAGGGTTAATCCCTGACAGCTCCTAGGGTTGATGATCCTTGTCAATCAGCTTCACGATCCTCGGCATCACACTGAACACCCCCAGCGCCAACAGCGTGCTGAGCACTGCCGTCGCCTCCCGGCCCAGCCCGGTGGCGACGCCGATGGCGGCGGTCATCCATAGGCCGGCGGCGGTGGTCAGGCCCTTGACGTCGCTTTCGTCGCCGTCGCGGTTTTTCAGGATGGTGCCGGCCCCCAGGAAGCCGATCCCGGCAATCACGCCCTGCACGACCCGACTCATGGCATCGGCCTGTGAACCGGACATTTGCGGCACCAGCACGAACAACGCCGCCCCCATCGCCACCAGCATGTGGGTGCGCACACCAGCAGCCTTGCCCTGGTGTTCACGTTCGAACCCGAGAATTCCGCCCAGCACGGCGGCCATCAGCAGACGCACGGTCATCCGCGTCAATTGCGAGGCATCGGTGATGTCGGCGAACTCGGCTTGCAGGGTCACCCAGACTTCGTGCCACCAGGCGTTCATGGTGTTGTCCTTGTGAGGAGCCATGGAGAGTGGACCGCAGCGACCATTAATCGGTCGCACAGAACGATGATCGGCAGTTGCGGCCTGAAACTTCAGATACCCCTGAAAAAGGATTCCGCCATGACCGTTCGCATCGAGAACCAGACTTGCTTTTTCACCACCGAAAATGGCGAACAGATTCGTCTGTGTCCTGACGTGACCATCGTCACCGATGGGCGCAAAGCCATGTCGGCAGTGGACATCGAAGGCCAGCGCATCTACATCACCGAAGCGGAAGCCGACGCCTTGACCGTCGCGGGCGCGGTGGATGGACGCCGACACCTGAAAGCCAGCGACAGTGATTCGGTGATTTGACTGACGTTGATCAACACCCGCCGCAGCTGTTGTGCATAGGCGCTTGCACCTTTGTGCGACGGCTGCTTCAAGTTGTCGCAGGCCGGACGAACACGGCCATCTGATCCGCTTTTTAATGCAATACCTGAGTCTGTTATGCAAACAGATCGCCGCTCATAGTGCTCATGCCTGATGGAGGCTGATGAGCGAAAGACCATGAGCGAAAGAATCCCCGTCCGAACCGTAGAAACATTCGAGCCTTCGCGTCCAAAGACGAAGGCCAAAACCAGCGATAACCTGATCCACACCCGCAGCTTCACCGGGCTGTTCCGCAACCTGCGCATCAGCGGCGCGGGTTTTCTGTTTTTGCTGTTTTTCGGCACCGTGTGGTTGAACTGGGGTGGCCGCCAGGCGGTGCTCTGGGATCTTTCCGAAAGTAAATTCCATATCTTCGGCGCAACTTTCTGGCCGCAGGACTTCATCCTGCTGTCGGCACTGTTGATCATCGCCGCGTTCGGCCTGTTCGCGATCACCGTGTTTGCCGGGCGGGTCTGGTGCGGCTACACCTGCCCACAAAGTTCGTGGACCTGGATCTTCATGTGGTGCGAGAAAATCACCGAGGGCGAGCGCAACCAACGGATCAAGCTGCAAGCCGCGCCGTGGGGCGTCAATAAACTGATGCGTCGCTCGGCCAAACACACCTTGTGGCTGGCCATCAGCCTGCTGACCGGCCTGACCTTCGTCGGCTACTTCACCCCGATCCGGCCCCTGGCCGAAGAACTGCTGACTTTGCAAATGAGCGGCGTCAGCCTGTTCTGGGTGCTGTTTTTCACCGGTGCCACCTACATCAATGCCGGCTGGCTGCGTGAAGCGGTGTGCATGCACATGTGCCCTTACGCGCGCTTCCAGAGCGTGATGTTCGACAAAGACACCCTGACCATTTCCTACGACGTGGCCCGTGGCGAAAACCGTGGCCCGCGCAAACGCGAGGTCAAACCCGCCGAGGCCGGTTTGGGCGACTGCATCGATTGCCAGCTCTGCGTACAGGTCTGCCCGACCGGCATCGACATCCGCGATGGCTTGCAGATGGAATGCATCGGTTGCGCTGCATGCATCGACGCCTGCGATTCGATCATGGACAAAATGGGCTACGCCCGGGGATTGATCAGCTATACCTCCGAACATCAGTTGCACGGTGGCAAGACGCACCTGCTGCGCCCGCGCCTGATCGGCTACACCACCGTGCTGCTGGTGATGATTGCCGCGCTGGTGGTGGCATTGGTCGAACGGCCGATGGTCTCGCTCGACGTCAGCAAGGACCGGGGCCTGTTCCGCGAAAACAGCCGGGGGCAGATCGAAAACATCTACAGCCTGAAGGTGATCAACAAGACCCAGCAGCGTCAGGACTATCAATTGCGCCTGGTCGATGCCGATGATTTCGAGTTGCAGGGCAAGACCGTGTTGAGCCTGGCGCCGGGCGAGATTGTCGACGTGCCGGTGTCGGTGGCGATGCTCACGGAGCGTCCGGCCAGCAGTTCGCAGAGCATCAGTTTCAAGGTAATCGACAGCGATGAGCCTGGCGTCTACAGCGTGGCGAAGAGCCGGTTTGTTGCGCCAATGAATCGCTGAGCCTTTAAGATGTTGACCTTGTTGAAGTGCAGTCTTGTTCTGGCAATGCAATCCTCTGTGGCGAGGGGGCTTGTCGGAACGCCGCACCGCCCCGTTGGGCTGCGTAGCGGCCCCAAAATGGGACTGCTACGCAGTCCAACGGGGGCAAGCCCCCTCGCCACAGGCAATCCCCTCGCCACAATTAATCGAAACGACTCCATTGCGGGACACCGATGAAACGCTACGAAAAATTCGCCGACGACATCGCAGAACTGATCCGCTCCGGCGTCCTCGGACCGGGCCAGCGTGTGCCGTCAGTGCGCTACGCCAGCCAGACCTACGGCGTCAGCCCGTCGACGGTGTTCCAGGCCTACTACCTGCTGGAGCGTCGGGGCCTGATCCGCGCCCGTCCGCGCTCCGGCTATTTCGTCAATGCCCATGCGCCGCGACCGTTTTCCGAGCCGGTGATCAGCAGCCAGGTCAACGAATCCACGGAAGTCGACGTCAGCGAACTGGTGTTTTCGGTACTCGACTCGATCAAGGACCCGAACACCGTGGCCTTCGGCTCGGCATTCCCCAGCCCGACACTGTTCCCCCTGCAACGCTTGTCCCGCTCCCTGGCCAGCGCCACCCGCGAGATGGACCCGCGCATGGTGGTCACCGACATGTCGCCCGGCAACCCGCAACTGCGCCGGCAAATCGCCCTGCGCTACATGGTCGGCGGACTGATGCTGCCCATGGAAGAACTGCTGATCACCAATGGCGCCCTGGAAGCCCTCAACCTGTGCCTGCAAGCGGTGACGCAACCTGGCGACCTGGTGGCCATCGAAGCCCCGGCGTTCTACGCCTGCCTGCAAGTGCTCGAACGCCTGAAACTCAAAGCCGTGGAAATCCCCGTGCACCCGCGCGATGGCATCGACCTCGGCGTACTCGAGCAAACCCTGGAGCGTCATCCGATCAAGGCCTGCTGGTGCATGACCAGCTTCCAGAACCCCATGGGCGCGACCGTGCCCGAGGCCAAGAAACAGCAGCTCGTGGAACTGCTGCGCCGCCACCAGGTGCCGCTGATCGAAGACGATGTCTACGCCGAACTGTATTACGGTCAACAAGCCCCGAAACCGGCCAAGGCATTCGATACCGAAGGCCTGGTGATGCATTGCGGCTCGTTCGCCAAAAGCCTGGCCCCCGGTTACCGCATCGGCTGGGTCGCCGCCGGGCGCTACGCGCAGAAGATCGAACGCCTGAAACTCATGACCTCGCTGTGCGCGTCCATGCCTGCACAGGCGGCGATCGCCGACTACCTGCAACACGGCGGCTACGACCGGCACCTGCGTAAATTGCGTCACGCGCTGGAAGACCAGCAAGCCGCCATGCTCGCCGCCATCGCCCGCTATTTCCCGGCGCAGACCCGGGTCAGCCAACCGGCGGGCGGGTACTTTTTGTGGCTGGAATTGCCGGAGCAGATGGATTCGTTGAAGTTGTTTCAGATGGCGCTGGCGCAGGGGATCAGCATTGCGCCGGGGCCGATTTTTTCACCGACGCAAAGGTTCAGGAATTGTATTCGCTTGAATTATGGGAGCCCGTGGGATGAGGCGGCGGAGAAGGCGATGGAGACGTTGGGGCGGATTGTGCGGTCGTTCTGATGGCTGGATGTTGCCCGTACTATCGCCTTCGCGAGCAGGCTCGCTCCCACAAGGAATCTCGGGTGTTCACAGACTTTGCGTACACCAGGTAACCCTGTGGGAGCGGGCTTGCCCGCGAAGAGGCCAGCACTGACAACGCAAACCTCAGTTCAACGCCCACCGCCGAGATCGACAAATGTCCCCGTCGCATAAGAAGCCTTGTCCGACAACAACCAGACAATCGCCTCCGCCACTTCATCCGGACGCCCGCCCCGGGCCATCGGGATCGCCGATTCAAGCTTGCTGACCCGGTCCGGATCGCCGCTCAAGGCATGAAAATCGGTGTAGATGTAGCCCGGGCGCACGGCGTTGACACGAATCCCCTCTCCCGCCACTTCCTTGGACAGGCCGATGGTGAAGGTGTCGAGCGCACCTTTTGACGCCGCGTAGTCGACGTATTCGTTGGGCGCGCCCAAGCGTGCGGCCACCGAGGACACGTTGACGATGCTGCCGCCCTGCCCGCCGTGCTTGGGCGACATGCGCAGGATCGCGTGCTTGGCGCAGAGGATCGGCGCCAGGACGTTGGTTTTCATGATCTTGAGGATGCGGAACTCGGACATTTCGTCGACCCGGGACTTTTGCCCCACGGTGCCGGCGTTGTTCACCAGCGCCGTGACCCGGCCCAGTTCACTGTCGACCCGATGAAACAGCGCGATGACTTCGTCCTCGATGCTGACATCGGCCCGTACTGCAATGGCTTGCGCACCGAGGGCGCGGACTTGCTCCAGCACGCCGAGTGCGGCCTTTTCGTCCGCCTGGTAGTTGATGCAGATCCGATAGCCTTGCGCCGCGGCCAACAGTGCGGTGGCGGCACCAATGCCGCGGCTGCCGCCGGTGATGACGATGACTTTGTCCATGCGAGCCTTCCCCCAATCAAAGCTTAAGCGGTCGGGGGCAAGAATAACCGCCATTGGTGGTTTTTGCATGAATTCGGCAGCGTTTGCACAGACGCCATCGCGGGCAAGCCACGCTCCCACAGAATATGTAAAACCTGTGGGAGCGTGGCTTGCCCGCGATGAACGATGACACGGACTGTCAAGCCAGCGCCAATCGCTCCGAGCGATGGATTTCCACCATGAAACCTGCGGCCGGCAACGGATGCCCCAGCAGGTAACCCTGCAACGAGTCGCAGCCCAGTTGCGTCAGGAAGTCCTGCTGCGAGTCCGTCTCCACACCCTCGGCAACGATGCGCAACCCCAGCGCCTGGCCGAGCGCCACGATGGCCGAAACGATGGCGGCGTCATCGCTGTCGCGCTCCAGGTCGCGGACAAAACCGCGGTCGATCTTCAGTTCGTTGGCCGGCAGGCGCTTGAGGTACATCAAACTCGAATAACCGGTACCGAAATCGTCGATGGACAGGTCGACGCCCATTTCCGAGAGTTCCTGAAGCACCGTCATGCTCGCGTCGGCATCGCTCATGGCGGTGGTTTCAGTGATTTCCAGGGTCAGGCTGTTGGCCGGCAGATGGTGAGTCGCCAGTGCCTTGGCAACGCTCTGGACCAGTCCGGCATGGCAAAACTGGATGGCCGACAGGTTCACGGCGATGCGCCAATCGGTGTAGCCCAGCACGTACCACTCGCGCATCTGGCGGCACGCTTCGTTGAGCACCCACTCGCCGATCGGAATGATCAGCCCGGTTTTTTCCGCCAGTTCGATGAACTTGTCCGGCAACAGCAACCCCTGCGTCGGATGCTCCCAGCGCAACAGGGCCTCGGCGCCCACTGGCCGGCCATTGGCGGCATCGAACTTGGGCTGGTAATGCAGGCTGAATTGCTGATGTTCCAAGGCATTGCGCAAGTCCTGCAGCAATTGCAGTTGCTTGCGCGCGTTGTTGTTCATCGAGGCGTCGAAAAAGCTGTAGCCGTTTTTACCCGCGCCCTTGGCGTGGTACATCGCCGCATCGGCGTTCATCAGCAATTCGTGGGCGGACTGCCCGTTACCCGGATAGAGCGCGATGCCGACACTGGCGGAAATGTGCAAATCATGTTCGGCAACCCGGAACGCCTGCGCGATCAACCCGACCTGGCGGGCCGCGAGGTTCAACGCATCGTTCTGCTCGCTCAATTGCACCAGCAACACGAACTCATCGCCGCCGATGCGCGCCAGGGTGTCCTGGCTGCGCAAGTCTTCGCGCAGGCGCAGGGCCACTTCGCGCAACAGCAAGTCGCCCATGTGGTGACCGAAGGCATCGTTGACGGGTTTGAAGCCGTCCAGGTCGATGAACATCAGGGCAAAGCAACCACCCTCTTCACGAACCCGCGACATGGCCTGATCGATTCGGTCGGCGAGCAACGTCCGGTTCGGCAACCCGGTGAGGGTGTCATGCAGGGCCAATTGGGTCAGTTCACGGTTGGCTTCGGTCAGCGACTGGGCCAGGCTCGCGGTGCGGGCCTCCAGGCGTGCGTCGAGGATCGAGGTCAGCAAGGCAATGCTCAGCACCGCCAGCGTGGTGATCAGCACCAGGTTGTCCAGGCCCTTGCCGCTCAACCCATCGACCGCCGCCCCGCAAAAGCTGCCATCGGCAAAGCGTGCGGCGGCCATCCCGGTGTAGTGCATGCCGACGATGGCGATGCCCATGATCACGGCGGCACCGCCACGGATCAGACGGACATAAGGCGTGTGTTGGCGCAAACGGAAAGCGATCCACAATGCCGCGCCCGAAGCACCGACAGCGATCATCAGCGAAGCGCCGAACAGCGTCGGGTCATAGTCGATGCCCGGTTGCATGCGCATGGCAGCCATGCCGGTGTAGTGCATCGCGCTGATGCCGGCGCCCATGACCAGCGCGCCAAAGGCCAGTTGCCACGCCGGCAGTTGCGGCTGGCTGACCAGCCACAGCGCAAAACCGCTGGAGAGCACCCCGATCAACAGCGACAACAGGGTGATTGCGCCGTCATAGCCCAGATCGATCGGCAACTTGAATGCGAGCATGCCGATAAAGTGCATCGACCAGATGCCGATGCCCATGGCAATGGCCCCGCCCGCGGTCCACAAATGCACCGCGCGGCCTTTGGCAGTGGCAATGCGTCCGGTCAGGTCGAGTGCGGTATATGAGGCGAGAATCGCGACACAGAGCGAAATGATAACCAGGGTGGGGGAATAGCTACCGATGAGCATGGGGACTTCTCGCGAATGCCCCCGTTAATGGTATTGATTCTCGGCGGGGGAAAATGCGGCGATTGTACTGATTCCGAATGAGAACGCACCCACAAAATTAGCAAAGGGCCATCAGTCCGATGAAACGCTTGTTTTAAGGTTTTACATTAACTCACGTCAAGCTGCTGGCACCACAAAACCTGTGGGTGCGAGCTTGCTCGCGATGGCTGCGTCACATTCAGCATGAATGTTGCCTGAACCACCGCTATCGCGAGCAAGCTCGCTCCCACAGGGATTGCGCTATTGGCTGTCGCTCACTTCAAGCTGTCCATCCCAGCCACCCCCCAATGCCGCAATCAACTGCACGCTGGCGATCAGGCGGCTTTGCAACAGGTCCAGGTTGCTGCGCTCATTGCTCAGCGCCGCCGCCTGGGTCACCACCACATCGATGTATGCGATCAAGCCGGCCTTGTACTGGTTCTGGGTCAGGCGCAACGATTCACGGGCGGCGTCCAGCGCCTGTTGGCGCACGACGGCTTCGTCCTGCAGCACCTTGAGCTGCACCAGGAAGTTTTCCACTTCGCGGAATCCGTCCAGCACGGTCTGGCGGTACTTGGCCACTGTTTCGTCATAGGCCGCTTCACTGCGGTCGACTTCCGCCGAGCGCTGGCCGCCGTCGAACAGGGTCATGGCCAATTGCGGCCCGACCGACCAGAAGCGGTTCGGCAGGCTGAACAAGTCTTTCGAGGTACTGCTGCTGTAACCACCGTTCAAGCTCAGGGTCAGGTCCGGGTAATAGGCAGCCTTGGCCACACCGATGTTGGCGTTGGCAGCCATTACCGAGCGTTCGGCGGATGCGATGTCCGGGCGACGCTCCAGCAGCTGCGAAGGCAGGGCCAGCGGCACTTGTGGCAACTGCGGAATGTCCTGGCTTTCCGCCAGGCTGAACTGCGCCGGCGGCAGGCCGATCAGCACGGCAATGGCGTTCTCGAACTGGGCGCGTTGCCAGATCAGGTCGATCATGTCCGCTTCGGTGCTCTTGAGCTGGGTCTGGGCCTGGGCCACGGCGTCCTTGCCGGATACGCCGGCGCGGTACTGGTTCTCGGTCATTTTCAGGGAGCGCTGATAAGCCTCGACCGTGTCCTGGAGCAGACGCTTCTGACCATCGATCACGCGCAATTGCAGGTAATTCTGCACCAGCTCCGACTGTTGACTCAGGCGCATGGCCGCCAGATCGGCAAAGCTTGCCTGGGCATTCGCGGTGTCGGCTTCCAGGCCACGGCGCAGCTTGCCCCACACATCCGCTTCCCAACTGACCCCCGCCTGGGCCGAATACGTGTCGCGAATACCGCTGGACGAACTGCTCAGGCTGGAGTTGCTGCTGCCGGTGCCCTGGCTCGAACGGTTCTTGCTGACGTTCAGGTCGACCGTCGGGAAAAACGCCCCGCGTGCGCTGCGCACCAAGGCCTGGGCCTGACGGTACTGGGCTTCGGACTGGGCGACAGTCTGGTTGGCGCTGTTGAGCTTCTCGATCAGGCCATTGAGCTGTTGATCGCCATACAGCTCCCACCATGCGCCGCGCGCCAGGGCATCGCTCGGGTTGGCCTGGCGCCAGCCTTCTGCGGCCTTGTATTGCGCAGGTTCCGCGGTTTGCGGGCGCTGGTAATCCGGGCCGACGGCGCAGGCACTGAGCATCGCCACGCACAGTGACAGGCTCAGCAGACGCGAGCCTCGAGCCGTGATCAGCGGTGCAGCCAGGTTGAAAAGCGAACGTTCAGTCATAGCGGAGTTTCCAGAGCAGCATCGGTACGCACCCCACGCCATTTGTTGAAGCGATGGCGCAGTTTGTCGAGATAGAGGTAAACCACCGGCGTGGTGTAAAGCGTCAGCACCTGGCTGAAGATCAGCCCGCCGATGATGGTCAGGCCCAGCGGCTGGCGCATTTCTGCCCCTTCGGCGCGGCTCAGCAGCAACGGCAAGGCGCCGAGGATCGCCGCCAGGGTGGTCATCAGGATCGGTCGCAAACGTTGCAGGCAGGCACTGCGAATCGATTCCAGCGGCGCCATGCCCTGATGCCGCTCCAGCTGCAACGCCAGGTCGATCATCAGAATGGCGTTTTTCTTGACCACGCCGATCAGCAGAAACAGCCCCAGCAACGAAATCAGGCTGAACTCGCCGCCCAGCGCATAGATCGACAGCAACGCGCCGACCCCGGCGGATGGCAGGGTGGACAGGATGGTCAGCGGATGAATGTAGCTTTCGTACAGCACACCCAGCACCAGATACACCGCCACCAACGCCCCCAGAATCATCCACGGCTGACTTTTTTGGGTCGCCGCGAAAGCGTCGGCTGTGCCGGCCATTTTCGCGATCACCTCTTCCGGCAGCCCGACCTTGGCAATCGCCCGCTCGATGGCGGCACCGCCCTGCTCCACGGTCACGCCTTCGGCCATGTCGAAGGCAATGCTTTCCGAGGCGAACTGGCCTTCGTGGCTGACCCGGTCGTTTTCCAGGCTGTTTTCGTAATGGGCGATGGTCGACAGCGGGATCCGCGCGCCATCGGCGGTGATCACCTGGACCTGCTTGAGGGTGATCGGGTCCTGGGCGTATTTCGGGTTGACCTCCATCACCACCTGATACTGGTTGAGGCTGTCGTAGATGGTCGAAATCTGCCGCTGGCTGTAGGCGTTGTTCAGCACCGCCGTGACCATCTCCATGTCGACACCCAGGCGCTTGGCCTGGTCGCGGTCGACGATCAGGGTCACTTGCCGGGCGCCCCGGCCTTCCCGCGCATCGATGGCCGTCAGTTCCGGCAAGGCCTTGAGCGCGGTGACGACTTTCGGATACCACTCGCGTAATGCCCCGAGATCCCCGCTTTGCAGGATGTAGGAGTATTGCGAGGTGGTCTGTTCACGGCCGCCACCGAACTGCAGGTCCTGGTCGGCCATGAGCATCAGCTGAGCGCCGGGTACTTTGGGCATTTCCTTGCGCAGGCGTTCGATGACTTTCTGCGCGGAAATGTTGCGCTCCTTGATCGGCTTCAGGCGTACCAGCATGAAGGCGTTGTTGGTGCCGTTACTGCCGCCGATGAAGCCGGCGACGCTTTCTACCGCCTCATCCTTCAATACCGCTCGACGGAAAATCTCCATCTTCGGCTGCATCACGCTGAAGGACAGGCCGTCGTCGCCGCGCACGAAACCGATCAGCTGACCGGTATCCTGCTGAGGTAAAAATGCTTTAGGAACAACAATATACAGCGCAATGTTCACGCCAATTGTCACGAACAGACTGAGCAACGTCAGGCGTTTGTGGCGCAGCACCCAGTCGAGGCTGGTGGCGTATTTGCCAACCATCCAGTCGTTGGCCCGCCGGCTCCAGCGTTGCAGGCGGTTCTCCTGCCCCGGCGTGTGCGGCTTGAGCCAGCGGGCGCAGAGCATCGGGGTCAGGGTCAACGACACCAGCAACGAAACCACGATGGCCGCCGCCAGGGTGATGGAGAATTCGCGGAACAGGCTTTCAATGATCCCGCCCATGAACAGGATCGACAGGAACACCGCCACCAGCGACACGTTCATCGACAGCAAGGTAAAGCCGACTTCCTGGGCGCCGAGGTAGGCTGCCTTCATCGGCCGCACGCCTTCGTCGATGTGCCGGGAAATGTTCTCCAGCACCACGATGGCATCGTCCACCACCAGCCCGGTGGCCAGGATCAGCGCCATCAGCGACAGGTTGTTCAGCGAAAAGCCGTAGAGGTACATCACGGCAAAGGTACCGACCAGCGACACCGGCACTGCCAGGGTCGGGATCAGCGAGGCGCGGAAGTTACCGAGGAACAGGAACACCACCAGGATCACCAGCGCCACGGCGATCAGCAGGGTCATTTCCGCTTCATGCAGCGTGGCCTTGATCACCGGAGAACGGTCCATGGCCAGGTTCAGCTTGACGCTGGCCGGCAACACCGCCTGCAACGCCGGCAACTGCGCCTTGATCTCGTTGACCGTCTCGATGATGTTGGCCCCGGCCTGCCGGTTGATCACCAGCAGCACCGCCGCGTCGTCGTTGAAGAAACCGCTGTTGTAGCGGTCTTCGACGCCGTCGCTGACCTTGGCCACGTCCTTGAGGCGCAAGGCCGCGCCGCCGTTGTAGTGGATGATCAGCGACTCGTAGTCCTTGGCTTTTTCCAACTGGTCGTTGGCCTGGACCTGCCACAGCCGCTGATCGTCTTCCACCGAACCCTTGGGCCGGCGTACGTTGGCATTGGCGATGGTATTGCGCACATCGTCCAGGGCCACGCCGTACTGGTTCAGCGCCTGCGGTTCGAGTTCGATACGCACCGCCGGCAGCGAACTGCCGCCGATCTGCACCTCGCCGACGCCCTGCACCTGGGACAGGCTTTGGGACAGGATGGTCGAAGCCAGGTCATAGAGCTGGCCTTTTTCCAGCACATCGGAGGTCAGCGACAGCACCATGATCGGCGCCTGGGACGGGTTGACCTTCTTGTAGGTCGGCATGCTGCGCATCCCGCTGGGCAGCAGGTTGCGCGAAGCGTTGATGGCCGCCTGCACTTCCCGCGCCGCACCGTTGATGTCGCGGTCGAGGTCGAATTGCAGGATCACCCGGGTCGATCCCTGGCTGGACCGGCTGCTCATGGTGTTGACCCCGGCAATCGCGCCGAAGGAACGCTCCAGCGGCGTGGCCACGGTCGACGCCATGACTTCAGGGCTGGCCCCGGGCAGGCTGGCCTGGACCACGATCACCGGAAAGTCCATTTGCGGCAGCGGCGACACGGGCAGCAAACCGAAGCTCACGCCGCCCAGCAGCATGATGGCCAGGCTCAGCAACATGGTCGCGACCGGGCGCTTGATGAAAGGTCCCGAGAGATTCATCGATGACCGCTCCCGGCACCAACCCGCGAGCCCTGCTGCCCCTCTGTGGGAGCGGGCTTGCTCGCGAAGAGGACCTTGCATTCAACATCCCTGTCGACTGACCGGACGCCTTCGCGGGCAAGCCCGCTCCCACAGGTTATGCAGGCATTCATACCGCCGTCTCCTGAGCGCCGGTCTTGCCAAAGCGCCGACCGAGACGATCGAAATACAGGTAGATCACAGGCGTAGTGAACAGGGTCAACACCTGGCTCAGCAACAGGCCGCCGACCATCACCAGGCCCAGCGGCTGGCGCAGCTCTGCGCCGGAACCGGTGGCCAGCATCAACGGCACGGCACCGAAGAGCGCGGCCAGGGTCGTCATCAGGATCGGCCGGAAACGCAGCAAGGCGGCCTGATAGATCGCCGTTTGCGGGTCCATGCCCTGGTTGCGCTCGGCGTCGAGGGCGAAGTCGATCATCATGATCGCGTTCTTCTTGACGATGCCGATCAGCAGAATGATGCCGATGATCGCGATCATGCCCAGGTCGTTGCCGCTGAGGATCAACGCCAGCAAGGCGCCCACCGCCGCCGACGGCAAGGTCGAGAGAATGGTGATCGGGTGGATGTAGCTCTCGTAGAGCACGCCCAGCACGATGTACATGGTCACCACCGCCGCCAGGATCAGCAGCAAGGTGCTCGACAACGAAGCCTGGAACGCCTCTGCCGCGCCCTGGAACTGGGTCTGCACGCCAATCGGCATGCCGATGTCCTTCTGCACCTGCTCGATGATCTCGACCGCATGCCCCAGCGCCACGCCGGGCGCCAGGTTGAAGGACATCATCACCGCCGGGAACTGGCCGATGTGGGTGATCGCCAGTTGTGCCTGACGCTCCTCAATGTGCGCCAGGCTGGACAGGCGCACCTGCCCGCCATCGGTGGTCTTGACGTGAATCTGGTTCAACGCATCCGGGCCGATCTTTTCGCCGGACTGCGATTGCAGGACCACGCGGTACTGGCTCGCCTGGGTGTAGATCGTGGAAATCTGCCGCTGGCCGAAGGCGTCGTACAGCGCATCGGTGATGTTCGACACCGACACCCCGACCCGCGACGCCGCATCGCGGTCGATCACCAGATAGACCTGCAAGCCCTTGTCCTGCAGATCGCTGGCCACGTCGGTCAGCTCCGGCCGGTCGGCCAAGGCCTCCACCAGGCGCCCGCTCCACAGGCTCAGCAGCTCCGAATCCGGTGACGACATGCTGAACTGGTACTGCGTGCGGCTGACCCGGTCCTCGATGGTCAGGTCCTGCACCGGCTGCATGAACAGACGGATGCCGACCAGCTTGTCGAGCTCCGGTTGCAGGCGGGCAATCACTTGCGTTGCACTCAGGTCACGGTCGCGGTGCGACTTGAGGTTGATCAGCAAACGGCCGCTGTTGAGGGTCGAGTTGTCGCCGTCGACACCGATATAGGAAGACAGGCTCTCAACCGCCGGGTCGGCCAGAATCACCTTGGCCAGCTCCTGTTGACGCTCGCTCATGGCGGCGAAGGAAATCGATTGCGGCGCTTCGGAAATACCCTGGATAACCCCGGTGTCCTGCACCGGGAAGAAGCCTTTGGGCACCACCATGTACAGGAATACCGTCAGCGCCAGAGTGCCAATAGCCACCATCAAGGTCAGGGGCTGGTGCTTGAGCACCCACTGCAACTTGCGTCCATAAGCGGCGATCATCCAGTCGATGAATGCACCGCTGGCGCGATAGAAACGCCCCTGCTCGGCTTCCTTGGGTTCGCGCTTGAGCAGCCGCGCGCACATCATCGGCGTCAGCGTCAGGGAAACCACCAGGGAAATCAGGATCGCCACCGCGAGTGTGATGGCGAACTCGCGGAACAAGCGCCCGACCACGTCCGCCATGAACAGCAGCGGGATCAGCACGGCGATCAGCGACAACGTCAGGGAAATCAGGGTGAAACCGATCTGTTTGGCGCCCTTGAGCGCCGCGTTCAGCGGGCTGTCGCCCTCCTCGATGAAGCGCGCAATGTTCTCCAGCATGACGATCGCATCGTCCACCACGAAACCGGTGGCGATGGTCAGGGCCATCAGGGTCAGATTGTTGACCGAGAACCCGGCCAGGTACATCACGCCGAACGTGCCGATCAGCGACAGCGGCACGGCCACCGACGGAATGATCGTGGCGCTGGCGCGACGCAGGAACAGGAAGGTGACCATGACCACCAGGGCGATGGCGATCAGCAATTCGTGCTGCACGTCCTTGACCGAGGCGCGGATGGTCTGGGTGCGGTCGGTCAGCACCACCACGTCGAGGCCGGCCGGCAGGTTGTCGGTGATGCTCGGCAGCAGCGCCTTGATCCGGTCCACCACCTCGATCACGTTGGCCCCGGGCTGACGCTGGATATTGAGCAGTACGGCCTGGTTCTCGTTGGCCCATGCCGCGAGGCGTTCGTTCTCGGCGCCGTCGACAATTTCAGCGACGTCCTTGAGCCGCAGCGGCGCGCCGTTGGCATAGGCCAGGATCAGGTTGGCGTAGTCCTTGGGCGAGGTCAGTTGATCGTTGGCATCAAGCATAGAGACCCGGGTCGGGCCGTCGAAGTTGCCCTTGGGCTGGTTGACGTTGGAGGCGCCGATCAGGGTGCGCACGTCCGACAGGTTCAAGCCGTTGGCCGCCAGGGCCTCCGGGTTGACCTTGATCCGCACGGCCTGGCGTTGACCACCGGCGATGCTGACCATGCCGACGCCGCTGATCTGGGCGATTTTCTGCGCCATGCGCGTATCGACCAGATCGTTGAGTTTGGGCAGCAACATGGTCTTGGAGGTGATGGCCAGGGTCAGCACCGGGGTATCGGCCGGATTGACCTTGTTGTACACCGGCGGTGCCGGCAGGTCCTTGGGCAGCAGGTTGGTGGCGGCGTTGATTGCTGCCTGCACCTGTTGCTCGGCCACGTCCATGTTGATGTCGAGGCTGAACCGCAACGTCAGTACCGACGCGCCGCCGGAGCTGGTGGAGGCCATTTGTGTCAGGCCGGGCATTTGCCCGAACTGCCGCTCAAGCGGCGCGGTCACCGCGCTGGTCATGACATCCGGGCTGGCGCCGGGGTACAGGGTCATGACGCGAATGGTCGGGTAATCGACCTGGGGCAACGCCGACACCGGCAGCAACCGATAGGCAATCACGCCGGCCAGGATAATCGCCAGCATGCTCAGCGTGGTGGCTACCGGGCGAAGGATGAACAGCCGCGAGATGTTCATGCGCCACCCTTTTTCGCCTTGTCGGTGGTCGCGGGCTCAGCCGCGTTGACCGCCGACTTGCCTTGCAGGTGTTCGGTTGGCGTGGTCGGCACGTCCTGGCTGTCGTTGACCACCTCCACGTCGCTGCCGTCTTTCAGGCGGTCGGTGCCTTCCAGTACGACGCGGTCGCCCGCGGACAGGCCTTCGGTGACCACAGTGTTCAGGCCGTCACTGGCGCCGACTTTCAACTGACGGATCTTGACCTTCTTGTCACCCTCCAGGACATAGGCGAACGTGCCGTTGGTGCCGAACTGGATCGCGGCGGACGGTGCGAGCACCACGTTTTTGAGGGTGTCGGCCAGCAGGCGCACATTGACGAACTGGTTCGGGAACAGCGACTGATCGCGGTTCTCGTAACGGGCCTTGAATTTCAGGGTGCCGGTGGTGACGTCGATCTGGTTGTCCAGGCTCTGCAGCACGCCAGTGGCCTGCAATTTGGTATCGCCGCGATCCCAGGCTTCAGCCGGCAATTTGGCACCGCTGCGATAACGGGCAAGCACGGTGTCGAGGCTGTTTTCCGGGAGGGTGAAGGCCACGCTGATCGGTTGGGTCTGGGTGATGATCGCCAAGGCGGTGGTGTCATTGGCCGCCACCAGGTTGCCGACGTCCAGTTGACGCAGGCCCACGCGACCGGTGATGGGTGCGCGGATCCGGGTGAATTCAAGGTTGAGCTTGGCATCGTTGACCGCTGCCTGATTGGTCTTGACCGTGCCCTGGAACTGACCGACCAGCGCTTCGGCGGTGTCCAGGGTCTGCTTGGCAATACTGTCCTCGCGGTACAGGCCGCGATAGCGCTCGACATCGACCTGGGCGTTTTTCAGTTGCGCCTGATTCTGCAGCAAGGTGCCTTCGGCCTGCAGCAAGGCGTTCTGGTAGGGGCGCGGGTCGATTTCGGCCAGCAGGTCGCCGGCCTTGACCATCTGCCCTTCTTCGAAATAGATCTTGACCAGCTCACCGCCGACGCGGCTGCGGACGTTGATGGTATTCAGCGCCGTGACCGTGCCCAGCGCCTTGAAGTACAGCGGGAAGTCACCGGTGACGGCCGCAGCCACGCGCACCGGCACCGGCCCTGACGCACCGCCGAACCCCGGACGCATGCCCCCCGATCGCCCGGTATGCCCGGCAACGGCTTTCTGCCCCGCCGCCTCCTTGGGTGCAGCGCTGCCCGGCCAGAATTTCCAGCACAGGGCGGCGATGACCAACAGGACAAGCAGGCCGAACAGCCAGCGACGGGGACTACGGGAAGCGGAGGATTGCATTGAGTGATCAACCATTGGGCGCGTGGGCTTTTTTACATGAGGCTGAACGATAAGCACTGGCGGGTTTTAAGCAAAGCGCCTTTACCGGCAATTTACTTTCGGCTTACGTAACAGGAGTTTTGTGTAAGACACTGAAGCACAAATGAAAACGGCCTGGACAGGGCCAGGCCGTTAAACATTGTAAAGGTACGCTTATTTCAGAACAGCAAGTGCCGCTTCGTAGTTCGGCTCGTCAGCGATTTCGCCAACCAGCTCGCTGTGCAGCACATTGTCGTTTTCGTCCAGAACCACCACGGCACGAGCGGTCAGGCCCTTGAGCGGGCCGTCGGCGATGGCAACACCGTAGTTCTGGATGAACTCGGCACCGCGCAGGGTCGACAGGTTCTGGACGTTTTCCAGGCCTTCGGCGCCGCAGAAGCGGGCCTGGGCGAACGGCAGGTCAGCGGAGATGCACAGCACGACAGTGTTGTCGACGCTACCGGCCTTGGCGTTGAACTGGCGCACCGAGGTGGCGCAGGTCGGGGTGTCAACGCTTGGGAAGATGTTCAGCACTTTGCGCTTGCCGGCAAAGTCTTTGAGGGTGACGTCGGACAGATTGCCGGCAACCAGGGAAAAGGCTGGCGCCTTGGAACCGGCTTGTGGCAGTTGGCCGTTGACTTGAACCGGGTTGCCTTTAAGAGTGACTTGAGCCATGAACGGAGTCCTTCTGAACGTTGTGGTGGAGAATTTTGACGAGGCCGAAGTTAACCACGAAATTGTCCTGTGACCTATGGTCAAACATAAATTGTCATGTATCGGCATACAAAACTGGATACAACCCATACCCCTGTGGGAGCGGGCTTGCTCCGGGCGGCGCTCCGACGAAAGCGCAATGTCATGCAACTTCGCTGGTGACCGAACTGACGCCATCGCGAGCAGGCTCGCTCCCACAGGGTTCGCTTGTTAGCCGAACAAGTCGGCAAAAGTACAGCGTACGCCCTCACCCGCCGCTTCCCGATGTACATGACGAAAGGTACGCGACACGTCTTCGACTGAAACTTTTTTAGCACTCTGTCGAATTGCTCCACCGTCGTTCGACTATAAATCGAATCACTCAACTGCAACGGAGACGAGACCATGCGATTCATGATCATCATCAAGGCCAGCCAGGATTCCGAAGCCGGCGTCATGCCCAGCCAGGAACTGCTGACCGCCATGGGCAACTACAACGAAGAACTGGTCAAGGCCGGCATCATGCTCGCGGGCGAAGGCCTGCATCCGAGCAGCAAGGGCGCTCGTGTAAAGTTTTCAGGTGACCAACGCACGGTGATCGACGGCCCCTTCATCGAAACCAAGGAACTGATTGCCGGTTTCTGGTTGTGGAAAGTGAAGTCCAGGGAAGAAGCCATCGAATGGGTCAAGCGCTGCCCCAACCCGATGCCGGGCACCGAAGCCGAAATCGAGATTCGCCAGGTGTTTGAAGCCGAAGATTTTGGCGCCGAGTTCACGCCGGAACTGCGCGAGCAGGAACAGCGGGTTTGGGAGCAGGCGAAGAAGAACTGACTGATTCGACCTTTTCCTCTGTTTCCTGTGGGAGCGGGCTTGCTCCCACATTGAACTAGATAGCCACTCAACTTGCCTGGGCAAGCCTTTGATCCGCATTAACTTTTTAGTACACAAAAATAACGAGAATCCACACACAAAACGAAAGAATTAATCCATTAGATTGGCCAACCCGTGGTTAACTGCTAATTTCATCCGACAAGTCCTATAGGCTTGATCGGAAAGGGATTACGCAGTTGCGGCCAAACTTAAGGACCGTCTGCCCAATCAGCCACCAGGGAGCCGGGGGATTAATGTCAAAGAAATTGGGGAAGTACGCCTTCGTCTGGGTGACTTCGCTCGCGCCTGTTTTTTTTGCTCACGCCGATAACGCCGAAACGGCCAACAAAAGTAACAACCCGCTGAACCTGGCGCCCGGCGTCAACCTTCAGGACTACTACACCCCGAAGTTGTTCGACACCAACGCTCATACCAATGACGCACTGCTGCGTGGCGCGTTGCCCATGGCGCCGAATGATTTCATTGGTGTCCCGCAACTGTTGCGCGTCACCCTTCCCGTCAGCACCCGCCCGGATCCCCACAACGGCTACAGCACCGGCATCGGTGACCTGAACCTGTTCGATATTTTCCTGCTCAAGACCGAAGGCGTGCAGTTGGGCGTCGGCCCGCAAATCACTGCGCCGACCGCTGAGCAGGATGAGTTGGGAACCGGCAAATGGCAGGCTGGCCTGTCCGCCATCGCCATCGACTCCTCGCCACGCGGACTCCTTGGCGCACTGGTGCAGTACCAGAGTTCGTTCGCCGGTGATCACGACCGCCCTCACGTCGAGTCCGCCACCTTCCAGCCGTTCATCATCCACAACCTGGAAAAAGGCTGGTACCTGCGCTCGACCGGTATCTGGACGTTCGACCTGAAGAACAACACTCACTACATCCCACTCGGTTTGGGGGGCGGCAAAGCCTGGAAGTCCGGGTCCAATATCCTCAATGCCTTTATCGAGCCACAGTGGACCGTTGACCGAAAAGGCGATGGTTTGCCGCAGTTCACAGTGTTCGCCGGGATCAATGTCACCTTCGGTAAATAAGGATTTTTGTATGCACGGCGCACTTCGCGCAGCCGGTTTCAGCCTGATGACAATGTTCGTCAGTTGTGGTGCAGGGGCCAGTGTCGACTTCACCGCCACCCCGGACGAGGCTCGGGCCATTGCCAGGGAGGCCTATCTGTACGGCTTCCCGGTGGTGGAGATGTACAAGACCCTCTACACCCAGGCCGTGGACAGGAAGAGCCCGAATTTCAAGGCACCGTTCAATCAGATCGGCAATACAGCCAAGGCGTTTACCGCGAAGGACACGGCGTTCGTCACGCCGAATTCCGACACGCCCTACTCCTTTGTCTGGATGGATTTGCGCGCCGAGCCGTTGGTGCTGACCCTGCCGCCCATCGAAGAACACCGTTACTACTCGGTGCAACTGATCGACGCCTACACCCAGAACTTTGGCTATCTGGGTACTCGCAGCACGGGCAACAACGGGGGTCACTACATGATTGCCGGCCCGAACTGGCAGGGTCAGCAACCGGTCGACATCGACCGCATGGTCCGCAGTGAAAGCAACATCGCTTACGCGCTGTACCGCACGCAATTGTTCGATGAAAAAGACCTGGCCAAGGTCAAGCAGATCCAGAAAGGCTACAAGGTCGAACCCCTGAGTCACTACGTCAAACAGAAGGCCCCGGCTGCCGCGCCGAAAATCGACTGGCCGAAACCGACGCCGACCATGAGCGAGACCCCGGACCTGTTTCGCTACCTGAATTTCATGCTGGCATTCACCCCGGCCCAGGACGTGGAAAAAGACCTGCTGGCGCGTTTCGCAAAAATCGGCGTCGGGGCCGGCAAACCCTTCAAGCTCAGCGACCTCAGCGCCGAACAACGCAAGGCACTGGAAGACGGCATCAGTGACGCCAGGGCCGAGTTCGCCGATTTCAAGAAAACCAAAGTCGACACCCATGAGATCAGCAGCGGTGACCTGTTCGGCAGTCGCGACCACCTCAAGGGCAACTACCTGTACCGCTATGCAGGCGCCAACATGGGGATTTTCGGCAACTCTGCCGAAGAGGCGAACTACTTCGGCTATTTCGTCGACAAGGACGGAAAACCGGTCGACGCGTCGAAAACCGACTACACCCTGCATTTTGACAAAGACGCCCTGCCCCCGGTCGATGCGTTCTGGTCGCTGACCATGTATGACGGCAAAAACAAATTGCTGGTGGCCAACCCGCTCAATCGCTACTTGATCAATTCGCGGATGTTGCCCGACCTCAAGCTCGATGCCGATGGCGGCCTGACCCTTTACGTGCAGCACAAGGCACCGGCCAAAGCATTGCAAAGCAACTGGCTGCCGGCACCGAATGGTCCGTTCTACGGCGTGCTGCGCCTGTACCTGCCCAAACCTGAAGTCAACAACGGCCAGTGGAAACTGCCGCTGCTGGCGCCAGCCACCCCACAACAATAAGCGGAGTCGTTCATGATCAGGCCTTTCGTAGTGCGCCCCTTGTTGGCGCTGTGCATGGTCAGCGTCAGTCCATGGGGCCTGGCGGCCGAAGGCGGTGTCGGTCGCCCGATCACCGGCCAACAAGTGTTTTCCGATGCCGGGATCGTGCCCCCGGAGCCGGGTTGGGTCATGTCCCTGACCAGCATCTGGTACGACGGCGACCTCAAGGGCAACGCCCAGGTGCCGATCGTGGGCGCCCTGGGTACCGGGCTGGACATGAAAGTGTCTTACACCATGGCCAACTTCACTCGCGTCTGGGACACGGGCAAGGGTCCCTGGAACTACGCCTCGGCCATCGGTGTACCGGTGCAGTACACCGACATTACCGCGAGCATCACCGGCCCTCGCGGCAGGACCCTGGGCTCCGAGGATACCGGCACCCAGTTCGCCGACATGCTGGTGACGCCGATTGCCGCCGGCTATCACTTCGACGAGCTCAACCACATCGCGTTCTCGCTGCCGATCTACGTGCCGACCGGTGCCTATAACGACGATCGCCTGGCCAACCCCGGGCAGAACACTTACACCTTCATGCCGACCGTGGCGTTCACTCACCTGGATGGCAAGGGCGGCGAGTTCACGTTGTCGAGCGGCCTGGAGTTCTACACCGAGAACGACGCCACGGATTATCGCAACGGCAACATTTTCACCCTCGACGCCCTGTGGACCCACGGCTTCGGCAACGGCTGGAACGTTGGTTTGGTGGCAGGCTATATCCAGCAGGTCACCGATGACTCCGGATCCGGCGCAACCAGCGGTTTTCGCGGACGCTCGGTGGGTGCTGGCCCGACGGTAGGCTGGAGCGGCAAGTTCGCCGACGCCCAGGCCAACATCAGTGCCCGTTGGGTCCCGGAGTTCGACACCAAGAACCGGCCCGAAGGCAATGGCATCAGCGTCAACCTGACCCTGGCATTTTTCTAAGAGGTAGCCCGGGATGGCCATCAGTACTCGTTTGACCTTTTGCAGTGTCCTGTTCAGCGGCTTCGCCTGCGCCAGCGGTGAATTGCCCACGCTGAACGACGCGCCGGCGCAGGCCGCCGCCAAAGGTGACCCCGAGACTTGTCACCGGCTGCAACAGGACTTCGACATCGACCTGAAAAAAGTCGTGGCGGCCGGCTGCGACCCGTCGACCGAGCAAATCGCCAAGTTGATGGATAACCCGGTGGGCAATCTGGTGTTGCTGTTCAATCAGTTCGACTACACCGCACTCAAAGGTCCGCACAGCAACGGCACACGCATGCTGGGCAAGTACAGCTTCATGCCGACCTTCCCGATTTCCATCGGCGAAGACTGGAACCTGATCAACCGCCTGCCCATTAGCTACGTCAGCGCCCCGATCAACCACCGGGCCGGCAACCTGATCGGCATGGGCCCCAGCGATATCCTCAGCGACCGTGGCGACTTTGCCTCGGTCGTGCAAGACCCGTTCGACCGCACCAGCGGTTTTGGCGATCTGGCCTATGTCGGTGTGTTCTCGCCCAAGGAGCCGGTGCGCTTCGCCGGGGGCGGCAAGATGGTCTGGGGGTTCGGCCCGACCGCGATGTTTCCCACTGCGGAAAAAGACGTCCTGGGCACCGGCAAATATTCCCTGGGCCCGGCGTTCGTCGCCGCGTACCTGGGCGAAGACTGGACCCTGGGCTTGTTTCCGCAACACTGGTGGTCGGTCGGTGGCGACAGCCAGCGCAAGGATGTGAGCCTGACCAACATTCAGTATTTCATCCAGCGCGCGATCCCCGGTCCCGAGCAATGGCGGATCGGCATGACGCCCAACGTCACCGTGAACTGGAAAGCCGAAGGCGGCAACAAAGTGACCTTCCCTGTCGGTCTCGGCGCCGGGCGGATATTCAACTTCGGCAAGCTGCCGGTGCGTATTTCCGGGGAGATCCAGTATTCGGCGATTCACCCCGACGACCTCATCAGCAGTCGCTGGAATTTCCGACTGTCATTCATTCCGGTCATTCCGACCTTCATGCTTTGAGCGAGGAACCTTTCATGACCGCTCTCAACGACCTCAACGCCCTGCAAGCCAGCATCGCCGAAGCGGTGCTCGGCCAGGACCAGGTCATTCGTCAAATCCTTGTGGGCCTGCTGGCCAACGGGCATCTGCTGCTCGAAAGCCTGCCCGGCCTGGCCAAAACCCGCACGGTGAAAGCACTGGCCAAACACCTGGACGCGAAGATGAGTCGCATCCAGTTCACCCCGGACTTGCTGCCATCGGACATCACCGGCGCCGAGGTGCTGCATCAGGTCGAAGGCAAAAACGAAATCCGCTTCCAGCCCGGCCCGCTGTTCGGCAACCTGATCCTGGCCGACGAAATCAACCGTGCGCCGGCCAAGGTCCAGGCCGCGTTGCTCGAAGCCATGGAAGAACGCCAGATCACCGTGGCCGGCAACAGCCATGCCCTGCCGGAACTGTTCATCGTGGTGGCGACCCAGAACCCGATCGAACAGGAAGGCACGTACCCGCTGCCGGAAGCGCAGATGGACCGCTTCCTGATGAAAGTGCTGCTCGATTACCCGAGCGCGGAAAACGAAAGCCAGGTGCTGCGCCTGCTGCGCGAAGAAGAACAGGCACTCGGCGCCAAAACGGCTGCGGTGCAGGGCTTTGCCCTGGCCCAGGACGTGATCTTTGCCGCGCGCCGGGAAGTCAGTGCGGTGCACGTGTCTCCGGCCATCGACCGTTACCTGATCGACCTGATCAATGCCACGCGCCATCCGGCCGATTACGACGCCGATCTCGGGCGCTGGATCAGCATCGGCGCCAGCCCCCGCGGCGGCATTGGCCTGGACCGTTGTGCCCGGGCCGACGCCTGGTTGCAGGGCCAGGATTTCGTGTCTCCGGACAACGTGCGCGCCGTGGTCCACCCGGTGCTGCGCCATCGTCTGCAACTGAGCTACGACGCAGTGGCCGATGGCGTGAGCGCCGACCAGGTGCTCGACCGTCTGCTCGATAAAGTCGCGATCCCGGCCTGATGTCCATGAACTGCGTCGACGGTCTGGTGTATGTCTCTCTGGCGCAGTTGATGGCCCTGGAGTTCAAGGCCCGTGACCTGAGTTTTGTCGCTCGCCAACCTCAAGGCAGCATCCTCGCGGGCAATCACGCTTCACGTTTGCGTGGCCGTGGCCTGAACTTCGATGAGCTGCGCCGTTATCAGCCGGGGGACGATTTGCGTCATCTCGACTGGCGCGCCTCCCTGCGCACCGGCAAACCGGTGGTACGCACATTCACCGAAGAGCGCGACCGCCCTGCGCTGATCCTCGTCGACCAGCGCATGTCGATGTTCTTTGGTTCGCAACGCAGCTTCAAATCCGCGGTCGCCGCCGAACTTGGCGCGTTGGCGGCGTGGATGGTGTTCAACGCCGGCGACCGCGTCGGCGGGCTGGTATTCAACGATCAACGCATCGACAGCATCGCCCCACTGCGCAGCCGCAAACGCGTCGAGGCGCTGTGCAGTCGCATTGCCCAACAAAACCAGGCACTCAATGCGGGCAACCCGGATGCCGAGGGCGCAGATCAGCTCGACAAGGTCCTGCAGCATTGCCTGGCCGTGGCCGGTCACGATCACCTGATCTGCATCGTCAGTGATTTTGCCGGGGCCGGCGAACGCACCTTGCAGCTCATGCGGCAACTGGCGGCCCATAACGATGTGATCGCCATGCAAGTCTATGACCCGCTGGCGCTGAACCTGCCGAAAAACGGCCGCGTGCTGATCACCCAGGGGCAATTGCAGGTGGAACTGGCGGTGGATCGGCAACAGGTTCATCAGCCATTGGGGGACTTTCTCAGCGGTCGGCTCAAGGATGTCGCGACCTTGCTGCGCCGCAGCCAGGTGCCGTTGATGATGTTCAGCACCGCCACCGAAGCCCACGAACAACTGCGTGCCGAACTGGGCAAGCTTGCCGGAGGGCGCCGATGAACCCCGCTATCCCGAGCATCGACCAACTCAAGGAAATGGCCTTGCCGGCGCCGGTCAGCTATGCGCCGCAGACCTGGGGTTGGTGGGCGTTGCTGACATTGTTGGTGCTCAGCCTGTTGCTGGTCAGTGCCCGACGTTACTGGCAATGGCGGCGCGATCGCTATCGGCGCGAGGCGCTGGCACGGCTGGCGGAGTTGCAGCAACGCAGCAATGACCTGAATGCATTGCGCGAACTTCCGGAGCTGCTCAAACGCGTGGCCCTCTCCATGCCTGCCCCCCGCGCCCCCTGTAGGAGCTGCCGAAGGCTGCGATCTTTTACCGCTGAAGATCAAAAGATCGCAGCCTTCGGCAGCTCCTACAGGGGGACGGTTGCGGCGTTGGGGAAAGAGGAATGGCAGGCGTTTTTGCAGCGGCACAGTAAACAGCCCTTACCGGCCGATTTCAGCCAGCAACTGGCGCGGCTTGCCTATGCGCCGGACGCCGCCTTGCGGGCCATGCCCAGCGAACAGCGACAGCAACTGTTCAGTACCTGCAAAACCTGGGTGGAGCGTCATCATGTGGCAGCTTGATTACCCCTGGCTGCTGATCCTGCTGCCATTGCCATGGTTGGGTTATCGCTACCTGCCCGATTACCGCGAGGCGCGCAGCGCCGTGCGCGTACCGTTTTTCGGCGCCATGAGCCGTGCTGTCGGCCAGGCACCCAGTCAGGCCGGTACCCGCAGCAACGGCTGGCAGTTACTCCTGAACCTGCTGGTCTGGACACTGTTGCTGGTGGCGGTAAGCCGGCCGGTGTGGGTGGAACAGCCCATCGAGCGCCAGCAGCCGGTGCGTGACCTGATGCTGGCCATCGACATATCCCAGTCGATGGAAACCACCGACTTCACCGACGCCAACGGCCAGAAAATCAACCGCCTGGCCGCCGTCAAGGACGTGGTCCACGGGTTCATCGACAAGCGCAAGGACGATCGAATCGGACTGATCGTGTTCGGCACCGGCGCCTATCCGCAGGCACCCCTGACCCTCGATCACGCCAGCCTGTCACTGCTGCTGGACGACACCGGCATCGGCATGGCCGGCCCCAACACCGCCATCGGCGACGCCATCGGCCTGAGCCTGAAACTGCTGGAGCAGGCCCACGAGCAGGAAAAAGTGCTGATCCTGCTCACCGACGGCAACGACACCAGCAGCGCCATCACCCCGGATCACGCGGCCGCCATGGCTGCCGCCAAAGGGGTGGTGATTCACACCATCGGCATCGGCGACCCGAACGCCGAAGGCGAAGCCAAGGTCAACCTGCAAGGTTTGCAGGAGATTGCCCAGGCCACCGGCGGACGCTTCTTCCGCGCCGAAGACCGCAACACCCTGGATCAGGTCTACAGCACCCTCGACAAGCTCACCCCGCATCAGGTGAAGACCCTCAGCCATCAGCCCAAACGCGATCTGTTCTGGTGGCCACTGGGCGCGGCCCTCGCGCTGCTGGCGATATATCACCTGGGCGCCCTGGTGCTTCCACGGCTGATGCTCGCCCGTCAACGGCAGGAGACCTGAGATGGACATCAACCTCGGTGACTTCCACTTCCTGCGTCCTGTGTGGCTGTTGCTCGCCGTGTTCGGCGCACTGCTGCCAGTGCTGTGGCGACATAGCCAGGATTTGCAACGGCGCTGGCGCAGCAACATCGCGGCGCACCTGCTGCCGCACCTGCTCATCACCCCGCAAGACCGGCACCGCCTGCGCCCGGTGCATCTGCTGTGTGCGCTGTTGGTACTGGGCGCCCTCGCCGCCGCCGGGCCGACCTGGGAACAGGATCGCCCGGACTTTCTGGAAAACCGCGCACCGCTGATCATCGCCGTCGACCTGTCGCCGTCCATGGACGCCAGCGACGTTCCACCCAGTCGCCTGGAAGCGGTCAAGCACAAGCTCCACGACCTGATCCAGCGCCGCGCCGGTTCGCGCAACGCCTTGATTGCCTACGCCGGCAGCGCGCATCTGGTGTTGCCCGCCACCGATGACCCGGCCCTGCTCGATACCTTCATCCAGGCCCTGAGCACCGACCTGATCAACAAACCGGGGAAAGATGTCGGCGCTGTCATCGATCAGGCCAAGCGCCTGCTCGGTGCCGAAAAAACACCCGGCACCCTGCTGCTGATCACCGATGGCGCCGACACCTCGACCCTGGCCGGGCTGGACAAACGACTGGCTGGCAGTGCGTTGCAAGTGCTGATTCTGGCAGCCGGCAGCACCGACGGCGGGATCATCCGCGAAGCCAGCGGCCAGCCGCGCATCGACAGCAATGGTCGCCCGCAACTCGGCAGTTTCGACCAGGACGCCCTCAAGCAGCTTGCCTCAACGCTGGATGCCCCGCTGGGCAGCCTGACCCTCAA
Organism: Pseudomonas sp. GW456-E7; assembly: GCF_059424105.1. Lineage (NCBI taxonomy): Bacteria > Pseudomonadati > Pseudomonadota > Gammaproteobacteria > Pseudomonadales > Pseudomonadaceae > Pseudomonas > Pseudomonas sp. GW456-E7. The sequence goes on along the minus strand of NZ_JBWKZB010000024.1, from coordinate 4,267 downwards.
CGATGACGATCTGGACTGGATCGAACTGCACGCCGAGCAGCACTACCAGTCAGCCAGCGACGAACAGCGTGAATTGCACTGGAAAGACGCCGGTTACTGGTTGTGCTGGCCGCTGCTGCTGTTCGCTTTCTTCAGCGTACGCAGGGGCTGGAGCGTGAACTGGATGGCTGGATTGCTGCTGGCGGTGGGCCTGGGCCTGCCACCGGCGCCGGCACAGGCCAACGCCCTGACCGACGCCTTTTTCACCCGCGACCAGCAAGGCCGCTGGGCCTTCGAACACCAGCACTACCCCCAGGCGGCGGCGCTGTTCGTCGATCCGTACTGGAAAGGCGTGGCCGCCTACAACGCGGCCGATTTCGACCTGGCACTGGCCAGCTTCGCGCGGCTCGATACACCACAGGCGTATTTCTACCTGGGCAATATCTACGTGCGCCGGTTCAAGTTCGATCAGGCCATCGCGGCTTATCAGCAGGCACTGAAGTTGCAACCGCAGTTTCCGGAAGCCACGGCCAACCTGGCCCTGGCCATCGCCTTGCAGAAAGACACCGAAAGCGCCGAGAAAAACACACCGGAGGTCAAACCCGACGAAATCAAGATGGACAAGGCGCCGGGTAAAGGGCAAAGCAAAAAGATGGAAACCCAACAAGCGGCCTCGGATGAGCAGTGGCTGCAGAACCTGACCACATCGCCGGCGAAGTTTCTCAAGCAGAAGTTCAGTCTGCAGGATCAGGCGGGGGCCAAGCCATGAGCTGCCTTCAAGACCGAGTCGCTGCCTTCGCGAGCAGGCTCGCTCCCACATTTGATCCAGACGCACCTCAAATCCCCTGTGGGAGCGAGCCTGCTCGCGAAAGGGCCCGACCACTCACCACAAATCTCGGAGCCCTGCTCATCGGCCTGATCAGCCTCAACACATTCGCCGCCGACCCTCAACTGAAAGTCCAGGCCACCCTGCAACCCGCCGACCCCGTCATGGTCGGCAGCCTGGTCGAACTGCAACTCGATGTCTTCACCGACACCTGGTTCACCAGCGCCCCCACCCTGCCCGACCTGAAACTGTCCGGCGCACTGGTGATGCCGCCGGATGGCCACGCCGAACACCTGAACCAGACTTTCGACGGCCAATCCTTCAGCGGCATGCGCTACAGCTACCTGATCACCCCGAACCTGGCCCAGGGCTTCGACATTCCGGCACTGACCGTTCAAGCCACACCGGGCCAGGCCAGCCACGAGCTCAGCGCCCAAAGTCAGCCATTGCACTTCAACGCCGCACAGCCGCCGGGATTCCAGCCCGGGGAGGCGGTGCTGGTGGCTCAAGGGCTGCGGTTTACCCAGAAGACCATCCATTCGGCCACGCCGCTGAAGGTCGGCGACAGCATCACCCGGGAACTGACGCTACAGGCCGACGGTGCCCTGGCCATGTCACTGCCGACACCGACGCTGGACGCCATCAAGGGCCTGAGCCGCTACCCGAAACCAGCGCAAATCCGCAATCTGGATGACGGTCGCGGCAACTTCATTGGCGGCCAGCGCATCGACAGCGTGACATATCGAATTGACACCGAAGGCCACTACAGCCTGCCAGCCGTCGAACTGAAATGGTGGGATGCCAGCAGCCGGCAAACCCGCACGGCCACAGTGCCTGGCGTGACCTTCGACGCCGCGGCCAACAGCGCCTACAAGCCGGTGTTTTCAATCACCGAAGACCTGAAAAAACTCGGCCAGCACAATCGTTTGCACCTTTCCGGGCACTGGTTCGGACTATTGGCACTGGCGTTGGCGGTGGTAGCACTGGGCTGGTTCAGTCGCCCGCTCGTACGCCGCGCGCACCTCCAGTGGCAAGCCCGCCGCCGCACCCGGCACGCCGCCTGGCTCGAGTCCGCCGACTACGCGTGGCAGCAGATTCCGGCACAACTGGAGGGCAAACCGACGCAATTGAGCGCCCTGTACCTGTGGACCCGACGCAGCCGCCAGGGCCTGAAATTGACCGGTCTCGGCCCGCGCCTGCAAAGCTTCCTGCGGGCCTGTTACGGCCGCGAAACGGACAAAGAGCAGGCCCTGCGCCAAATCGGGGAATCCTTGTCTACGCTGCATAGTCAGGCCGAGTGCAACAGAGAATCAGTCTCTTCTGCTCTTCAACCGCTCAACCCCGTTCACGAGAAGGGTGTCCCATGACCAATTCGAAATCGTTGCACCATCATCGCGTATTCAGCTTCCTGCTGACCCTGGCCTTGAGCCTGCCGCTGCTGGTCCAGGCAGCCGAACCCCTGCCCTCGTGGAACGATGGGCCGTCGAAAAAGCAGATCATCGAGTTCGTGCAGGCGGTCACCGATCAAAGCAGCAAGGACTTCGTCAAACCCGAAGACCGCATTGCCGTGTTCGATAACGACGGCACCTTGTGGAGCGAGCAGCCGATGTACTTCGAATTGCTGTTCGCCCTCGAAGAAGTCAAACGCACCGCGGCGCAGCACCCGGAATGGAAAACCACCCAGCCATTCCAGGCCGTGCTGGAAAACGATCACAAGGCACTGGCCGCCAGCGGCCTGGAAGGCATGATGAAGATCTTCGGTGCGACCCACACCGGCATGACCAGCGAAGCGTTCGATGACTACGCCAAGACCTGGCTGAATCAGGCCAGGCATCCGAAAACCGGCAAGCCGTACACCGAAATGATCTTCCAGCCGATGCTGGAGATGCTCGACTACCTGCGCGGTAACGCCTTCAAGACCTACATCGTCTCCGGTGGCGACACCGGGTTCATGCGCGCCTTTGCCGAGAAGGTCTACGGCATTCCACCGGAACAAGTCATCGGCACCACCTTCGTCACCGCGTTCCAGTACAAGGACGGCGAGGCGTCGATCCTGCGCACGCCGAAACTGGCCCACAACGACGATGGCCCAGGCAAGCCGGAAAGCATCAATGCCGTGATCGGCAAACGACCGATCCTCGCGTTCGGCAACTCCGACGGTGACCTGCAAATGCTCCAGTGGACCGCCGCCGGTCCCGGCAAACGATTCATGGGGTTGGTGCACCACACCGACGCCAAACGCGAATGGGCTTACGACCGACAGTCGCAGATCGGTCGCCTGGACAAGGCCCTGGACGAAGCGAACAAGCGTGGCTGGACGGTCGTCGACATGGCGGCCGAATGGCGCCGGATCTATCCGTACGACGCCGCCACACCCGAGCAAGTGCAATAAAAAGACGTAACGCAGGACCGCAATAAACGTTTGTCGCATTCAGCGACGCAGTGAAAAGGAGCCAGTCAGATGACTCGCATAGGTAAGTGGCTACCGAAACTCGCCTTGGTGGCAGCCTCGGTGATGGCGATTTCGGCAACAGCCGGAGCCGCTGAAAAACCCAACATTCTGGTGATCTTCGGCGACGATATTGGCCAGACCAACATCAGCGCCTATTCCATGGGCGTGGTCGGCTACAAGACGCCCAACATCGATCGAATTGCCAAGGAAGGCATGATGTTCACCGACTATTACGCGGAGAACAGCTGCACCGCCGGGCGTTCGTCGTTCATCACTGGTCAGACGCCTTTGCGTACCGGCCTGTCGAAAGTCGGCATCCCGGGCGCACCGGTGGGCCTGCAAAAGCGTGACATCACCATCGCCCAGGCGCTCAAGTCCCAGGGTTATGCGACCGGCCAGTTCGGCAAGAACCACTTGGGCGACAAGGATGAATACCTGCCGACCAACCACGGTTTCGACGAGTTCTTCGGCAACCTGTACCACCTCAACGCCGAAGAAGAACCTGAGCGTCCGTACTGGCCAAAAGACGATGCCGAGTTCGTCAAGGCCAACACCCCGCGTGGCGTGATCCACAGCTTCGCCGACGGCAAGATCGAAGACACCGGCGCGCTGACCACCAAGCGCATGGAAACCATCGACGACGAAACCACGGCGGCGGCGCAGGCGTTCATCGAGAAACAGGCCAAGGCGGACAAACCGTTCTTCGTCTGGATGAACACCACACGCATGCACTTGTTCACCCACGTGCGCGAGTCGATGAAGGGCCAGAGCGGCATGCCCGGCAACGATTACGCCGATGGCATGCTCGAACACGACGGCGATGTCGGCAAACTGCTGAAGACCCTCGACGACCTGAAAATCGCCGACAACACCATCGTCGTCTACACCACCGACAACGGCCCGAATCAGTTCTCCTGGCCGGACGCGGCAACTACGCCGTTCCGTAACGAGAAGAACTCCAACTGGGAAGGCGCCTACCGTGTGCCGGCCATTGTGCGTTGGCCGGGCAA
>NZ_JBWKZB010000023.1:0-103519 GCF_059424105.1 Pseudomonas sp. GW456-E7 | reverse complement strand
TCACTATCGTGTAGACACCATTGAACCCTGTGGGAGCGAGCTTGCTCGCGATGCTTTTAGAGCCATCAATGCACCGACTGAATGCACCGTGAACCGCAATCGCGCACGAAAGCTAAATCGAAACACCGCCTCCATCTGCCGCAAAACTCACCCCCAAAAAACACCAAAGCCCCGAATTACGGGGCCTTGAGTATTACTTCAGAATTTTCTGTTACCACATATGAAAACCTGGCACGCCCCCTGCAATAACCCTTTCAGGTGATTCAAATCACCGACCCGGTTTCGGGGACCTTGGTACAGGCAGGCCGGGGATTCCCCTCTTTACACCGGGCTCACACCGCAGCCGCGACGAGCCCAGCCGTTTTGGGGCCCTTGATACAGGCAGGTCAGGGGTTCCTTCTTTACACCAGGCTCACACCGCACTCGCGACGAGCCTCCCGTTTCGGGAACCTTGGTACAGGCAGGCCGGGGATTCCCTCTTTTATTGCTCCCGGAGATGGATCTCCAGCCGCCAGCGGTCATCGACCTCGCTACCGGCCCACTCGCCCAGCAGCGGCCGGGCCGCCACCAGCGTCAGCAGCAACCCTCCATCGCTTGAACGTACCCGCCAGTTCACATCCTTGCCGCCAAGCTTGAGCTGGCCTTTCTGCGCCTGGCCCTCGGCGCCAAACAGCAGCGCGACACTGCCGTCGACGATTTCGCCATGGACCTTGGGTTCGTTGTTGAACCACACCACCAGCCCGTCGCCCGTCACCTCTACCTGCTGCAACTGACTCGGGTCTGGCGTGGTCAGGCGACCGATCATCAGGCCGATCATCATCCCGACGATCGCCAGCGAGCCCATCACCCGCAGGAATAGTTTCGAACGCACACCTGCTTGCGGCGTAGAATGCGCGTCATCTTTACCTTCGGAGCCGTGCATGTTTCACGTCATCCTTTTCCAACCAGAAATTCCGCCGAATACCGGCAACGTTATCAGGCTGTGCGCCAACAGTGGCTGCCACCTGCATTTGATCGAGCCGCTGGGCTTCGAGATGGACGACAAGCGCCTGCGCCGCGCCGGCCTCGACTACCACGAGTATGCCACCTTGCAACGTCACGCCGACCTCCCCAGCTGCCTGGAAAGCCTCGGCCATCCACGGCTGTTCGCCTTCACCACCAAGGGCTCGCGGCCATTCCACGATGCCAGCTTCGCCCCTGGCGATGCGTTCCTGTTCGGCCCGGAAAGCCGGGGTTTGCCCGCCGAGGTGCTGGACGCCCTGCCCCCTGAGCAACGCCTGCGCCTGCCGATGCGCGAAGGCTGCCGCAGCCTGAACCTGTCGAATACCGTGGCGGTGGCCGTGTACGAAGCCTGGCGCCAGAACGACTTCAAGTAACACCACGACCCAATGTAGGAGCTGCCGAAGGCTGCGATCTTTTGATCTTGAAAAATCAAAGTCAAAAGATCGCAGCCTTCGGCAGCTCCTACAGGGGGCCGTGCATCCAGCGGTTTCGTTTGCTCCATGAAAAAAGCGCCTTCAAAGGCGCTTTTTTCATGGAGCAAACGAAGCTTTTACTGAACGGTCGGCGTCTCGCCGGCAGCCTGCATGCGTTGCAGCTCTTGTGCGTACAGTGCATCGAAGTTCACCGGGGCCAGCATCAGTGCCGGGAACGAACCGCGGGTCACCAGGCTGTCCAGGGTTTCGCGAGCGTACGGGAACAGGATGTTCGGGCAGAACGCACCCAGGGTGTGGCTCATCGAAGCATCGTCCAGGTTCTTGATCAGGAAGATACCGGCCTGTTGCACTTCAGCGATGAACGCCACTTCGTCACCGTTTTTCACGGTAACCGACAGGGTCAGCACGACTTCATGGAAGTCCGATTCCAGTGCCTTTTGACGGGTGTTCAGATCCAGGGCGACGCTCGGCTCCCACTGCTGGCGGAAGATCGCCGGGCTTTTCGGAGCTTCGAAGGACAGGTCACGCACATAAATGCGCTGCAAGGAGAATTGCGGTGCAGTTTCTTCTTCGGTCGCAGCAGTGTTCTGTTGGTCAGTCATCGCAGATCCTTCTTGATCCAGGGTTCTTTTAGGTTTGCTTGTTTGGGGTATTGCCGTCAGGCCCTGAGCAGCGCGTCGAGTTTGCCGGCGCGCTCCAGGGCGAACAAATCATCACAACCGCCCACGTGGGTGCTGCCGATCCAGATTTGCGGCACGGACGTACGTCCGGCCTTCTGGGCCATCGCAGCGCGCACCTGCGGCTTGCCATCGACCTTGATCTCTTCGAAGGCCACGCCTTTGTTCTCGAGCAGGTATTTGGCTCGCGAGCAGTAAGGGCAGTAATCGCTGGAATAGACGACGACGTTGCTCATATCACTTCACCAGCGGCAGATTGTCGGCTTTCCAGCTGGAGATACCGCCGGACAGCTTGGCGGCGGTGAAGCCGGATTTCATCAATTCGCGGGCGTGAGTGCCGGCGGTCTGGCCCATGGCATCGACCAGGATGATGGTCTTGGCCTTGTGCTTTTCCAGCTCGCCAACGCGGGCGATCAGTTTGTCCTGAGGAATGTTCAGCGCGCCGACAATGTGACCGGCGGCGAAATCCTTGGTTGGACGAATGTCGATCACCACGCCTGCGTCCTTGTTGACCAGGCCGGTCAGTTCGCCAGTGCTCAGGCTACGGCCGCCGCCCTGCATTTGATAGGCAATCAGCAACGCCAGCAGTACGACGAAGATACCGACGAGAATGTAGTGGTTAGTGGCGAATTGAATCAGGTTAGCAACCATCGAAGGAGGTTCCAGGGCGTTAAAATGTCGGCCAGTATACACAGCCACTATGGTGGGCCAAACCCCGTCCGGCGGTGACGCGGCCGGAACTTCGCTTTAAACTGCCACTCCCTTTTCCATTGCTCCTTTTTATCTCAGCCACGAGTGGATTCCATGACTACCACGCCTAAACCTTTGGTCCTGATGATTCTCGACGGCTTCGGTCACAGTGACAGCCCCGAATCCAACGCCATTTTCGCGGCGAAGAAGCCTGTACTGGACCGCCTGTGGGCCACCGTGCCGAACGGCCTGATCTCGGGCAGCGGCATGGACGTCGGTCTTCCGGATGGCCAGATGGGCAACTCCGAAGTCGGTCACATGAACCTCGGCGCCGGTCGCGTGGTGTATCAGGACTTCACTCGCGTCACCAAATCGATCCGCGACGGCGAGTTCTTCGAGAACCCGACCATCTGCGCGGCCGTGGACAAAGCCGTCGCCGCCGGCAAAGCCGTGCATTTCATGGGCCTGCTGTCCGATGGCGGCGTGCACAGCCACCAGGACCACCTGGTCGCCATGGCCGAACTGGCCTTCAAGCGCGGCGCTCAAAACATCTACCTGCACGCCTTCCTCGACGGCCGTGACACGCCGCCAAAAAGTGCGCAGTCCTCGATCGAACTGCTCGACGCCACTTTCCAGGCCCTGGGCAAAGGCCGAATCGCCAGCCTGATCGGCCGTTACTACGCCATGGACCGCGACAACCGTTGGGACCGTGTCTCCCAGGCCTACAACCTGATTGTCGATGGCCAGGGCGAATTCAACGCCGCCACCGCCCAGGAAGGCCTGGAAGCAGCCTACGAGCGCGGCGAGAGCGACGAATTCGTCAAGGCAACCTCCATCGGCGAGCCGGTAAAAGTCGAAGACGGCGATGCCGTGGTGTTCATGAATTTCCGCGCCGACCGCGCCCGCGAGCTGACTCGTGTGTTCGTCGAAGACAACTTCAGTGAGTTCGAGCGAGCCCGCCAGCCGAAACTGGCCGGTTTCGTCATGCTGACCCAATACGCCGCGAGCATTCCTGCCCCGTCCGCCTTCGCCGCCGGCAGCCTGGAAAACGTGCTGGGCGACTACCTGGCAAAAAACGGCAAGACCCAGCTGCGCATCGCCGAAACCGAAAAATACGCCCACGTGACCTTCTTTTTCTCCGGCGGCCGCGAAGAACCGTTCCCGGGCGAAGAACGCATCCTGATTCCGTCGCCGAAAGTCGCCACCTATGACCTGCAACCGGAAATGAGTGCGCCGGAAGTCACCGACCGCATCGTCGACGCCATCGAAAACCAGCGCTACGACGTGATCGTGGTCAACTACGCCAACGGCGACATGGTCGGCCACAGCGGCGTGTTCGAAGCGGCGGTCAAGGCTGTTGAATGCCTTGACCTGTGCGTGGGCCGCATCGTCGATGCCCTGGAAAAAGTCGGCGGCGAAGCCTTGATCACCGCTGACCATGGCAACGTCGAGCAAATGTCCGATACAACCACCGGCCAGGCGCACACTGCGCACACCACCGAGCCGGTGCCATTCATCTATGTCGGCAAGCGCGACCTGAAGGTCCGCGAAGGCGGCGTGCTGGCGGACGTGGCGCCGACCATGCTGAAGCTGTTGGGCCTTGAGCAACCGGCGGAAATGACCGGGACTTCGATTCTGGTCTGACCGGATTTCCAAAACGCCACAAAATCTGTGGGAGCGAGCTTGCTCGCGATAGCAATCTGACAGCCAACATCTATGTTGAATGATCGGACGCCATCGCGAGCAAGCTCGCTCCCACAGTGGTTTTTGGAGTTTTTGAAATGGAATTCAGTCTGTCGCTTGCTCCAGTCATCACACAGTCAGAAATGGGCATTTTTTTTGCCGCCCATGGCGGGCATACTAGGCCGTCCCTTTCCCTGGTGCCGCCCGCCCCTATGCTTCGCGTCCTGATAGCCCTAGCTCTGACTTGCCTGCTCCAACCGGCCTTTGCTGACGAGCGCGCAAACACCCAACAACAGTTGGACGCCACGCGTCAGGACATTGCCGAGCTGAAGAAGCTGCTGGGCAAGTTGCAGGAAGAAAAGTCCGGCGTGCAGAAAGAGCTCAAGGGCACCGAAACTGAAATGGGCAAGCTCGAGAAGCAGGTCGATGCCCTGCAAAAAGAGCTGAAGAAAAGCGAAGCCGAGCTGCAGCGACTCGATGCGGAGAAAAAAAAACTCCAGAGCGCGCGCATTGAACAGCAACGACTGATCGCCATTCAGGCCCGGGCGGCCTATCAGAACGGTCGTCAGGAATACCTCAAGCTGCTGCTCAACCAGCAGAATCCGGAAAGATTCGCCCGCACCCTCACCTATTACGACTACCTGAGCCAGGCTCGCCTGGAGCAGCTGAAGAATTTCAACGAAACCCTGCGCCAACTGTCCAATGTCGAGAAAGACATCGCCATGCAGCAGGCGCAACTGCTGGTGCAGCAAAGCAGCCTCGACACCCAGCGTGACGAGCTCGAGAAAGTCCGCAAGGAGCGCCAGCAAGTCCTGGCCAAGCTCAATGACGACGTAAAGGCTCGCGATCAGAAACTGGCGGCGCGCGAGCAGGATCAGGCAGACCTGTCTAAAGTCCTTAAAACCATTGAAGAAACCTTGGCCCGCCAGGCCCGTGAGGCAGAAGAAGCGCGGCAAAAAGCGCTGATTGCCCAGCAGGAAGCCGAAAAAAAGCGTTTACGTGAGGCCCAGGCGCAGGCAGATGCCGGCGACGACGCCCCACGCAAACCGGTCAGATCGACACCTGGCGCACTGGTTTCCAGTTCCGGCGAGACCTTTGGTGGTCCGTTTGCGTCAACCCGCGGCAAACTTCCCTGGCCTGTCGATGGTCGACTGTTGGCGCGCTACGGTGAAAGCCGTGGCGACGATGCCCGGACCAAGTGGGATGGCGTGATGATCGGCGCGTCTGCCGGCAGCACCGTGCATGCTGTGCATGGAGGTCGTGTAGTGTTTGCCGACTGGCTGCGAGGCGCCGGGTTGCTGGTGATCCTCGACCACGGCAACGGTTTTTTGAGTCTTTATGGTCACAACCAGACGCTGCTCAAGTCTGCGGGTGATGTGGTTAAAGCCGGTGAGTCCATCTCCACTGTCGGCAACAGTGGCGGGCAGGACACGCCAGCGCTGTATTTTGCTATTCGTCAGCAGGGTCACCCGAGTGATCCGGCGCAATGGTGCCGCGCGCAAGGATAAGCGCGATACCTAATTCAGGAGTTTGTTAGACATGCTGCATTTGTCCCGCCTTACCTCGCTGGCCCTGACGATCGCCCTGGTGATCGGCGCGCCTCTGGCGTTTGCCGCTCAACCGGCCCCGGCGGTTGCGCCTGCGGGCACTGCTGCGACCACCAAGGCGCCACTGCCGCTGGATGAGTTGCGCACCTTTGCCGAGGTGATGGACCGGATCAAGGCCGCTTATGTCGAACCGGTGGACGACAAGACCCTGCTGGAAAACGCCATCAAGGGCATGCTCAGCAACCTCGACCCGCATTCGGCTTACCTCGGCCCTGAAGATTTCGCCGAGTTGCAGGAAAGCACCAGTGGCGAATTCGGCGGCCTGGGCATCGAAGTCGGCGCCGAAGACGGCTTCATCAAGGTAGTGTCGCCGATTGACGACACTCCTGCTTCCAAGGCCGGCATTCAGGCCGGCGACTTCATCGTCAAGATCAACGGCCAGCCCACCCGCGGCCAGAGCATGACCGAAGCCGTCGACAAGATGCGCGGCAAGATCGGCCAGAAAATCACCCTGACCCTGGTACGCGACGGCGGCACGCCGTTCGACGTGACCCTGTCCCGCGCCGTCATCCAGGTGAAGAGCGTGAAGAGCCAGCTGCTGGAATCGGGCTACGGCTACATCCGCATCACCCAGTTCCAGGTCAAGACCGGAGAAGAGGTTTCCAAGGCGCTGGCCAAGCTGCGCAAGGAGAACGGCAAGAAGCTCAAGGGCATCATCCTCGATCTGCGCAACAACCCGGGTGGCGTGTTGCAGGCGGCGGTGGAAGTGGTCGACCACTTCATCACCAAGGGCCTGATCGTCTACACCAAGGGCCGCATCGCCAACTCCGAGCTGCGTTTCTCTGCCACCGGCAAGGACGAAAGCGAAGCCGTGCCAATGGTCGTGCTGATCAACGGCGGCAGCGCCTCGGCTTCGGAAATTGTCGCCGGCGCCCTGCAGGACCAGAAACGCGCCGTGGTGATGGGCACCAACAGTTTCGGCAAGGGCTCGGTGCAAACCGTGCTGCCACTGAACAATGATCGTGCATTGAAGATCACCACGGCGCTGTACTACACGCCGAATGGCCGCTCCATCCAGGCCCAGGGCATCGTCCCGGACATCGAAGTGCGCAAGGCCAAGATCACCAGCGAGCAGGACAACGACTACTTCAAGGAAGCCGACTTGCAGGGTCACCTGGGCAACGGCAACGGCGGTGCGGACAAACCGACCGGCTCCAGCAAGGCCAAGCCGATGCCACAGGACGATGATTACCAGCTGGCCCAGGCCCTGAGCCTGCTCAAAGGGCTGAGCATCACGTCCGGCCGTTGAGGATGCGCCTGCGGTACATTCTCGGTCTGCTTTGCTGTCTGGCGGGTGTTGTTCACGCAACGCCCGCCTCGACTACCCCGCAAAAAGCCTACCTGACGCTGATCATCGATGACCTGGGGCAGAACCTGCCCCGGGATCGCCGCGTGTTGGCCCTGCCCGGCCCGGTGACCACGGCGATCATGCCCGACACACCTCACGCCACCGAATTCGCCCGCGAAGCCCATCGCGCCGGAAAAATCGTCATTCTGCACATGCCCATGGATCCGGCCACCGGACCGTTCGCCTGGCATCCCGAATTGCCTGTCGAAGAGCTGGAAAAGCGCCTGAACGCCGCCTTCAAAAGGGTCCCGTACACCAGCGGCATCAACAATCACATGGGCAGCCGCATGACCGCACAACCCGCGGCCATGGCCTGGTTGATGGCAGACTTGCAACAACGACACAAATTCTTCGTCGACAGCCGCACCAGCGCCCGGACCGTGGCCGCGGCCGAAGCGCAGAAAATGGGTCTGGCCAGCGTTTCGCGGGATGTGTTTCTCGACGATGAACGGACCGAAGCCGCGATCTTCAGCCAGTTACAGACAGCGATCAGCCTCGCGCGCAAGCAAGGTTCGGCGGTGATGATCGGGCATCCGTATCCACAGACGCTCGCGGTGCTGGAGCGGGAGTTGCCGAAGCTGAAGGCTCAGGGCATCGAGTGGATTGATGTCCGGCAGATGATCAGTGTGCGCGGTAATCGGGCGACTGCGGCGCATGGGAAGGATGGGGTGTACCGCTAGAGCTACACAGCGTCCCCTGTGGGAGCGAGCTTGCTCGCGATAGCGATCTGTCCTTCACCAATGTTGTCGACTGACACGACGCCATCGCGAGCAAGCTCGCTCCCACAGTGGTCCGGGCATGACTGAAGGGTTGGTGTTGAATCCTATAGATACCGCGCCATGATCTCGTCGACCTTGCCTTCCTTGCGCATCTGGTCCAGCGCCGCCTGGAGCTTGGCCACCGTCTCGTCCGGCACGTCCTTGTTCAGTGCCAGGTACAGTTCCGCACTGTTGAAACGCAGTACGGTTTTCAACCCGTTGACCCCTTCCTGACGCGCCAGATAGCGCCCGGCCGGGTCACCGGTGGCCCACAGGTCGATCTGCCCGTTGACCAGTTTTTTCGCGTTGTCCTGATCGCGCAGTACAACAATCGGATTGAGCCCCTGCTTGGCCAGCGTCTCGGCAATCGCGTCGCCCTTGTAGGCGCCGATCTTGTACTTGCGCGCATCATTCAAGGTTTCGAGGGTGATCTTGCTGTCAGCCTTGGCCAGCATGATCCAGTCGTCCGGGCCGATTGGACCGACCCATTTGAACAGCTTCTCGCGATCCGGCAACCGCGCCATGACAAACACGCCATAGCCGGGTTTTTCCAGGGTGAGTTTGTAGATTCGCTCCCAAGGGAAACGCAGCGTCAGACTGTAGGTAATGTTGGCACGCTTGAATATTTCGCGGACGATATCGGTGGCGATGCCATCGATGTTCTCGTCCTGAGCGAAGTTCTTGCCATTCTTCGCCATGTTGTAGGGCGGGAAATTTTCAGTCAGCAACACCATGTCGGCATCGGGACTGTCTTTTGCGTGTGCTCCGCTGATGAACAACAGAGAAGCGCTGGCAAGGACGAGAAGAAAGCGTTTAAGCATGTCTGGCTACCGAAATCCATGGCGTACCCAAGAGTGCCTTGGGCACGCCATGATGTCCACTGGCCTGCATTGGTTTATTCAGCGCATCACAATTCCGCGATGGGCCATATAAGCCTTGGCTTCCTGCACGGTGTATTCGCCGAAGTGGAAAATACTCGCCGCCAGAACCGCGCTGGCGTGACCTTCGATAATGCCGTCGGCCAGGTGTTGCAGGTTGCCGACGCCACCGGAAGCGATCACCGGAATGCCCAGCGCATCGCTGATGGCGCGGGTGACGCCCAGGTCGAAACCGTTTTTCATGCCGTCCTGGTCCATGCTGGTCAGCAGGATCTCACCGGCACCCAGGCCTTCCATTTTCTTTGCCCACTCAACGGCGTCGAGGCCGGTTGGCTTGCGCCCACCGTGGGTGAAGATTTCCCAGCGCGGGGTTTCGCCCGGCCCGGAAACCTTCTTCGCGTCGATCGCGACCACGATGCACTGCGAACCGAAATGCTGCGCGGCTTCGCCGACGAACTCAGGGTTGAACACCGCAGCGGTGTTGATCGAAACCTTGTCCGCGCCGGCATTGAGCAGGTTGCGGATGTCCTGCACGGTGCGTACGCCACCGCCCACGGTTAGCGGGATGAACACCTGGCTGGCCATGCGCTCGACGGTGTGCAGCGTGGTGTCGCGGCCATCGACGCTGGCAGTGATGTCGAGAAAGGTAATCTCGTCGGCGCCCTGCTCGTCGTAGCGACGGGCGATTTCCACCGGGTCACCGGCGTCGCGGATGTTTTCGAATTTCACACCCTTGACCACCCGGCCGTTGTCCACGTCCAGGCAAGGGATGATGCGTTTGGCCAGCGCCATGATCAGTCCTCAGCCTTTGTACGAATCGCAGAAAGCTTGCGCTTCGGCGACATCGAGGGTGCCTTCGTAAATCGCACGGCCGGTAATGGCGCCGATGATGCCCGGCGCCTTGGCGTCGAGCAGGGTCTTGATGTCGCCCAGGTTGTGGATACCGCCAGAAGCGATCACCGGAATCGAAGTGGCAGCAGCCAGTGCCGCGGTGAACGGAACGTTGCAGCCCTGCATCATGCCGTCTTTGGCGATGTCGGTGTAAACGATGGCGGAGACGCCGTCGGCTTCGAACTGCTTCGCCAGGTCGATCACCTGGATGGTGCTGATTTCAGCCCAGCCGTCGGTGGCGACGAAACCGTCCTTGGCGTCCAGGCCGACGATCACCTTACCCGGGAACGCGCGGCAGGCTTCGGCAACGAAGGCCGGATCTTTCACGGCCTTGGTGCCGATGATCACGTAGCTAACGCCCGCTTTCACGTAGTGCTCGATGGTTTCCAGGGAGCGGATACCGCCGCCGATCTGGATCGGCAGGTTCGGATAACGCTTGGCGATGGCGGTGACCACTTCGCCGTTGACCGGCTGGCCTTCGAACGCGCCGTTCAGGTCGACCAGATGCAGACGGCGGCAACCGCCCTCCACCCACTTGGCAGCCATGCTCACCGGGTCATCGGAGAACACTGTGGAATCTTCCATGCGGCCCTGGCGCAGACGAACACAGGCACCGTCTTTAAGATCGATAGCGGGAATAATCAGCATCTGGCAAACCTTCAAATTTGAATGTTCAGCTTGGCTCGGAAATCAGTTTTTCTCGAGCGCCCACAGGTCGCTTTCGATGCTTTCGAACCTCTCTTTGAGGTGCGCCTGCACATCGAAAATCGCCCTGTTGTAATAGTGCGGAGCAATTTCACGGGTAAACAGCTCAAGAATCTCCGCCGCCTCGAAAGAGCCGAGGTCGAGTTCGAAGCGGTCTTCCATGAAACGCTTGATCTTGCGATTGGCCTCGCTCTCCTGCTCGGGAGTAAGGGTCAGAATCGGCGGTTTCTTCTTGACGGCCATTTACCAGCGACCGTCCCACGCAGCGAAGTTCTGCAGCAACTGCAGGCCATGGGTATGGCTTTTCTCCGGGTGGAACTGCACGGCGAAACGCGAGCCTTCGGCCAGCGCCGCGGCGAAATCGACACCGTAGTGACCACCACCCACCACCTGCCGCGTGTTGGCGGCGGCGATGTAGTAGCTGTGCACGAAGTAGAAACGCGCCAGGTCCGGAATGTCATGCCACAGCGGGTGACTGACCTTCTGCTTCACTTCGTTCCAGCCCATGTGCGGGACTTTCAGGTGCTCACCATCCTCGACCAGATCCTTGCCGAAGAACTTCACCGCGCCCGGGAACAGGCCGATGCAGTCGACGCCGTCGTTCTCTTCGCTGGTGTCGAGCAAGGCTTGCATGCCCACACAGATGCCAAGGAACGGACGGTCCTGGCTGACTTCACGCACCAGCGAATCGAAGCCGAGGCGACGGATCTCCGCCATGCAATCGCGAATGGCGCCGACGCCGGGGAAAACCACCCGGTCGGCTTCGCGAATCACGTTGGCATCGCTGGTGATCAGCACCTTGCCGGCACCGACGTGCTCGAGGGCCTTGGCCACCGAGTGCAGGTTGCCCATGCCGTAATCGATAACCGCGACTGTCTGCATTACAGGACGCCCTTGGTCGAAGGCATTTGCCCGGCCATGCGGTCATCGAGCTCGACGGCCATGCGCAGGGCGCGACCGAAAGCCTTGAACACGGTTTCGATCTGGTGGTGGGTGTTGTGCCCACGCAGATTGTCGATGTGCAAGGTGACGTTGGCGTGGTTGACGAAGCCCTGGAAGAATTCCTGGAACAGGTCAACGTCGAAACCACCGACGGTGGCACGGGTGTAGGGAACATGCATCTGCAGGCCTGGACGGCCGGAGAAATCGATCACCACGCGCGACAGCGCTTCATCGAGCGGCACGTAGGCGTGACCGTAGCGACGGATGCCTTTCTTGTCGCCGATGGCTTTGGTGAAGGCCTGGCCGAGGGTGATACCGACGTCTTCCACAGTGTGGTGGTCATCGATATGCAGGTCGCCCTTGCTGACAATATCCAGGTCGATCAGCCCGTGACGGGCGATCTGGTCCAGCATGTGCTCAAGAAAAGGTACACCGATATCGAATCGGGCCTTTCCGGTGCCATCGAGGTTGATCGAGGCTTTGATCTGGGTTTCCAGAGTGTCGCGCTCGACAGACGCCTTACGTTCGGCCATCACCAGCTCCGCAAAATCATTGGGCGAAAAAGGCAGCCATTATAGGCGTGCGGGCGCCAAACAGAAACACGCGAGGTGATATCACTGACGGAGTGAATCCGGGGGTGCCAGCGATGTACATGTCAGTACAAGCCATTCAGGTGCAACACAGAACAAAAGTGGGAGCGGGCTTGCTCGCGAAAGCGGTGGATCAGCCCACAATTATGTCGACTGATACTCCCTCTTCGCGAGCAAGCCCGCTCCCACAGGGGCTGTGGCTTACCTTGGTGTTAGTGGAACAACACCGCGGTTTTTTGCAAGGTCACCCACACACCCCACGCCAACGGAATACCCACCACCAGCCACGCCGCCACCGCCAGCGGCTTGGTGCCAGGCGCGGCTTTCCACTCCAGCACGGTGCTGCTGTCAGCGCCTTTGTCATGGCCCAGCGCCTGCTCGGCGGCCAGTTCGGCGTCGGTCATGAAGTACTTGTCCGCCACCGGGCGCACCAGCAGGTTGCACAGGAAACCCAGCACCAGCAGGCCGGCGAGGATGTACAGCGTGATGTCGTACGCTGCTGCACGCTCGACGCCGATGCTCAGCTGATATTCACGCAGGTAGTTCACCAGCACTGGACCGAGCACGCCGGCCGCCGCCCACGCCGTCAGCAGACGACCGTGAATCGCACCGACCATTTGCGTACCGAACAGGTCCGCCAGATACGCAGGAACAGTCGCGAAACCACCGCCGTACATCGACAGGATGACGCAGAACGCCGCCACGAACAGCGCGATGCTGCCCAGATGACCGAGGTTCGGAATCAGTCCGTACAGGGCAAAGCCCAAGGCGAAGAACACGAAGTAGGTGTTTTTGCGACCCAGGTAATCCGAGAACGAAGCCCAGAAGAAACGTCCGCCGATGTTGAACAGGCTCAGCAAACCGGTGAAACCGGCCGCGATGGCGGCGATCGAAGCCAGTTGCGAAGCGTCGAGTTGGCCGAACGCCAGGTCATTGCCCAGCAACTTGCCACCGAACACTTCCTGCAGCAGCGGCGACGCCATGCCGAGGATGCCGATACCCGCCGATACGTTCAGGCACAGCACCAGCCACACCAGACGGAACTGCGGCGTCTTCCAGGCCACATTCACGTGAACATGACGATGAGTAATCATCGCGTTCGAGGCTTTTTTCGCCGGGGCGGTCCAGCCTTCAGGCTTCCAGCCGGTTGGCGGGACGCGGTAGGACAATGCGCCACCGATCATGAACACGAAGTAGATCGCGGCCATGACCAGGAAGCTCTGCCACACGCCGACGCTGGTTGGCGAAGCGAAATGCCCCATCAGCGCTGCCGCCAGCGGAGCACCGACCATCGCACCACCGCCGAAGCCCATGATCGCCATGCCGGTGGCCATGCCGCGCTTGTCCGGGAACCACTTGATCAGGGTCGACACCGGCGAAATGTAGCCCAGGCCCAGGCCGATACCACCAATGACCCCGGAGCCGATCCACATCAGCCAGATCTGGTGGGTATACACGCCCAGCGCCGAAATCAGCAGACCGCCGCACCAGCACAATGCCGACACTACGCCAGCCTTGCGTGGCCCGGCATGTTCCAGCCAGCCACCCCAGATGGCAGCCGAGCACCCCAGGAAGATGAAGAACAGGGTGTAGATCCAGCCGAGCATCGAGATCGGCCAGTCACACTGGGACGAAAAGACCTGTGCGATAAAACCCATGTCCGCTACGCAGGCCACTGGAGCCGTGATGCCCAGCGCCTTGGACAGCGGCAACCAGAACACCGAAAAGCCGTAGGCCATGCCGATGCACAAGTGGATGGCCAGCGCGGCCGGTGGCACCAGCCAACGGTTGAAGCCGGGCTTGGCGATGATCCGCTCCTTGGACAGGAACGCGGGCTGGTCGGCGCTAAGGCCGTCCGCCGTGATGCTCGTGGTCATTGTATTTCCCCCAATTATTAGTAGGGTTCGCCAGCCACGCTCCCGGCCTTTATGCACGCAGACATGACCGTTTTTTGGTGGAGCGCCTTGTTGTGCGACAACAGGTCGCAGAAGGACGGACGAACGGGCAAAGGTTACCATCTGCCAGTGACAGAAAAACCAAACTGACATCACCTTTTGTACGTCGTCTGATCTCCATCGCTTCATGACCCCACAGGAATCACCATGCCGATCATTGTCGAGCCGCTCAATCAAGCCACGCCCCAGGATCGGCAGGATCTGCAGAAGATCTACCGCGACGCTCCAGACTGGTTGTTCGCCCCGTTTTCCGGCGAGGCGCAGTTGATCGAAGACTGTTTACAAGACGGCACACTGATCGCCGGACGCTTCAATGATCGCCTGCTGGGCGCGGCCCGCCTGCAAAGGCACCAAGACGCCTGGCATTTGTCACAAATATGTGTGCGAAAAATTACCCGTCGCCGTGGTGTTGCCGAGCGACTGGTGGCCGAAGCGCAAAAAATGGCCGCGCAATCGGGTATGCCGCTGCGCCTGCTGGCGCCTGCCGGGCATCTGGAGGCGCAGGCGCTGGCCGCCAAGCTGAAACTGCCACTGGATGTATTGCCGGCGTGATCACTGACCGGTCGTCTGTTCGGGGGCGCTATACTCCTCGGCTAAATTTTGAATTCGACTAATTACAAGGACTCGCCCATGAAAGCGTTCGGCAAAATCCTGGGTCTGGTACTTCTCGGGTTGTTGCTGATCATTGTGGCGCTGGGCTTTGCCCTGACCCACCTCTTCGATCCCAACGACTACAAAGACGAGATTCGCCAGATTGCCCGCGACAAAGCCCACATCGAGCTGACGCTCAATGGCGATATCGGCTGGAGCCTGTTCCCGTGGCTGGGCCTGGAGCTGCACGACGCCAGTGTCGCGACCATGGTCAAACCGACCGAGCCGTACGCCGACTTGCAGATGCTCGGCCTTTCGGTGCGCGTACTGCCATTGCTGCGCCGTGAAGTGCAGATGAGCGACGTGCGCGTCGAAGGCCTGAACCTGCGCCTGAACCGCGACAAGGAGGGTCATGGCAACTGGGAGGACATCGGCAAGCTGCCTGCAACAGCCAGCACCGACGCGACCGGCACCCCGCCAGCCGCTACCGAACCTGCGCCCGAAACCAGCGACGCGGCGGAAAAACCGCCCCAGCCGATCCGCCTGGACATCGACAGCCTGACCGTGAACAACGCACGGGTCGAATACACCGACGAACGAACCGGCAAGACCTTCAGTGCCGAAAGCATTCAGTTGAGCACCGGCGCGGTCCATGACTCCGTCAACATTCCGCTCAAGCTCACGGCTTTCCTGTCAGCCAACCAGCCGGCACTGCGGGTGCGTACCGAACTCAACGGTGAGGTGCGCATCGCACGTGCACTGCAGCGCTATCAGTTCGAAGACATGAGGCTGTCGGGTGAAGTGACCGGCGACCCCTTCCAAGGCAAGGCCGTGACGTTTTCCGCCCAGGGCCAGCTGGTGCTGGACAAGGCCGCCAACGTTGCCGAGTGGACCGGCATCAAGATCTCCGCCAACCAGTTGCGGGCACTGGGTGAACTGAAGGTCAACGATCTGGACAAGACCCCACAGGTCAGTGGCGGCATCTCGATTGCCCAGTTCGACCTGGCGAAATTCGTCGACAGCATCGGCCAGAAACTCCCGGCCATGGCCGAAGGCAGCCTGAGCAAAGTCGAGCTGGTCAGCCGGTTGGCCGCGACACCGACCAGCCTGGCGCTCGACGACCTCAACCTGAAAGTCGACGACAGCACCTTCAGCGGCCGCATTGCCGTCGAAGACTTCGCCAAGCAATCGCTGCGCGCCGTGCTCAAGGCCGACACCTTCAACGTCGACCGTTACCTGCCGCCGAAATCCGCCGAGGCCAATAGCGCGACGCAAGTGCGCCAGGCCGAAGTCGCCAGCACCGAAGCCGATGCCATGGCCGGCGCCGGCAGCACGCCGTTGCCACCCGCGCCGACCAAGGACGCGTGGAGCAGCGAGCGCCTGTTGCCAGTGGAACGCTTGAGCAAGCTCGATGTGGACGCCGACCTGACCTTCGGTCAGCTGACCCTGCAAAAACTGCCGATCCATAACGCTGCGCTCAAGGCCACCGGCCAGGGCGGCCTGCTGACGCTGGCCAACCTGCGCGGCGACCTGTACGAGGGCAACTTCGAAACCACCGGCACGCTCGATGTGCGCCAGCCAGTGCCGGCGCTGAATCTGCAGACGAAGATCAGCCGGGTACCGGCGGAAAAAATCCTCGAAAGCCAGGGCAAGAATCCACCGGTCAAGGGCCTGGTCACGCTCAACAGCAACCTGACCGGCAACGGCAACAGCCAGAAGGCGTTGATCGAAACCCTCAACGGCAACGCCAGTTTCGTCATCAACAATGGCGTGCTGCTCAACGCCAACCTTGAGCAACAGCTGTGCAAAGGCATCGCCACGCTCAACCGCAAAACCCTCAGCGGCGAGCCACGCGGCAAGGACACTCCGTTCCAGGAGCTCAAGGGCAACCTGACCTTGCGTAACGGCGTAGCCAGCAACCCGGACCTGAAAGTGCGCATCCCGGGCATGACCGTCAAAGGTGACGGTGACATCGATCTGCGCGTGCTGGGCATGGACTACCGTGTCGGCATCATCGTCGAAGGCGATACCAGCGCCATGCCGGACCCGGCCTGTCAGGTCGGCGACAAGTTTGTCGGCATCGAGTGGCCGCTGCGCTGCCGTGGCCCGCTGGAGCTGGGCGCCAAGGCTTGCCGTTTGGATAACGACCGCATGAGCCAGGTCGCGACCAAGTTGGCTGGCGAGAGGATCAGCGAAAAAATCGACGAAAAATGGGGCGACAAAGTCGACCCGAAACTGAAAGACGCGCTCAAGGACCTGTTCAAGCGATGAGAGCCGAGCAGTTTTCAACGGCGGTGCTGGACTGGTTCGACCGCCACGGCCGTCACGATTTGCCTTGGCAGCAGGACATCAACCCGTATCGGGTATGGGTCTCGGAAATCATGCTGCAGCAGACCCAGGTCAGCACCGTGCTGAACTACTTCGACCGCTTCATGGCCTCGTTGCCAACGGTCGAAACCCTGGCGGCGGCACCGGAAGACGAAGTGCTGCACCTGTGGACCGGCCTGGGTTACTACACCCGTGCGCGCAATTTGCAGAAGACCGCGAAGATCGTCGTCGAGCAGTACGGCGGCGAATTTCCCCGGGACGTGGAAAAGCTCACGGATCTGCCGGGGATCGGCCTGTCCACCGCTGGCGCCATTGCCAGCATCAGCATGGGCCTGCGCGCGCCGATCCTCGACGGCAACGTCAAACGCGTCCTGGCGCGTTTTACCGCGCAAGAGGGCTACCCGGGCGAGCCGAAGGTCGCCAGACAGCTCTGGGCCAACGCTGAGCGCTTTACGCCTCACGACCGGGTCAACGCCTACACCCAGGCGATGATGGACCTCGGTGCCACGCTCTGCACCCGCAGCAAACCGAGCTGCCTGCTGTGCCCGCTGGAAAAAGGCTGCGAGGCGCACATGCTCGGCCTGGAAACCCGTTACCCGATCCCCAAGCCGCGCAAGGCCATCCCGCAGAAGCGCACGCTGATGCCGATGCTGGCCAACACCGAAGGCGCCATCCTGCTTTACCGTCGCCCCTCTACGGGCCTCTGGGGCGGCTTGTGGAGCCTGCCGGAACTCGACGACCTCGACGACCTGCCTCATCTGGCAACGCAGCACTCGCTGGAACTGGGCACCCAACAGGCATTGCCGAGCCTGGTGCACACCTTCAGCCATTTTCAGTTATCCATCGAACCCTGGCTGGTTCAGGTCCAGGAGACCGGCCATCACGTGGCCGAGGCCGACTGGCTCTGGTATAACCTCGCCACCCCGCCGCGCCTGGGCCTTGCCGCCCCGGTCAAAACCTTGCTCGAACGCGCGGCCGCCGTATTGAACGCAGGAGAGTCGTCATGACCCGCACCATCATGTGCCGCAAGTACAAAGAAGAATTGCCAGGCCTGGAGCGCGCTCCCTTCCCGGGCGCCAAAGGCCAGGACATTTTTGACCACGTCTCGGCGAAGGCCTGGGCCGACTGGCAAAAACACCAGACCCTGCTGATCAATGAAAAACGCCTGAACATGATGAACGCCGAAGATCGCAAATATCTTCAGGGCGAAATGGACAAGTACTTCTCCGGCGAGGATTACGCCAAGGCCGAAGGCTACGTACCGCCATCGGAATAACCCCGATTTTTCGGGGGTCGGAACGTAAGCGACGGTAATAATTAAAATTTTTTTGAAAACTTGCTTGACGCCCCCCTGAAAAACCCGTTTAATGCGCCCCGTTGCCCAGATAGCTCAGTCGGTAGAGCAGGGGATTGAAAATCCCCGTGTCGGCGGTTCGATTCCGTCTCTGGGCACCAAATACCGAAAACCCTGAATCGCAAGATTCAGGGTTTTTTTATGCCTGCGATTCAATGGCCGCTGGACCACCTCCAGACCAAGTCACTCTCCACCCTGCTTTAACTCCCCCCACCCGATACTTCCGACGAATGATGGCAATTTGACGCCATCGTTTTGCGCTGTAAACTGCCAGCCACTTCCGTTTTCTTTGCATAAAAGGAATTTGCAATGCCAACCCTGGGCGAAATCCGCGTCAACCCTACAACTGGCTATCATTCCGAGCCCTCCCTCACGGCTCTGAAAGATGGCGGTTACATCGTGGCGTGGAGCGATCAGGGAACAAGCACCACCGATTACATCTACACCCAGCGCTATAACGCCAGCGGCGTGCAGGACGGCGGGCCAGCCCTCGTCAACAAAGTGAACAACAGCGCACAGGAAGATCCCACCATCACCGCATTGGCCAACGGCGGCTACGTGGTCGCCTGGAAGTCGGATACCTTCGACGACATGGCCGACATCGCCGCCCAGGTCTACAACGCCAATGGCGTCAAGGTTGGAAGCGAGTTCATCGTCAACACAACCAGAATCGGCACGCAGGACAGCCCGGAGATCACCTCGCTGAAGGACGGCGGTTTCGTGGTGACCTGGGCTTCGTTCGGCCAGGACGGCAGCGGTTGGGGCGGTTACCTGCAGCGCTATGACGCCAGCGGGGCAAAGGTCGGGGTGGAAACACGCGTCTCTACCACCACTCAGTACGACCAGGATGGCCCTACCGTCACCGACCTTGCCGATGGCGGCATGATGGTGGTTTGGGAGGGCAACGGAAAAGACGATACAGCCGGCATCTTCGGTCAGCGGTTCAAGGCCGACGGCAGCAAGTCGGGCGCAGAAGTCCGCATCAGTACCAGGGTTGCCGACGATCAGACAGACCCTGTCGTGAAGGTCCTGAGTAACGGTAACTACGTCGTCACCTGGCAATCGGCTCCCGATGATGGCGATGGCAACGACGAAACCGATGCACCGGCCGATATCTACGCGCAGCTTTTCAATGCCGCTGGCGTAAAAGTGGGCGTGGAAACCCGGGTCAACACCACCACCGCAGGCAATCAGGAAGAGCCTAATGTCACCGCCATGACGGACGGCGGTTATCTGGTGACCTGGGCAGGCCAGGGCACCGGTGATGTCAATGGCATCTTCTGCCAGCGCTTCAATGCCAGCGGCGTCAAGGTGGGCACAGAAACCCGCATCAACACCACGACCACCGACAATCAATTGTTCTCCCAGGTGACTGCATTGGCCGATGGCGGCTATGTGGTTGCCTGGGAGTCCTCGAAGGCGAGCGGGCAAGTTGACGTTTACACCCAGCGCTTTGACGCGAACGGCAACAAGGTTTCCAGCCTGACAGGCGATGCCCTGGCCAACACCCTGACCTGGACCGGTACCGGCAGCGTGATCATCGACAGCGGCGCGGGCAATGACACGCTTACAGGTGGCCGCGCCAACGACCATCTGAACGGCGGTGCAGGCAATGACTCGCTCGATGGCGGCGCCGGGGCCGACCGCCTGATCGGCGGCGATGGCTCGGACCGCTACTACGTCGACAATGCCGGCGATATCGTCAGCGAAACCAATGCCACGGCCAGCACCGGCGGCACCGATAGCGTCTATAGCTTCCTCGGCGCCTACACCCTGGGAGACAACGTCGAAAACCTGCGTCTGCTGGCGGTCGGCGCTGCCAACGGCACCGGCAACAGCCTCAACAACATCATCGACGCCGGGGCCGGCAACAACATCCTCAATGGCGGCGCCGGTATCGATACCGCGTCCTATGCCTATGCCACGGCGGCGGTAACTGCCAGCCTGAGCCTGACCACCGCGCAAGCCACCGGTGGCTCCGGCACAGACACCCTGTTGAACTTCGAAAACCTCACGGGCAGCGCCTATCACGACACCCTGACCGGTAATGCGCTTGCCAACACTCTCACGGGTGGTGCCGGCAATGACATTCTCAATGGCGTTGCCGGTGCCGACCGCATGGTCGGTGGCGATGGCTCGGACCGCTACTATGTCGACAATGCCGGCGATATCGTCACCGAAACCAATGCCACGGCCAGCACCGGCGGCACCGATAGCGTCTACAGCTTCCTTGGCGCCTACACCCTGACGGACAATGTCGAGAACCTGCGCCTGCTGGCGACCGGCAATGCCAGCGGCACCGGTAACAGCCTCAACAACGTCATCGACGCCGGGACCGGCAACAACGTCCTCAATGGTGGCGCCGGCATCGACACCTTGTCCTATGCCTATGCCACGGCAGCGGTCACGGCTAACCTGGGGCTGACCACTGCACAAGCCACCGGCGGTTCCGGTTCAGACACCCTGTTGAACTTCGAAAACCTCACGGGCAGCGCCTACAACGACACACTCACCGGCAATGCACTTGCCAACACCCTCACCGGCGGTGCCGGCAACGACACGCTCACCGGTGGAGCCGGCAACGATCTGTTGATCGGCGGCACGGGCCTGGACAAGCTTTATGGTGGCACCGGAGCCGACAAGTTCGACTTCAATGCCCTGAGTGAAATGGGCCTGGGCGCCGCCCTGCGCGATGTCATTGGCGACTTCAAGACCAGCGAAGGCGACAAGATCGACCTGTCGACCCTGGACGCCAACCTGGCGACGTCGGCCAACGATGCGTTCAGCTTCATCGGTTCCAGCGCGTTCAGCAGCAATGCCACGGGGCAGATACGGTTCGCCGGCGGCATTCTCTACGGCAGCACCGACGCCGACACCGCCGCTGAGTTCGAAATCCAGTTGCTGGGGGTGAGCAACCTGCAAACTGCCGATCTGATTGCCTGATAGAGGGTGGTTGTACCGGCATAACACCGGCACCCAATACCGAAAACCCTGAATCGCAGGATTCAGGGTTTTTTTATGCCCGGGATTTGATGAGGCACCGCTCCAGATACCATCGAAACGCCGGGCGAAGCATCAATTCCCCCTCCGCCCTATCGCCCTTTCGCCATGCCAGCAAGCGCCTGTAACGCTTGCCGGGGGTAAGGCCCAGATGCGTCAGGTATTTATGATCGGCCATTCCTGGCAGTCTCTCGGGTCTGTCGGAACGCTCCGTATGCTTTAACCGAATCGGATGACATACGCTGACCCAAAAATCGGCCATGGTCATCAATAACATCCGGGCTCTGCACTGTCGCGATGTCATCAGAGACAACAGACGGGTCTTGGTTCGTATTTTCGGACTTTCAAAATTTTCTACCCCCATCGTTGTTTCAGAGGACCCGTTAGTGCTGCAGGGCTGAGTCCTTATGTGATCAGGCTGTTGGACGACCCGTCATGTGATGACTGGCCAATAACCATAAAGAGAGAATGCAATGTCCTTGGATGTAATTGGCATGTTGGCGCTTGTCGCTTTTTGCGCCGGCTTTTTTGATGCGATTGCCGGTGGGGGCGGTTTGATCACCTTGCCTGCATTGTTTCTGGCAGGTGTAGATCCGATCAGTGCAATTGCAACGAACAAGTTCCAGGCCGCTTCGGCAACTGTTTCGGCAACGGTGACCTTTGCTCGCAAAGGATTGATCGAGTGGCGCGAAGGCCGTTTCCTGGTTATTTGCGGGTTTATTGGTGGCGCCAGTGGGGCCTTGCTGGTCAGCTCTATTGATAAGCACTATCTGGAAGTTTGCGTGCCTATCATGCTGATTCTGGTAGCTATCTATTTTGCGTTTTCTCCAAAGCTGGCCAATGAAGATCGACGCAAGAGAATTGGTGTTCTGCTGTTTTCGTTTACCGTGGCGCCGATCCTGGGTTTTTACGACGGTATATTTGGCCCCGGCGTGGGCTCTTTCTTCATTGTCGGATTTGTACTGCTCTGCGGCCTGGGCATGATGCGGGCCATGAGTTTTACCAAGCTTGGCAACGCCTCTTGCAATCTCGGCTCTCTGTCGGTCTTTATCACCAAAGGTGTGATTATCTGGCCGGTAGCCATAGCCATGGCTTTGGCGGCCTTCATCGGCGCTCAATTGGGTGCACGGGCCGCTGTCCGGGTCGGACCACGGCTGATCAAACCCATGTTGATCGTGGTCTGCTGCGCCTTGGCCATCAAGCTGCTGAGCGTAGAAACCAACCCTTTGCGCGTTGCTCTCCTCCAAGCGTACGCGGGCGTTAATAACGAAAAACCCTGAGTCGCAGGACTCAGGGCTTAGAGCCTCTCGCTAACTCGCATCATTCCAATGAAAAACCAGGTTACGGGCTGCACCACTGCCAACATCGGCAACGTCCTGCCGGGTTTCGCCGTTGCGCGTCGCAATGACCGTGTATTTACCGGCAGGCAGCTTCACGTAAACCAACGGACCGGCGTTATTGAGTGTCAGCACGGTTTGCCCCGGAGCTTTCTGAATGACCACGCTCACGTCAGGAATGTATTCATTTTCCGTCCCGACAGAGAACGTCATGTGCAGGTTATAGCCGGTGGTCTGCTGGATGGCCCTGGACTCATCCTCGCCGATACCGCCGGACAGGTAGGCGATGCCGTTTTGCTCCTGGCGCTGCACCTGCACGCCAGTGCTGTCGATCGGATCAAGGCTGGCGGCGGGCGACATCGATGGAAACATCAGCACGCCGACGGCGGTGAGTGGCAACAGGAGTGAATGGAGGTACTTCATGATGACGACTCCCGGGTTCTGCAGAACCCAATCGTTACATTCGTTGGATTTCCAGTCGCAGGGAGGGGTTTTAGATTGATTTGGCCTGAGTACGAAACGTACTACGCCATTTGCTCCTCAGCCCTCGCCTGCCCTCCGACACGTCCTGCCAGTGAATCCGGTTTTTCCTGCCTGTTTTTCAGTCACTCCCGGCAGCTTCGAAGGGGGCTCACTGGTCATGCTCTTTCGCTGTCCAATCTGCTGCGGAAGACCTCATGACAGCCCTCACACCCAACGACACTCACGACCCCTATCTGGCTTCACTGCTGGGTAGCCTTGGCAAATTGATCCATCAGGCACGTCAGAAGGTGCTTCGGGCGGTCGATACCGTTCAGGTGCAAACCTGCTGGCAGATTGGTCGACACATCGTTGAGTTCGAACAGAATGGCGCGCGACGCACGAGGTACGGCAAAGAGTTATTGCCGACCCTGGCCAAAGGGCTGACTGCGGAATTCGGAAAGGGATTTGACGCTTCCAACCTTCGGTACATGCACCTGTTCTATCAAGCCTTTCCAATTCGCGACGCACTGCGTCTCGAATTGAGCTGGACCCACTACCGCCACCTGCTTCGGGTCGACAACGACAGTGCCCGTCTCTGGTACATGAACGAATCAGCCACCCAAAACTGGTCAAGCCGCGCCCTGGAGCGCCAGATCAATACGCTGTACTACGAACGCCTGCTGGCGAGCCGCGATCGCGGCAGTGTCAAGCAGGAGGCCGCCACCAACATTCAAAACATGAAGGCCAGCCCTCGGGATTTCATCCGTGATCCGGTGGTCCTGGAGTTTCTGGGTTTACCCAATGCCGGCAAGCTCCAGGAAAGCGAGATCGAACAGGCGTTGATCGACCAAATGCAAGGCTTCTTGCTGGAACTGGGCAAGGGCTTCGCGTTCATTGCCCGCCAGCAACGCATCAGTACCGACAGCAAAGACTTCTACATCAACCTGGTGTTCTACAACTACTTGCTCAAGTGCTTCGTGATCTTCGATATCAAGCGCGGTGAACTGACCCATCAGGATGTGGGGCAGATGGACATGTACGTGCGCATGTACGACTACCTGAAACGCGGCGTGGAAGACGGCCCCACTGTCGGCATCATTCTCTGTGCGCAAAAGGATGAATCCGTGGTGCGTTACTCGGTGCTTGAAGGAAACGAACAACTGTTCACCAGCAAGTACAAGCTCGTCCTGCCGAGTGAAGAGGAACTCTGTATCGAACTGGATCGGGAACGGGCGGCTCTTGAAGAACGACTGCTCGAACAATCACTGCGTTGAGGCCAATGGATTGTTCATCAACGCCATCAAGACTATCGTTGGCAGCTACCCGCAAAGGTCCGACGCCGATGAATTTGCAGGACACGCCTTCACTCGCTCCAACTCAAATCGAGTTGCCATTGCAATGCGTCGCGTCCGGCGAACCATTCAAGGAAACCGCTGCAGACGGCTTCGTCCTCGGTGGCTTCACCTGGCGACACCCTTCTCGGGATGCCGCTCGTCCGATCGTGATCATCAACGCCGCCACCTCGGTTCGTTGTCGTCATTACTCGCGCTTCGCCGACTACCTGTTCGATCATGGCTTCGATGTCATCACCTATGACTACCGCGGCATCGGCGAGTCGCGGCCGGCATCGCTCAAAGGCCTGAAGGCTTCATGGACCGATTGGGGAGCGCTGGATTTCGAGGCGATGCTCAAGCGCGCACAGCGTGAGTTCCCCGGGCAGCCTATCGATGTGGTCGGCCACAGCTTTGGCGGCTGCGCAGCGGGCCTGGGGGCGTCCGGGCACCTGATCCGGCGTCTGGTGACGGTCGGTGCGCAATTCGCCTACTGGCGCGACTATGCGCCCGCCCATCGCTGGCGGATGTTTGCCAAGTGGCATGTGCTGATGCCACTGGTGACAGTGATCTACGGCTACTTTCCGGGAAAGCGCCTCGGATGGCTCGAGGACACACCCGCCGGCGTGGTCCGTGACTGGAGCCTGTCCACTGCCCGTTACGAAAAACGCTCCAGCGGCCGCGCGATCGGCACAACAAGCGGGCAACTGCCCTTTGCCGATGTCACCGCACAAACCCTGGCCATCAGCATCAGCGATGATCCTTACGGCACGGTCCCGGCCATCGAGCGCCTGCTCAACTACTTCACCGGCAGTACAAACGCTCACCTGCGTATCCACCCTGAAGACATCGGCGAAGAAGAAGTCGGACATTTCGCCTTTTTTCGCAGCCCATACCAAGCCACACTATGGCCCATTGCATTGGCCTGGCTGCAAAACGGCGAACTGGCCCCCGATACCCCCGGGCGGCGAGTGCCGCGAAGCTAAGTCAATTGCCCTTTCAACGAATACGGAACGACGCCCATGGCCTCCGCCAACAAGCAGCACAAACGCGCCTCCCGCGCCAAGGCCAAGGCCAAGCAGAACCGCACCCAGCGGGCCGCCGCGCCGGTCGAACTGGACCCGAACGACGATCGCATCGACTTCGAATCGGTGGACCTCACCGAACTGTTCAAGAAAATGATCGACGCCGAAAAGACCAGCCAGCAAGCCATGTGCACGGCCTTCCTCGAAGACCCGTTGCTGGAACTGGTGTACGAGCAGGAAGGCGAAGATGGCGCGATGGACTTCATCCTCGCCGCGCTGATCGAATATCGCCAATGGTCGGCCGAAACAGACGAAGCCGGCGCCCTGGCGTGGATCGAATCTCCGGCCTTCCAGGCCGACTATGTGGCGGCGTCCGACGCCATTGCCGCGCAAACCCAACAGAAACCGAACTGAGTTCCCATGGCCTCCCTGAACAAGCAACAGAAACGCGCCAAGCGTGCAAAAGCCAAAGCCAAGCAGATCAATATCCACGGCAGGAAACCCGCTGCACTGGACGATGATGAACTCGGCCACCTCGCCGAGCCGATCCCGGAATACACCCTGGCAATGTTCAGCAAAATGCGTGACGCCGAAGCCGTCAGCCGCAGCGAAATGCTCTCGGTCCTGCTGACGAACCTCGCCTTTATCATCGTTGACCACCCAGAACTGCTGGACATGGAAAACGCCGACGACGAAGGCATGGCCGCCACCCACCTGGCCGCCGACATGCTGATCGACTACCGCATGTGGGCCGACGGCATGGACCGCGACGCCGCCCAGGCATGGCTGAGCGAGCCACAGTTCATTACTGACTTCGGCACTGCGCTGGACGCCTACCGCGAGTCGCAGGAAACGCCGGAAGAAAAAGCCGAGTAAGGGTTACGGCACAAACAAAAACGGCCGCTTGTCATCACTGACAGCGGCCGTTTTGCATTACGCGATATGGATCAGTTAAGCACCACCGCGCCACGTTTTTCCAGTTTGCGACGGCGAGCCACCAGCAAGCCGGCCGCCACTACCAGGGCGCTAAGCAAGCCGGTCGCGAGGATTTCCACACGATGGGCATCCTGGAACAGCATGATGGTCAGGGCCGCAACGATGAAGACGATCACCGCGTAGGTCAGGCCCGGGAACAGCCACATGCTGAAGACGATTTTCTCACCACGGGCCATACGCTGCTTGCGCATGCGCAGTTGCGAAATCGCGATCACCAGGTACACCAGCAGCGCGATGGCGCCGGAGCTGGCCAGCAGGAATTCGAACACGGCAGCCGGGGCCACGTAGTTGGCGAATGTGGCCAGGAACGCAGCGCCGGTGGACAACATTACCGCCCAGTAAGGCGTGCCACTTTTGTTGGTGCGCGTGGACATGGCCGGTGCATCACCGCGCTTGCCCAGGGAGAACAGCATCCGCGACGAGGTGTAGAGCGCCGAGTTCAGGCAGCTGGTCACAGCAACCAGTACCACAATGTCGACAATCATCTTGGCGTTCGGGATGCCCATGCGTTCAAGCACGGTCTGGTAGGAGCCCAGGCTTGCCAGTACCGGGTCGTTCCAAGGCACCAGGGCCACGACGATGAAGATCGACACGAGGTAGAACAAGCCGATCCGCCAGATCACCGAGTTGGTGGCCTTGGAGATTTGCTTGCCAGGGTTTTTCGATTCCGCGGCCGCGATGGTCACGATCTCGGTGCCCATGAAGGAGAACATGGTGGTCAGGATCGCGCCCAGTACCGCGCCCATGCCGTTTGGCAGGAAGCCTTGGGTGTCGAACAGATGCGAAACGCCGCTGACCTGGCTGTTCGGCAGGAAGCCGAAGATCGCCGCTACGCCGAGAATGATGAAACCGATGATGGCCAACACTTTGATCAGGGCAAACCAGAACTCGAATTCACCGTAGTTCTTCACGCTGAACAGGTTGGTCACGGTCAGCAGCATTGTGATGACCAGGGCGAAGGCCCAGATGTCCACACCAGGGAACCAGGCATGCAGGATGGTCGCGGCAGCGTTGGCTTCCAACGGGATCACCAGAACCCAGAACCACCAGTACAACCAGCCGATGGTGAAACCAGCCCAGTGACCGATCGCGCGGTCGGCGTAAGTCGAAAACGAACCGGTGTCCGGCGAGGCAACGGCCATTTCGCCGAGCATGCGCATCACCAGCACCACCAACATGCCGGCGGCGGCGTAAGCCAACAGAACAGCCGGACCTGCAGCGGCGATGGCGTGACCCGAGCCGACGAACAAGCCGGCGCCGATAACCCCGGCAATCGACAGCATGGTCACATGACGCGGTTTGAGCCCCTGTTCGAGGCCGTTAGAGCTTTGGGTACTGCTCATTGAAACTACCTTTGTAAGGAAAAGCGAATGCGTGCATCCCGTTCAGCGATCCTTCTCGTAAAAAGAAGCCAACGGGGCGTTCTGGATTCTGCACGCAATAATTGCGCCAAAATGTTTCAAATCCCTCTAGTCCGGTGATCTCGCTTAGACCGGACGGTCATCGCAACCCATTGAATTTAATGGCACTTTGCCAGAACGTTACCCTGCGACCCACTTTGCGGGGCAAATCCGCGCATCGGAAACACACCTGAAAATGGGTCTGCGCACATTAAAAGTGCACAACGGGTGCATTTGGCCGGATAGCGCTTCCAACACCCCGTCAAAGCTGGCAACATCGCGCCTTTTTTTGCGACAGCCACCGCGCTTTTTATCGACAGGCAAGGTTCAAACGGCTGTTCGGTTGTTGATGGGGCGACAGTCTGCTGCGCCGATGCGACAACCTGCCACACGCCAGCCGTTTACTGTCCGTAGCGCTGTTGGCTGCCATTGAAACGCTATGCTAGGTTGGCCGCCTCGCCAGGAAGGCCGCCAACAGCAGGAGCGCAACATATATGAGGAACGCACATGGCTGAGGCCACGCCCGCGCTTGAAATCCGCAACTTGCACAAACGCTACGGTTCGCTGGAGGTGCTCAAAGGCATCTCGCTGACCGCCCGCGACGGCGATGTGATCTCGATCCTGGGTTCCTCCGGCTCCGGCAAGTCCACGTTCCTGCGCTGCATCAACCTGCTGGAGAACCCGCACCAGGGCCAGATCCTGGTCGCCGGCGAAGAACTCAAGCTCAAGGCTGCGAAGAACGGCGAGCTGGTGGCCGCCGACGGCAAGCAGATCAATCGCCTGCGCAGCGAAATCGGTTTTGTGTTTCAAAACTTTAACCT
This sequence comes from Pseudomonas sp. GW456-E7, assembly GCF_059424105.1. Taxonomy (NCBI): domain Bacteria; kingdom Pseudomonadati; phylum Pseudomonadota; class Gammaproteobacteria; order Pseudomonadales; family Pseudomonadaceae; genus Pseudomonas; species Pseudomonas sp. GW456-E7. The sequence continues at coordinate 74,714 of NZ_JBWKZB010000023.1, read as the reverse complement.
GTGGCCGCACATGAGCGTGCTCGACAACATCATCGAGGCCCCGCGCCGCGTGCTCGGCCAGAGCAAGGCCGAAGCCATCGAAGTCGCCGAAGCCCTGCTGGCCAAGGTCGGTATCGCCGACAAGCGCCACGCCTACCCCGCGCAATTGTCCGGCGGCCAGCAACAACGCGCGGCTATCGCCCGCACCCTGGCCATGCAGCCCAAGGTCATCCTGTTCGACGAGCCCACCTCCGCGCTTGACCCGGAAATGGTCCAGGAAGTACTTAATGTCATCCGCGCGCTGGCCGAAGAAGGCCGCACCATGCTGCTCGTGACCCACGAAATGGGCTTCGCCCGTCAGGTCTCCAGCGAAGTGGTGTTCCTCCACCAGGGCCTGGTAGAAGAGCAAGGATCGCCACAGCAGGTGTTTGAAAACCCGCTTTCGGCGCGCTGCAAACAATTCATGTCCAGCAACCGCTAACGGAGCTACCCACATGCAGAACTACAAAAAGGTCTTCCTGGCTGCCGCCGTCACCCTGGCGTTCAGCGCCGGTGCCATGGCCGAAACCCTGAAGATGGGCATCGAAGCGGCCTACCCGCCGTTCAACAATAAAGATGCCAGTGGCAATGTCGTCGGCTTCGACAAAGAGATCGGCGACGCCCTGTGCGCCAAGATGAAAGTCGAGTGCACCGTCGTGACCTCCGACTGGGACGGCATCATCCCGGCCCTGAACGCCAAGAAGTTCGACTTCCTGATCTCCTCGATGTCGATCACCGACGAGCGCAAGCAAGCGGTGGACTTCACCGACCCGTACTACTCCAACAAGCTGCAGTTCATCGCCAAGAAAGACGTCGACTTCAAGACCGACAAGGCCTCGGTCAAAGGCAAGATCATCGGCGCCCAGCGCGCGACCCTGGCCGGTACCTTCCTGGAAGACAACTATGGTGACGACATCACCATCAAGCTCTACGACACCCAGGAAAACGCCTACCTCGACCTGACTTCCGGCCGTCTGGACGGCATCCTGGCCGACAAGTACGTCAACTACGAGTGGCTGAAAAGCGACGCTGGCCGTAGCTACGAGTTCAAGGGCGACCCGGTGGAAGAAAGCGACAAGATCGGCATTGCCGTGCGTAAAAACGATCCGATCCGCGCGAAGCTGAACACCGCGCTGAAAGAAATCGTCGCTGACGGCACCTACAAGAAAATCAACGACAAGTACTTCCCGTTCAGCATCTATTGATTCTGACCTGCCCGACCGGCGCCTGATGGCGCCGGTTCTCGGCCTTGCCTGCCGCGATTTGAAAAGAAATCCATGATTATCGACCTCTACGGATTCGGCCCGGCGCTCGCCGCTGGCGCGCTGATGACTGTGAAACTGGCACTCTCGGCCCTGTGCCTGGGGCTGGTGCTCGGTCTGCTCGGCGCCTTGGCCAAGACTTCCCCGTACAAGCCGCTGCAATGGCTTGGCGGCACTTATTCGACCCTGGTTCGCGGCATCCCGGAATTGCTCTGGGTGCTGCTGATCTACTTCGGCACAGTCAACCTGATGCGTGCCCTGGGCGAGTTCTTCGGCAACCCCGACCTCGAACTCAACGCCTTCGCCGCTGGCGTGATTGCGCTGGGCCTGTGCTTCGGCGCCTACGCCACGGAAGTGTTCCGCGGCGCGATCCTCGCCATCCCCAAAGGCCATCGCGAAGCCGGCGTGGCCCTGGGCCTGTCGAAGTGGCGCATCTTCACCCGGCTGATCATGCCGCAGATGTGGCGCATCGCCCTGCCCGGCCTGGGCAACCTGTTCATGATCCTGATGAAAGACACTGCGCTGGTGTCGGTGATCGGCCTGGAAGAAATCATGCGTCACGCGCAAATCGGCGTGACCGTGTCCAAACAGCCGTTCACCTTCTATATGGTGGCCGCGTTCATGTACCTGAGCCTGACGGTGCTGGCGATGACCGGCATGCACTTCCTGGAAAAGCGCGCCGCCCGCGGCTTCGCGAGGAGCACCCAATGAACTGGGAAGTCATCATCAAGTGGCTGCCGAAACTGGCCCAGGGCGCGACCCTGACCCTGGAATTGGTGGCCATCGCCGTGATCGCCGGTTTGCTGCTGGCCATTCCGCTGGGCATCGCCCGCTCGTCGCGCCTGTGGTGGGTGCGGGCCTTTCCCTACGGCTACATCTTCTTTTTCCGGGGCACGCCGCTGCTGGTTCAGCTGTTCCTGGTCTACTACGGCCTGGCGCAGTTCGACGCGATCCGTAACAGCTCGATGTGGCCCTATCTGCGCGATCCGTTCTGGTGCGCCACGGCGACCATGACCTTGCACACGGCGGCCTATATCGCCGAAATCCTGCGCGGCGCCATTCAGGCAATTCCACCGGGCGAGATCGAAGCGGCGCGAGCACTGGGCATGTCCAAACCCAAGGCGCTGTTCTTCATCATGCTGCCGCGCGCGGCGCGCATCGGCCTGCCGGCCTACAGCAACGAAGTGATCCTGATGCTCAAGGCCAGCGCCCTGGCCAGTACCGTGACCCTGCTTGAACTGACCGGCATGGCCCGCACCATCATTGCCCGGACCTACCTGCCGGTGGAGATCTTCTTCGCCGCGGGCATGTTCTACCTGGTAATGGCATACGTGCTGGTGCGCGGCTTCAAGCTGCTGGAGCGCTGGTTGCGCGTCGATGCCTGCCAAGGGCGTTGATACGGGTGTGTTGACGGGCGAGGCCCTGCTCGCCCGCTTCACCGCGCTGGATACGTTTCTGACAGAGCATCAGGCACTGTGGAAACCTCGACCGTTCACTCATCTGCAGCTTCCCTGGGAAGCGTCCTACCCAGCTCTGGCCGAATGGCTACGCGAGCGGTCGCTGGAAGACGCGGAAAGCGCCCACAATCAACCCGCCCTTCTGAATGCGCCGGAACCCTTTGCTTCCTTGGCATCGATGTCCGTTGCCTTGAGTGCTGTGGATGAATTGCCTGCACACGCACTAGAAGCGGCCGGCCATCGACTGAACGTCGATGTACCGGGGCGCAAATGGCAGCAGATCGAAGCCTTCGCCAGTCGATTGCAGTTTTCCGAAGCACCGAAGCATTGGCTGGACTGGTGCTCGGGCAAGGGACACTTGGGGCGCCGCCTGCTGCAACCGGGGCAACAACTGACTTGCCTGGAATACGACCCGGCACTGGTAACCAGCGGCCAGGCACTCAGCCAGCGTCATCACCTGCATGCGCTGCACATTGAACAGGATGTGCTCGCGGCAGACGCAGCATGTTTACTGAGTGCACATCACACGCCCGTCGCGCTTCACGCCTGCGGTGATTTGCATGTGCGGCTGATTCAACTCGCCAGCGCCACAGGCTGCAAACAACTCGCCATTGCACCGTGTTGCTACAACCGGATCAGTCTTGCCCAATACTCGCCGATTTCCTCGGCCGCCCAAGGCTCCGGCCTACAGCTTTCCCTCGACGATCTCGCGCTGCCCATGAGCGAAACCGTCACCGCTGGCGCCCGCGTACGCCGTCAACGCGACATCTCCATGGCCCGACGCCTGGGTTTCGACTTGCTGCAACGGCAACTGCGCGGCATGGACGAGTACCTGCCAACCCCTTCCCTGCCCAGCGCCTGGCTGGACAAACCCTTCGCCGATTACTGCCATCACCTGGCCGCACTCAAAGAGTTATCCACAGTCGGCCCGCAAAATTGGCCAGCCCTCGAAGCCGCCGGTTGGCAGCGACTGGCCGAAGTGCGCAACCTTGAACTACTACGTGGACTTTTCCGACGTCCGCTGGAGCTTTGGCTGGTTCTTGACCGGGCACTTTTCCTCGCCGAGCAGGGCTATAGCATCCGCGTCGGCACCTTCTGCAAAACCCCGCTCACGCCGCGTAATTTCCTGCTCCTGGCCGAACGCGCTTAAACACATTCGCCCTGTGGATAACTCTGTTGATGAAATAATCGTGGATCCAATATCTACGCCTGTTTCAGGGCTAAATCCACACTGTTCATTTTTTGTACACCCGCATAAAAAATCGAAAAAACAGGCATTTGCGGACAAATGAGAACGGATCCACAAATTCGGCCTAAACCCAGTGCGCCGCCAATGCCATTGTGCATAAGCATTTAACCAAAACGACATAAACGCCTAATCCCGGACCGCAGACAGGGGAAATTGCACCCTTTCACTACTCTTGATATACACACACTCAAGGGCGCCGGCAGCGCGGCCACGAACAAGAACATTCCTCCGACAGGATGCGCCAGTGACGTTCATTTCCTACGCACAGAATTTCGAAGACATACGCCTGTGGCGCGCCCTCAAGACCGTCGAGAACGGCTTCTACATCGACGTCGGGGCAAACGACCCCACCCATGACTCGGTCACCAAGGCCTTCTACGACAACGGCTGGACCGGTATCAACGTCGAACCGATGCCCAACTACTACGAAGCCCTGTGCCAGCAACGCCCCAAGGACACCAACCTGCAATGCGTGGCCGGCGAAAGCGCCGACAGCCTGACCTTCTACGGCATCGCCGACACCGGCCTCTCGACCGTCGACCCGGCCATGGCACAGATGCACAAAGACGCCGGCATGGACGTGCGCAGCCAAACCGTCCAATCCCGCACCCTGGCATCCATTTGCGAAGAACATGCCCAGGGCCGCGCTATCCACTTCCTGAAGATCGACGTCGAAGGCCACGAAGAGACCGTCCTGCGCGGCATGGACTTCACCCAGTGGCGGCCGTGGGTCATCCTCATCGAAACCCCGTGGGAGCGCGACCAGACCTGGGAAACCCTCGTTACCGGCGCCGGCTACCAGTCCATCCTGTTCGACGGCATCAATACCTACTACCTCGCCGAAGAACACCTGAACCTCAAACCCGCCTTCGACATCCCGCCGTGCAACCTGGACGAGTTCCAGTTCTGCAAAGGCCACAACTTCAGCCACCCCGTCGGCGATGCCGAACAGCAACTCGCCGCCGCCCTGCAACGCGCCGAACAGGCCGAAGCACAGCTACGCGCAATGCAAAACAGTCGAACCTGGAAAGCCATTCAGAAACTCAAGAAAACCCTGCTGCGCGCCTGACCCGAAGCCCGCGTAAAAATAGTCAGAATTCAGGGGTTTACAGAACCTATCCAATCGCTATAATCGTCGCCCTGACACGCCGGTATAGCTCAGATGGTAGAGCAACTGACTTGTAATCAGTAGGTCCCGGGTTCGATTCCTGGTGCCGGCACCATACAAAACAAAGCCCTCGTAGAAATACGGGGGCTTTGTTGTTTCTGGCATCCAGAAATCCAACGCCTAAATAGCACCCCGCCCCGCCCTGTAGGAGTTGCCGAAGGCTGCGATCTTTTGATCTTCAGATTTCGATCCCAACGCGGATCCGGTTGCCCACCCAAATCTGCCTGAACACCTACCCGTTACAATTTCACTTCAGCATGAAGTTGACGACCTCCTCCAGCTACCTATAATGCACCCCAACACACCCGCCAAGCCTAGGTTGACCCAGTCAGCAAGCTCAAATCGTGCGGGTTTTTTTTGCCTGGAGAAAACTACATGAGGCCCTTCGACAAGCCGGCCCTCAGCGTAGAACAGCAAATGGAACTGCTAAAGCAACGAGGCCTGCACGTCGCCAACGACGATCGGGCCATGCGTTTTCTCGAAGTGGTCACGCTGTTTCGCCTGAGCCCCTATATGCGTCCCTTCCAGGAGCCAGACCCTGAACATACCTTCAAGCCCGGTAGCACCCTGAAAGCAGTTGTCGACATCTACCGCTTCGATGGTTCGTTGCGACGCATAACCATGGATGCCATCGAACGTGTCGAAGTCGCCATACGAGCGACTATCAGCAATCACATGTGCCCTAAATATGGGCCTGACTGGATAGCTGACGCGTCAGTCTTCTCCTCGTCATACGCGCATCTCGAGTTATTGCGCCCGCTGCGGGAGCAATTGAATAAAGAGCGCAACAAACTCAGACGTGATATTGAGCGCATAAAAAATGGTCGACAGGCCGAAGGGCTCCAGCAACAGCGGATCGAAAACCGCATGCGCGATAACTACTTCCGATATTACGGAGCGACCTATGCCTACCCTGAGCTGCCGCCCGCTTGGGCGGTTCTTGAAGAACTCAGCCTTGGGACGGTATCTACTCTCTTCAATGCCATAGGCAGAAGTGCCGATAAGAAAGCTATCGCCGCCAGATTCAATCTGCCTTTCGATGTATTGGCCTCCTGGCTACACACCCTGACTTTCATTCGAAACTGCTGCGCCCATCACTCACGGCTATGGAACCGAGAGCTCTCGATACGACCGGCCTTACCCAAAGAGTGGATCATCCAAAATGCACCTGCTGACCGGCCTCAGCCCAAGCAGCGGCTATACATCGTATTGACGATACTGGCCTATCTAACCGACCTGATCAGTCCAGACAGCCAGTGGAAACTTCGCCTGGCCGAAATCATGGATCAGCAGGAACTGGGTTATTTGAGACTTATGGGATTTCCAAATGACTGGAAACATCAGCAGCAATGGTGTTTGGAATAAGGAAGCCAGAAACTGCTAGCATCGTCTGCACTATCCCCCGGCCACTCCTTCGAAGTCCGCGCCCCCCGAAACATACCGTTCGTCTGGTGCCGGCACCATATAGATCAACAACCTCGCTGCACTGCTCGGTGGGCTCCCGCGCTGGTTTTACGCCGAAAGGACTCCCCAGATAGCGCAATGAAGCCGAAACTCGCTTCAGACCACGCACACTGGCGGAGTGCCTGACCTTCCTGGGCTACAAAGAACGCGCCGAGCCGAAATCAGCTGCGATATAACTCGGACTCGGGATCGTGCCAAGCTCCAGCAAGAGTGCCTGTCGAGTCAGCGACACAGCTCGCCCCGCAAGACTTCCACCACACGTTCCTGCTGCTCGTCCGACATGCCTACCCACAGCGGCAGTCGCAGCAAGCGTTCCGAGAGGTTCACCGTGTTGTCCATGGCGCCATGGACACGGCCGTAACGCTGGCCGGCCGGCGAGGAGTGCAGGGGCACGTAATGGAAGACCGAATTGATGCCCTCTCGCTTGAGGCCATCGAGCACCGGTTGTCGCGGCACGTCGGCGGGCAGCAGCACGTAGTACATGTGCGCGTTGTGCTGGCAGTCGGCCGGCACGATAGGGCGGCGCAGTGCCCCGCTGGTTTCCAGCGGCGCCAGCAAATCGTGATACCGCTGCCAGATGGCAAGCCGCGACTGCGTGATGTGTTCGGCCTCTTCCAGCTGCGCCCAGAGAAACGCGGCAGTCACGTCCCCTGGAAGGAATGACGACCCGACTTCCTGCCAAGTGTATTTGTCGACCTCGCCGCGGAAGAAACGGCTACGGTCAGTGCCTTTTTCGCGGATGATTTCTGCGCGCAACACATAGGCAGGATCATTGACCAGCAATGCGCCGCCCTCGCCCGAAATGACGTTCTTGGTCTCATGGAAGCTGAAGGCGCCGAAGTCACCGATACTGCCCAGAGCCCGGCCCTTGTAAGCGGCCATGACCCCCTGCGCCGCATCCTCGACCACCTTCAGGTTGTGACGCTGGGCGATCTCCATGATCGTATCCATCTCGCAACTCACGCCCGCATAATGAACCGGCACGATTGCCTTGGTTCGCGGTGTGATGGCCGCCTCGATCAGCGTCTCGTCCAGGTTCAGGGTATCCGGACGGATATCGACGAACACGGGAACCCCGCCGCGCAAAACGAAGGCATTGGCCGTGGAAACAAACGTGAACGAGGGCATGATGACCTCGTCGCCCGGCTGGATGTCCAACAACAACGCGGACATTTCCAGCGCTGCCGTGCACGAGTGGGTCAACAAGGCCTTGCTCGAACCGGTACGTTCGGTCAACCACTCATGGCACCGTTTGGTGAACGGGCCATCGCCGGCGAGGATGTTGCCGAACTTGGCTTCAGCGATGTAATAAAGTTCTTTCCCCGTCATGTAGGGGCGATTGAACTGGATCTTTTTGTCTTCCACCATTTGGGCCTTCGCACGCAGATTTTAGTCGGGTCGAACTAGACATCACGTCGTTATGCCAAGTGGGGAGATCCACTCTTTTTCCGGGCGACAAGCAGCCTGGAAGCACCGACCGGAAAACTCACGCCCACCTTGATGAGCAAACACTCCAGCCACATCACGAAACCAAACAGCACATTGAGCGCCTTGGGTACCGCCAATTCGGCAGTCTCGCTCGTATCGCCCCGCTGTTGCTTCTTGGCGCCGCGTGAAATCATCATCGCCGGCAGCAGTAACGAGACGAACGATGTGCTGCGCACGACGGAAAACCCCGCCTCTTCCACCTTGCGATGCAGGTCGGCGGCATCGTAGCGCCGCACGTGGCAGGAATATTCATCCACCTGGCTCCACAGCCACTGATGCTGGGGCACGGTCAACAGCATGATTCCCCCGGGCTTCAGGGCACGGTGCATCTGCTGGAGCACCACGGTATCCGCCTCGATGTGCTCGATGACATCGAACGCGCCAATCGCTTCGAACTCGTCGATGTAAGGGATATCGCGCGCATCCATCTGCACGAACTCCGCACCGGGCAAGCGAGAGGAGGCAAACTTCAGCCCGGTCGAGAACATCTCGCTGCCAAGCAACCTGGCCTTCGGAAGCGCCACGGCGACCCGACTCAGAATGAAGCCGGTACCGCACCCGATTTCCAGAAATGAACGCATGCGCGGCGCATATTTCGTCAGCGCCCATGTAATCAAACTGCCACGCGCCCGGAACCAGAAATGGTCGCTTTCAAGATGCGCGTAGGTCTCGTAGAAGTCGGCCTTGAAGCCTTCCTGCTTGTCCTCGAGTTCTGGCGCAAACGCGGCAAAACCGTTCTTTCGAGCCACCTGATGTCCACACTGGGCACATGTCCATTGCTCCGAGGCGTACGGCGTCTCGCATTCAGAACAGATCTTCACGCCTGGTTCCCATCCGGTTGGTCATGACGAAAGACGAATAGCTTGAAGACGACGAACAAGAAACCTCCTACAACGAAAATGGCAGCGGCCTGGACCCACCGATGAGGATATCCCAGCTTGTCGACGAACACCGTCAGCAAGGCCAGGTTGAGCAAATAGCCGGCTGCGTGCGCCAGGCCGAAGCGCCAGGCCGTCCCCACGACGTTGCCGCGATGCTCGAACGCCCAGTTGCGGTTGCCCAGGAAGCTGATGCAGATGCCAAGCACGTACAGGAAGCTCATGGCCAGCTTGAAGGGGATGCCCAGCCACGTCAATGCCAGGTAGGCCGCATAGCCGATGGCATTGCAGGCGACGCCGACGACTGCGTAACGCAGAATGGGCCTGATCACGGGCCGCCAGCGCTGCATGAGAATCACTCGTCTCCCCAGACGGCAATCCCGAAACCCGTCTTGCCATAGCCGTTGCCGTTATAAAGCATGTAGCGTCGACCGGCATGATCGAAGACGAACGGGTAGCAGATCATCTCCGAATCCCAACCCGATTCCGATACGTCGATTCCCACCTGCTCATCGTGTCGCGTCCATTGCACGCCATCGGACGAGGTCGCGTAGCGGATCCGGTAGGTGGGGCAGTCCTTCGTGGCGCGGGAGCAGAACCACATCCGGTACATGTCCGCATCCTTGAGCACGCGCGGCACACCCAGGGCGTACTCGTGTTCGTCACGGAACCCGATGGCAACCGTGCCGTCGCGCTCCCACTCGATCCCGTCGGCGGACTCGGCATACTCGAGATGATAGAAGTGCTTCGCTTCCGAAGGGCCTTGCTCCCATCGCACACAGGAGGTGAACCAGGCCCGGAATCGTCCGGCCTCGAACTGCACCTCGGGGGTGGCGACGAAGTGAGGAAGATCGCGGGTGCGGTCGATGACGGGGCCGCGGAACAGCTTCTCGAAGCGCTGGGTGGCCTCGTTCCATTCGGCCAGGCCGATGGAATTGCGGATCTTCACCGTTACGCCCAGGTTGATCCCGGTGTAGTACAGCAGCTTGCGGCCACCGACGTTGACGATCGAATTGGGCAAGGCACCACTGTCGTCGAAACATCCGAGGTCGCCCGGTTCGAGGACCGGATCCGGATGGACGCGCAAGACCTTGGTCGGGTCCTGCATGTCGATCTCGAGGAAGCCGCCGTGTCCGCGATTATGCTTGTCACGCGATGAGAAGTAGATGCGATACAGGTCGCCGTCCACTTGCTCAGCAATGGGAATCATCGCGTGAGAATGCAACCAATCGCTCTGCCCTTCTGCGCAGAATATCTTGCCTAGTTTTTTCCACATGGGATGTCTTCACGCCAATGATGAGGGTCTTCAGATGTTCCGGACGCGGGTACTCGGCACGCGCGACCGTTCGGTGGCTTGTCCGACGTACACGCCTTCGGCAGCGGCATCTCCAAGAATCAGGGCACCGGCGCCGATGATGCATTTCTCGCCGATGGTGACGTGATCGCGAAGGGTTGCATTGACGCCGAGAAAACAGCTTTCCCCGATCGTCACACGGCCGGATACGACGATGTGCGAGGCCAGGAAACAGTGGTCCTCGATACGCGAATGGTGACCGACGTGATTGCCGCTCCACAGGGTCACGTTGTTGCCGATGCGCACGAAGGGTTGAACGGTATTGTCTTCCAGGATGAAGCAGTTCTCGCCGATGTCCTCTGTCAGCACCGAGGCTCGGGAACTGATGTAGCTGACCATTTCGTAGCCCAGCGCCTTCACTGCCAGATATTTTTCCTTGCGGATCTGGTTGAGCTTGGAATAGCCGAGCGCGACGAAAAAGACATACCGGTCTGGCGGGTAGATCTGGGTGACTTCATCGAATGCCACCACCGGAAATCCCTTGAAGCTCTTGTCGTCCGGCATGTAGGCCGGATCGACGGCAAACGCCTCGACCTGATAGTCGGAGTCGTTGGAAAAATAATAGAGTGCGAGCTCGGCGGCGTCGGTGAGACCAAAAATAATGAGTTTTTTCATTCGATGCTCCGCGTCTCAGCCTGACGGTAGACGTTCCGGACGATAGTGTAGGGTCTCTGTTTGACTTCGGAATAGATCTTGGCGAGATAAATCCCGACCACGCCGACGAATGCGATGATCAGGCCGCCGAGCAGCCAGATCGAAGCCATCAGCGACGTATAGCCGCTGGGTGGGTTTGCCAGGAGCAGCCAGTTGACGACGAGAAAGCTCGTGTAGGCGGCCGACAGCAGGAAAATCGCGCAGCCCACCACGAAGATTCCCACCAGCGGTGCACTGCTGAAGGCAGTAATCGAATTGACCAGTTGCGCCACTTTCTTGCCCAGCGTGTAGGTCGTCTCGTCACGACTGCGCTTGTCGATGGTCTGCGCACGCTGATCGAAACCGGTGATGACCCACAGGCCCGCCATGAACAACTCGCGTTCGTCGTGCTGAATCAGCGCGTCCACATAGCGGCGCGACATCAGCCTGGCGACGACGATATTGTCGGGCATATCCAGCCCACTGAGGAAACGGAAGAGCTTGTAGAACACCTGCCCGGTCCAGCGCTCGAAGTGCTTGCCTTTTCGCTGCTGCTGGACACCGTAGACCACATCGGCCTCTTCGCGCTCCATCTGCTCGCTGAACGAGAGCAGCCATGCCGGATCTTCCTCCAGGTCGCTATCGAGCAGAAAGACACGTTCACCGCGGGCATGTCGCAGGCCCGTCATCATGGCCTTGTGGTGGCCGAAGTTGCGCGAGAGATCGACGACCACCACGTGGTGATCGGCTTCGCTCAACTGGACGGCCAGTTCCAGGCTTGAATCGGGCGAGCCGTCGTTGACCAGTACGATCTCGTAATCGTCTCCGACCAGTTGTTGTGCCGCCTGGCTTGCACGGAGATGGAACTCCTCGATGAACTTGGCCGAGCGGTAAAGCGTGGCGACGATGGACAGCTTCATGCTTTGACATGCCTCATGTAACGGCGCGCGTCCTTGCCGCAATTGAACAGCAGATCCAGGACGGTGACGCCATGGGTGAATTCCCCCCACAGTTGCGGATACTCGGGGAAGCCGGCGTAATCGAACCATTGCAGCGCAATGCCGGCGTCGTCGAACAGCGGCGCCTCGATGTAGTCCTTTGCCGCCGGCCCCGACAGGTATTGTGTCGCACCCGCCTGCTGACAAAGGTCCACCAGGCGGGCAGTCCGGGTTTTGTCGCCGGCAGACACATAGTCCCAGCAATTCGTAATGCGGGTTTCAATACCGATGTATCGGCAAATCGCTTCCATGAACTTGCGGTTCATCGACGACAGGCCCGTGTGGGTCTCCGCCAGATAGAGCGGCTCGAGCCACTGGGCGACCTCATCGAAGAAAGGCGCACGCCGATAGTTGCTCTGCAGCGTTTTCCAGTGCTTGACCTGCCAGGCAGGGGCCAGCTCGACATCGCGAATGCGGCGGCTGATGCCTTGACCGACAGGCACGCTGAGCCACTGGACGCCTTGCGGCGTCTTGATCAGGTTGCGATTGCGCCAGTCGTTCTTGGTGAACTGCATGTCGTCGTAGAGGATGAACTCATCGACCGCCGCGATCATGTCGAAATAGCCCTTCCAGGGTATGTAGTTCGACTGGAGAATGGCGACCGTCTTCATGGTTGCTTGATGCTCGCGTCCCAGGCGCCCGGGAAGTAACACCCTTGGCATTTTGCCTGCGCGACCTGCTGGAGATGGAAGGAAATGCAGAACAACAGCGCCAGCGCCCAGAAACGCAACGCAACCGGTGAAGGTTTGAACGCAAAATTCAGAACAATCGCGACGAAAACCGGTGCCATCAGCAGGTAGTCATACAAGTACGGATGTATGGCAACGGCCTGCGGCCACAGCAGGCTGGTCATCACGTATTGCGAAAAAAGCAGAAAGTAGAACAGGCCGATGCCGGCCAACGGGGAGGTCCCCGTCGGTGCCGCAACGCCGGCAGGTTCACGCCGTTTGATCATGCGCAAACAGGCCAACTGGGCTACCAGGAACAGGATCGGCACGGCGATGGTCCCAAATGGCCGCGGGAACTGCGGAACAAGTACCGACTTCAGGATGTTGGTGAAATAAGTGGTGTCGCCATCCAGGCCAGCGCGAAACAGCCAGCCGCTGTTCGACGAGGTGAAACCCAGAGCCTTCGATATCAGTGGGGACGGCAGATAGAAGGCAACGGCCGCAACGATGGCCACCAATGCCAGACGACACATCCGTCTGTCGAGACCGTCGCTGCGGCATGCCCAAACCATCAAGGCGAGCCCCAGCAACGCTGCCGAGATCGGAGAAAACACGGCAAACAACACGATCACGGTCATGACCGCTGCGGACCGTTGCGGATTTTTCCAGATCAAGAACGCAGCCAGCGCCTGGAACGCAAATATCAATGGGAACGTATTGTCGACGTTGAATCTGGCCGAAGTAATCCAGAATCCCGGCATCGACACCATGAATACGACCGATAACAGAATCAGCAGCCCCTGACCGAATGCCAGGCGCTTTTCCACCAGACGGGACAGAAAAAAGAACGTAACGCCTGCCAGCGAAATAATGTTCAGGAAAGCCCCTGTCACTCTCATCGGTAATGCCGACACATACATTTCCACTTTATAGAGGGCGTACATGTAGAACAGATAAGCCGTGGAGTGGTTGGAATACGCGATCTTTTTTGCGTAGTCCTCCATCGAATAGAAGACGAGGAAACCGTGCTGCGAAAAAGCGTGTTGCTCCCAGATGGGGAACGTGAAGTTTCTCAGGCGCTCGGGCGCCATCGCAATCTGGCTTGCCGCTTCCCGGAAGCCCAGTGAGTACACCACGCCGATGGTTATGACGACTGCCAGCAAGTATAAGCAGGAGAAAAGCTTATTATTTTTTATAAAGATCATCTTTTCTAATATTCGCAATACGCTTGGGATAATTGGTGCCAGTGCGGGAGGCCCAACGCGGCATTTGCTGCCAAACGAGGTAAGAATCGGGTAGCGATCGGGGGAATGGCCCGTAGTTATAGAGGATTACGGTCAGGCGGCAGCGCGATCATAATCTAGATGTACGGTCTGGTGAAGCGCTCCTCCTGGAGAATGGCGAATTGATTCATCGTGCTGTGAATCATGGAAAAACGCCGGGACAAGCCACTTGTATTCACTAGTTCCAGAGGGCGATTCCTGGTGCCGGCACCCTACAAAAAAAAGCCCTCGTAGAAATACGAGGGCTTTGTTGTTTCTGTCGTCCGGAAAATCAGGCCTCAGTGACCTGCACTCTGCCCGCCATCCACGTGCAGGATTTCGCCAGTAACAAACTTGGCGCCGTCCAGATACACGACCGCCTGCGCAATATCGTCTATCTCGCCCATGTGCCCGACCGGGTGCAGATTGCCCAGTGCTTCATGGGTTTCTGCGCCGTGCATCGGCGTCTTGATGATGCCAGGGCTGACCGCGTTCACCCGAATCCCGCGCTTGGCGTATTCGATGGCCAGGGATTTGGTGGCCGCGTTGAGGCCGCCCTTGGTCAGTGAAGCCAACACCGATGGCACGCCGTCGATGGCGTGGTCCACCAGGCTGGTGGTGATGTTGACGACGTGGCCGCTGCCTTGCTTTTCCATCTCGGCGATGGCGAGTTGGGTGATGTAGAAGAAGCCATTGACGTTCACCGACAACACATTGGCGTAGTCTTCTGCGGTGTACGCGGTGAACGGCTTGGCGATGAAGATCCCGGCGTTGTTGACCAGGGTATCGATGCGACCGAAACGGGACATCGCTTCACGGATGACGCGCCGGGCAGTTTCCGGCTCACCGATGTCACCGGCCACGGTGAGAATGTCCGGATCGGTGGACGGCTTGATCGAACGCGAAGTGGCGACGATCCGGTAACCGAGTTCACGAAAGGCTTTGACCATACCGTCGCCGAGACCTTGGGATGCGCCGGTGATGACGATGACTTTTTTCGAAATGCTCATGATGAAGACCTCTGACAATTAAAAGTGGGGTAGAAAATCTGTAATCAAGCGTCGGCATGTGCCTTGGCCATTTCTCTCAACATCTGTTCGTAGTACTCGACCGATTGCGAGCCGGACACCAGGTGGCGACCGTTCAGCACCATGGCCGGCACCGAATTGATGCCGCGCTGCTGGTAGTACGCTTCAAGCTCCCGCACCTCAGCAGCGAACGCACCGGACGCCAGCACCTCTTGTGCAGCTGCCCCGTCCAGCCCCGCTTCAGTCGCCAGACTCACCAGCGCCTGGTGATCACTCGGGTTCTGGCCTTCGCTGAAATAGCCCCGCAGCAGCACCTTCTTCAGCTCGACTTGCCGCCCTTCCTGCAACGCCCACAGCAGCAAGCGGTGCGAATCAAAGGTGTTGTAGAAATGCGTGCGCTTCTCCAGATCGAATTTGAAGCCGATGGCCTCGCCGCGAGCGATCTGCATGGCCTTGCCGGCGGCGACGTCTTCAGCCGTGCGCCCGTATTTGCGCATCAGGTGCTCGACCGCTAGCTCACCTTCAGCCGGCATATTCGGGTTCAATTCGAACGGCTTGTAGGTCAGCTCGACCGAAACTTCCCCAGCCACGTTCTCGATCGCCTGCTCCAGCGCCGTCGCCCCCAGCGCGCACCAGGGGCACACCACATCGGAGATGAAATCGATGGTGATGGAGGACGTCATGACTTGCCCTCCGCCTCGGCCAGTTGCTTGCGGTACTGGGTGGTGGTGATACCGGCGTAACCCCAGTTATCGGTGTCGACTTCCTCGATCACGATGTGGGTCAGGTCAGGGCGCTTGTTGAGGACGCGTTCCAGTGTTTCAGTGATTTCGGCGATCACCTGAGCTTTCTGCTCAGTGGTAACGCCATCGCGAGTGATGCGTACGGTTACGAAAGGCATGAGGGCAACTCCAGTGACCTTCCCGTCGGGATGATGGGAGAGGTGTTGGAGATGAATGTATGGGGTTGGCGGGAGGGGATAAAGGTGGGAGCGGGAACTTCATTCGTTACGTGGTGTAATGATTGCTGTAGGACTCAATACCGTTTTTTCTGTCGTCCATTTGCTTACGTGTCGCAATTTTCCACTTTTTGCGACACGTCTTCGGGACATGTCGCTGAGGACGACACGTTCGCGTTGAATCGAGAATGCATTTGTTAAGTCTCACCCTGCGCGATAGAGCTGATGCGGCTCTCATTCAGAGGGTCGCGCACACCTGCTATCCGCATCTCCGCCGAGGAATCACATTCTTCAGTAGCTTCGATCAATTTCTCCATTTTGTATTGGTCTCCATCGTAGATGTCGATATGCGCGACTTCGCCGACCTGACCAACACAACCTCAAGGCTACCGCTCGGGTTGACACAAGCGTCATCCGTGACAGAAAATCTGCACAAGAGCGCGAAACCGACTGCCTTCAGGTGGCAATAGTCGGCGTTAGGAACCCCGTTGATGACCTGAAAATCAGCGCTCGGGTGAGACCTCTTCTCCCTTGCTTGAGGGAGCACAATATCAAGCAAGCTTCTCAAAAAAAGCAGCCTAATCAGGCTGCTTTTTTTGTTTGGATAATAGGTAACGTTGATAAACCAACCCGCCGTGCCGGTGCTTGTTCAGCGCCTTTTTGTCACAATTCATGAAGTTCCAAAGTACATACCCACGGTCAACATGGATCACTACCAACATTTGGTACTTTGTGTGGTACGCGCCTATGAAGGCGAGACGATAGGAGCCATCGCTGTAGGAAACCCGCCAGATTTCCAAGGGATTTTTCAGGGTATCTACAGCAAACTCAGTGAAGCGCTCTCGGGCGTTAGGGCGTTTTTCCACAATGTGACGTAGATGCTCATGCCGAACCGTCACGGGTAAATATGGCGTCTCGATCAGCACCGTGTCAGTCCCTTCATGCAATCCAAAACCTAGCGCTACTTGCCTTAGAGCGGAGCAGACATCAACGGCCCCTGGTAGCTCTCGAACCCCCTTGGTTTCCAAGGGTATCGATATGTCCCGCAGATCCGGCAAACCTAGATCCTTCCAGCTTTCCTGATCAGGAGCTTCCTTTACCCCCGGAACTTTCATTCGGTGATCTCTAACGGTAACAACTGCTATTTCAGCCTGTTGAATCGTCACGAGAAATCAGGAGGATCCTCTTTTTCCCTCAGAGACTTCCGACAATCTTGAAGGGCATCGCCATTGCCATTGCCATTGAAAGAACCGTTTGGAAAATTCCTATGAGCCACAAAAAAGCCCCGAACCAGTCGGGGCTTTTTCTTTCTCAGCCTCTGATCAGGCCTCGCTACCACACCCCATCATCAGAAAATATTGATCGGGTAATCCACAAACACACGCACTTCATTGCCGCTGACGTTGTACTCGCTGGACTTCTGCGACACGCGCAGGACCGAGCTGCGCAGTTTCACGCTGAGGTCTTTGGCCGGGCCGCTTTGGACGACGTATTTGATCTGGTTGAAGATCTCGCGCTCGGTGCCGCCTTCGCTGGTGGACGTGGTGATGTTGTCACCGCGTACGTAGGCGAAGTTGTAGCTCAGGCCCGGTACACCGAAGGTGCTGAAGTCCAGGCCGTAGCCGAGTTGCCAGCTGCGTTCGTCCTCGGCGTTGAAGTCGGACCAGTAGGAGTTCGCCAGGTAGATGGTGTTGCCACCGTCGCCGATGCGGCCTTGATCTTTCTGGTAGCCGCCGTAGGCGTAGCCCAGGTTGCTGTCACCGGTGCTGCGCTGGTGCGCGAGGGTGAACGAGTGCGGACCGGTGATGAAGGTAGCCGCCAGGCTCCAGATTTTGTTGTCGTCGCCGGTGATACCGTTTTCGCGGACATAGGAGTCGTCCAGCTTGGTGCGGTAGCCGTTGAAGTCCAGGGTCAGGGACTGAGCCTTGTCGATCGGGAACACGTAGTTGGCGTTCACGTATTGCTTCTTCAGCACGTCTTCGACGTCGGAAGCGTACAGCGCCGCCTTGAATTGTTCGGTGAACTGGTAGCTACCACCCAATACGTTGATCGACTTCAAGCCACCGCTGTCACGGCCTTCGGCGCTTTTACGCGATTCGGCGGTGAAGCGACCGGCGTCCAGTTGCAGGCCTTTGATCTCCCTGGAGGTGATCAGGGTACCGGTGTAGCTTTCCGGCAGCAGGCGCGAGTTGTCGTAGCTCAGCACCGGCAAGGCCGGCATCTGGTCGCCGTAGGTCAGGGTGGTGCTGGACAGGCGGAACTTGATCGCTGCGCCGCCCTTGGACAGGTCGTCCGCCGGCTGGCCGCTGTCGCCCTTTTTGAAGAAGTCGATGCCTTGCGCGCCGCTACGGTCTTCACTGCGCTCCAGGTTCAATGCGTACAGGCCGAAAGCGTCCACACCCACGCCCACGGTGCCTTGGGTGAAGCCAGACGAGAACGTGCCGATGGCCGCTTGGCCCCACTCGGATTTATCCGGGTTGCCGTCTTTGTAGTCACGGTTGATGTAGGCGTTGCGCAGCAGCACTTTGAGGCTGCTGTCTTCAACGAAACCCTTGGATTCGGCCTGGTCGTTCGCCATGGCCTGTGTAGCGCTCAACATCCCCAGAGCAATCAGGCTGATTCTCTTGTTCAACATTTTGTTTTTTCCTTGATGCGGTTGATACGCGCTGTGTCGAATGGCCGAAACGGCGCTATTGCGCTCTTATTTCGAGGCGAAAACAAAAAGGCCCGCCCACGATGTCTCGCGGCGGGCCTTTTATTGTTTTTGAGTCGTGGCGGTCGGCCACAGGCGTTGGGCCGAATCGTAGCGGCGCCCTTAACGACGTGTCAATTTCATGAATCTTCTAGAAATAGGCGAAAAACGTCTAAGAAATTGCTTTACGCGGCAGGAATATTCAATCGGCGCAACCTTCGAGACCACAGGCTGCTACGGAATGGGATGAGTGCTGCTCCGGCAGCGACTGACCCAGCCACTGTGCAAATGCCTGGGGTTTGCCCAGCCAGGGCCCGATATCGATCAGGGTGAATTGGCCATTGTGTTCAAGCGCCAGGGTCGGAAACCCCTGGCCGCCCAGCTTGGCCAGCAAAGCCCGGCTGTCCTTGATATGGCCTTCCGTGTCGGCTGCCCCGAAGGCTCTTTCGAAGGCTTGAGGGTCCAACCCCATATCATTGGCCAGTTCAAACAGTACCGAATCGTCGGCGATGCGGCGCCCTTCCACGTAGTGAGCACTTTGCAAACGCCCCAGCAACTCCAGCCCGCGACCTGCCATTTGCTCGGCAGCCAGCACCGCAGCGATGGGTGGAGCCGAGTCGAACACGGCGCTGTGATCTCGCAGCAAACCTTCGAAATAAGCTTCACCGAACGGCTGCCCGCTGTATTCGGCAATGCGCCGGTCATGGGGCATGACGTAACTGCGCAGTTGTGGCGAAACCCTTTGCCGATTGGCCCCCGTCATCATGCCGCCGCCGTGGGCAAGCACGGGCAGCACAGCCTGGGCGGCTTGCACCAGCGGTTTGGCGCCGTAGCACCAACCGCACAACGGGTCATAGATGTAGTGCAGGATCATGGGAAAGCTCCGAGAGAAATTCAGGAAAATTCGATGTCGACAGATTAGTGCCGTAGCAACCCCGGAAAAACGCCGTATCAGCTTTCAGTCTGTTGCTTGAATCGGTCGAATGACTGCGTAAACCCTTTGTATCAACCCAGAAACAATTCGAAACAATCAAATGAGACCAGTTCTCAATAACTACTAACGACAGCAAATGACAAGCATTACTATTCGCGCCCTCCACATGCTTCAACCTAAAAATCCTACGGATGCGCTCTTCAATGCCTGCCCCTTTTCGCCTTGCGCCCTACAGCCTTGGGCTCTCTGCCTTGTTGTCTGCCGGTTTTTCCTATGCTGCACCGACCACCTTGCCTGCGACATCGATCAGCGCCGAAGCTGAAGCCGACGACCCGCGCGTGACAGAAACCAACACAGCGACCCGGACCGCCACGCCGTTGCGCTACGTGCCACAAACCATCGACTCGATCAAAACCTCGAACGTGATGGATTACGGCACCAACGATCTGGGCACGGCGCTCAGTGGCATCCCCAACGTCAGCAGCGGCGCCGACACACGCTTCGACAGCCTGCGCATCCGCGGTTTCGACGCCAGCAACGATTTCTATCTCGATGGCATCCGCGACGACAGCCAGTACGTGCGCGACTTGCACAACATCGAACGCATCGACGTCCTGAAAGGCCCTGCCGCCGTGTTGTATGGCCGTGGCAGCCAGGGCGGGATCGTCAACCGGGTGAGCAAACTGCCCGAGTTCGGTCGCCGCTCGACCCTTGAGGCCCAAGGCGGTAGCGAGGACTTGCGCAGCCTGTATGCCGACCTCAGTACCGATCCTTCCGAGAACATCAGCCTGCGCCTGAACATGGGCAACATGGACGAGAACAGCTTCCGCGATGGAGTGAGTGGCAATCGCCAGCTGTTCGCACCCTCGATGAGCTGGCAGCTGACACCCGACCTGAACTGGTTGGTGCAGTACGAATACAGCCGCTACAACCGCACGCCAGATCGTGGCATCCCCGGTGTAGACGGTCGCCCGGCCGACGTAGGACGCGATACCACCTACGGCAGTGAAAACGATTTCATCGACGACAAGGCGCAATCCCTGCGTTCGAAACTCACCTATGAACTGAGCGACAACTGGCAACTGCGCCAGACCCTGGGTGTGTTCAAGCTCGACAGCGATTTCGACAATACTTACTTGAGCGGCTATGTCCCGGCCACCAACAAGGTCACGCGCCAGCACTGGCAGCAGGACCTGAATACCCGCAACGTCTACAACAACGTCGAGCTGGAAGGTGGCTTCGATACTTTCGGCCTGGAGCACCGCTTGCTCACCGGCATCGAGATCGGCAGCCAGCGACGCGACCCGCTGCTGTACACCGCCGCCACTTCCGGGCCGGGCAGCTCCCCGGTGCCGGCGCTGGACCTGTACGCCCCCGACCGCAATTTGCGTCATACCGGGCGCATGGTGGTGTCGAGCAACACCCATACCGAGGTCGAAAGCCGGGCGGTGTATGTGCAGGATCAACTGCGCCTGAACGATCAATGGCAGTTGCTCGCCGGCCTGCGTTACGACACGTTCGATATCGAGTCGACCAACAAGGTGCGCAACATTTCCGAAGACCGTGACAGCCATAGCACCAGCCCTCGCGTTGGCGTGGTCTGGACGCCGCTGCAAAATCACTCCTTCTACGCGTCCTGGAGCAAGACGTTCTCGCCGGTCGGTGGAGGCTTGATCGGCATCACTCCAGGCGCTGCGGGCAACAGCAATGACCTGAGCCCGGAGCTGACCAAACAGAAGGAAATCGGGGTCAAGAGTGACTGGCTCGACGATCGCTTGAGTACCACGCTGGCCATCTACGAGCTGGAGCTCTACAACCGCCGCACCAGCGATCCGAACAACCCGACCATTACCCTGCTTTCCGGGCTGCAACGTTCACGCGGCATCGAGCTGACAGCCGCCGGCAGGATTACCGGCAACTGGTATGTGCGCGGTGGCGTGGGTCTGCAGGACGCAACCATCGAAAAGGACAACAACGGCCTGGAAGGCAAGCGCATCAACAACGTGGCCAAGCACAACGGCAGCCTGTTCCTGACCTGGAAACCGGAAATGGGCTGGTACGCCGAAACCGGCCTGACCCTGGTTGGCGACCGCTATGCCGACAACCTCAACACCGTCGTGTTGCCAGGTTATGGCCGCTGGGACGCCTTGGCAGGCTTCCGTCAAAAGGATTGGGATTTGCGCGCAGCGCTGAACAATATCAGCGACAAGACGTATTACTCGTCGGCGACCAGTGCATTCCAGATCCA
This sequence comes from Pseudomonas sp. GW456-E7, assembly GCF_059424105.1. Taxonomy (NCBI): domain Bacteria; kingdom Pseudomonadati; phylum Pseudomonadota; class Gammaproteobacteria; order Pseudomonadales; family Pseudomonadaceae; genus Pseudomonas; species Pseudomonas sp. GW456-E7. Next base: position 52,955 of record NZ_JBWKZB010000023.1, on the reverse strand, counting down.
GCCGGGGGCACCGCGTAGTTTGGTGGTGACGGGCACCTACAGCTTCTAGACACCAAAAAACCTGTGGGAGCGGGCTTGCTCGCGAAGGCGTGGTGTCAGCCAATGGCAACGATGCTGACACACCGCTTTCGCGAGCAAGCCCGCTCCCACAGGGTTCAGTGTGCTGAAAAAAAAGCGCTGCCATCCTGGCAGCGCTTTTTCTTGATCAATCCGTTGTTGTTCTTCTTATCCTTCCATTACATCCCACAACGCATCCAGTTCCGCCTCGCTGAATAAACCAGCAGGGTAACGCTCGATCATCGTCCGGCGCGGATCAGTTTCACTGATCTGACGCATTCCATTGGACTTGAACCAGTGCGCCAGAATCTGGAGCGATTCGCTGTTTACGGCCAGGGGATGCAACGCCTTGTCGCTCACTACGTTCACTTCGGCGTTCATTTCAGCGCTCTCTCCCGGTTTGTGAGCGGCTAACTTATCCAAGGTTTATGACAGAACATCGAAGTCCTCCCCCTCCCCGAGTTACAACCGCAGAGATACAAGAGCTGTGCCAAGGTGTCTGAAGTGTGGCCTGGCAGATACAAAAAAGCCCGCAACCCTGAAGGGCTGCGGGCTCTGTGCATGGCGGGAGGCTGATTTACAGCTTGAGAAATTTCGCAGTCAACTCAAGATGTTACAACCTCACTCACTCCTTGTGCGGCGCGGGTTGCTGCTGGGTAAGGCAGTGAATATTGCCGCCCCCCAGTAACAGTTCGCGACCAGGCACCATCACCACTTCATGCTGTGGGAACAGGTTCTGCAGGATTTCCTTTGCCGGGCCATCCTGCGGGTCGTCAAAGCACGGCGCAATGATGCCGCCGTTGACGATCAGGAAGTTCACATAGGAACCGGCCAGACGCACAGTCGGGTTACGTTCCTGAGTACCGTCCACCGGATCGACGCCGGCACATTCTTCCTCGGTCGCAAACAGCGGGCCCGGGATCGGCATTTTGTGCACCGTGAACGGGCGACCCTTGGCGTCGGTGCTGCTTTGCAGCACGTTCATCGCCGCCTGGCAGCGCGGGTAGTTCGGGTCCTGCGGATCATCGGTCCAGGCCAGCAGCACTTCACCCGGACGCACGTAGCAGCAGAAGTTATCCACATGGCCGTCGGTTTCGTCGTTGAACAAGCCATCCGGCAGCCAGATGATTTTATCCACAGCCAGGTTCGCACTCAGGACCGCTTCGATTTCTTCGCGGTTCAGGTGCGGGTTGCGATTGCGGTTGAGCAGGCATTCTTCGGTGGTGATCAGCGAGCCTTCGCCGTCGACGTGAATCGAACCGCCTTCAAGTACGAAGCCTTCGGTGCGGTAACGCGGGCTGCGCTCGATCTCGAGGATCTTGCCGCCGACCTGCGAGTCACGGTTCCACGGCGAATACAGGCCGCCGTCAAAACCGCCCCAGGCATTGAAGTCCCAGTTCACGCCACGGACTTCGCCACTGTTATTGATGACGAAAGTCGGACCGGAGTCGCGGACCCAGGCGTCGTCACTGGACATTTCCACTACGCGAATATTCGGCACATCCAGACGGGCACGGGCGTTTTCGTACTGGCCGGCGGAGACCGCCACCGTGACCGGTTCGAAACGGGCGATGGCCTTGGCCACGGCCACGTGGGCGGCCTGTGCCGGCTTGCCACCCAGGCGCCAGTTGTCCGGGCGCTCGGGCCAGATCATCCAGGTCTGGGTTTGGGGTGCCCATTCGGCTGGCATGTAGAAGCCGTCGGCGCGAGGGGTGCTGTTCAACGTGGTCATGACTCAGGACTCCGGAGTGGCGTTGATGCCTGACAGAAAAGAAAGCGCATGGGTACACGCCGTGGACTGGTCACTTTATATCCGATAAATATCGGCTTTTAAAGCACCTTCAATCCACAACTACAAAAATAACCGACAGAAAGCCGATATCAATCGAATTAACATCACCACCTCTGTGGGAGCGAGCTTGCTCGCGATGGGGCCGTGTCAGTCACAGATTTTTCGACTGAAAGACCGCTATCGCGAGCAAGCTCGCTCCCACAGGGGGGAATGTGTTTACAGGCCTTCCGCCAGCACCTTCGACAGCATGTCCACGAAGAAATCCACGCTTTGGCGCGAAGTAACCATCGGCGGCTTGATCTTGAGGATGTTCAGATAATCGCCGGTCGGCTGCATGAAGATCCCCAGCTCGCGCAAGCGATCGCACAGTGCGGTGGTTTCCTCGGTGGCCGGCTCCAGGGTTTCGCGGTTGCGGATCAACTCGACGCCCAGGTAGAAACCGGAACCGTGCACCGCGCCCACTAACGGATGAATATCGATCAACGCTTCGAGGCGCTGTTTGAAGTGGCCGCCAACGATCTGGGCGTTCTCCCAGAGTTTTTCCTCTTCCATCACGTCCAGCACGGCCATGCCGACCTGGCAGCTGACCGGGCTGCCACCGGCGGACGAGAAGAAATAACCCTCGGCCTCCAGTGCCTCGGCGATTTCCCGGCGGGTGATGACCGCGCCCAGTGGCTGGCCGTTGCCCATGCCTTTGGCCATGGTGATGATGTCCGGCACCACGCCTTGCTCTTCGAAGCCCCAGAAGAAATCGCCCATGCGTCCGTAGCCGACCTGCACTTCGTCGGCGATGCACACGCCACCCTGGGCCCGGACCATGCCATAGACTTGCTTCAAATAGCCCGGTGGCAGCGAGATACCACCGGCATTGCCGTACACCGGTTCGCAGATGAAACCGGCCAGTTGGCGTTTCTGCTCGGCGATTTTCGCCAGGTTGTGCTCGACGCTGCGCACATAATCCGGCGCACTGTCGGGGCCACGGAATTCACCGCGATAGGTGTTTGGCGCGGTCACCGGATGTACCCAGTCCGGGCGGCTGCTCAAGGCCTTGGGGTTGTCGGCGATCGAGGTCGACACCGAGTCGGCACCTACCGTCCAGCCGTGATAAGCCTCCAGCACGCTGAGCATGTCGCGGCCGCCGCTGTAGGCCCACGCCAGGCGAATCGCCAGGTCGTTGGCTTCGCTGCCGCTGTTGACCAGGAACACGCGGTCCATGCCGTCAGGGGACAGTTTCAGCAAGCGTTCGGAGAACTCGGCCACGGCCGCGTAGTTGAAACGCGAGTTGGTGTTGAGCAACGACCACTGGCGACTGGCGACCGCCGCCATGCGCGGATGACCGTGGCCCAATACCGCGACGTTGTTGAGCATGTCGAGGTAGGAGCGCCCCTGCATGTCGATCAAATGGTTGCGCCAGCCACGCTCGATGCGCGGCGGGTCGACGTAATAATGTTTTTGCGTACGGGCGAAACTGGCGTCACGCCGGGCCAGCAAGGTCGCGCCGTCGAGTTCTGCTTCGGCATCACAGGCCAGCCCCAGCAGTGCCGCAGGAGATGGGCACAGTGCCTGCCAGGCAGCGGCGCGCGATGGTGTGCAGAACAACGGCGCATCGATCGACGCACCACGGCTCAACTGCACGATCAACGGCCCGCTGACCGAACCCAGCACCTGGCCTTTGACCAGCGCCGCGCCACTGTGCAGCGACGGCGTGACACCCCAAAGCCGCACACTCAATTGCGGGCCGTCCAGTTGCAGCACGCCCGCCAACGGCTGGTGCACCACACCGGCAAACGGTGCTTCGACCGTCGTGCCCTGAGGCACACGCAACTCGACGTGCAAGGGGCAAGTGTCCGGTTCAGTGGCGCTGTCCGGGCGGGTGTGGGACAGGCGGTACTGTCCATAGCGACTGGCCGCCAGGCCATGCGCCGCAGCCGCCTCATCCAGCAGGCGCTGATCGACTCCCTCTTGCTCCCAGTTCCCGGCCTCGAAATGCGGGCTGAGCACCCCCAGGTCGATCAAGGCGAACTCTCGCCCCACCAGGCTTGGCAACAGCGGTGCAAAGCCTTCACTGCCAATGGTCGGCAGGTTCTGGCCGACGGCAGTGAGGATCGCCGCTTCCATCAATGCCAACGGCACCGACGTGGCCACCCGGAAGATTTCCCATTCATGGACCAGGTTATCGCGACTGTAGGCATTGCCCGGATCGATGCTGACCTGCTGTTCGCCACTGAGCACCAGCACCGCCGCACGGGCGACGATCAGCGGCCACAGCGCCAGCAGCTCTTCGTGTTGCAAGGGGTTGACCGCGTGGTACGCCTGGATTGCCGGCAAAATGCAGAACGGATCGCCCTCGCCATGATGCAGCAGCGCGGCGCAGGTGACCGACAGATCGGTAATGCGCCAGGTACGCACCAGATCACCGAAATCGATCACGCCTTGCAGTTGCCAATGGCGTTGCGCATCGCGCTGCCACACCACGTTGTCGTCAGTGATGTCCATGTGAATGGCCTGCACCGGCAGTTTGGCTTCCAGTGGCTGCAAATGCCGCTCGGCTTGTGCGGATGCTTCGACGATCAGTTTGCGCTGGGCTTCATCCTTGATCACCGGCAGCAAGTGCGCGATCAGGGCGTGAGCGTGGCGGGCGTCCCATTGCAGGGTTCGTATCAGGCCCGGATGGTCGAAGTCCGCCAGGGCCAGGTCCATTTCACCGCACAGGCGACCGAAACCGGACACCACCGTCGGGTTGAAATGGCCAAGGCTCGTCAGCGGCTGGCCTTCGATGTAGTCGAGCAGGCGAACGTGCACTGCCTGGCCGCCCACGTCCAGAGACAGCAGCTCTGCACCGTTTTTCGCCGCGATAACACGCGGCACATGGACATCGGGGTGCGCGCCCAAGTGCTTGAGCCCGGCATGCTGCGCCTGAAGCTCAACGACCGAGTAGTCGCCACGGCAGATTTTCAGGACGAAACGTCCCCGCTCGCTGTCGACGCGGTAGTTCAGGTCTTGCTGGCTGCCGAGGGCCTGCAGTCTGCCGCTGAACCCGTAATGTTCCTCCAGCAGCTCTAGCGCTTGCTCCGCAGATACCTGCGGGCTGGGCAAACTGGCGCGATGAATCAACGTGGCGAGCGGCATACAACAACCCCTGAAATTTTATTAGGCGCCTATATCGCCACTGCTTCGGGCGATACGCAACCCCCCGCAAGCCGGTAGGAGGGCAATTGTGGGAGCGGGCTTGCTCGCGAAGGCGGGGTGACAGGCAGCCTGAATGTGACTGACACGCCCTCTTCGCGAGCAAGCCCGCTCCCACAGGTTTTGGTTCTGGCACTCGCCTCGCATCGCACTTTGCGCAAGAATGGCGACCATTAAACGCATGCAACTGGAGAGCCCACCATGAACGTAGTGACCACCGACCTGCCCGGTGTTCTGATCCTCGAACCCAAGGTCTTTGGTGACGAGCGTGGTTTCTTCTACGAGAGTTTCAACGCCAGGGCCTTCAAAGAGGCCACCGGGCTGGACACTGAATTCGTTCAAGACAATCACTCCCGTTCGCAGAAGGGTGTGCTGCGCGGCCTGCATTACCAGCTGGAAAATACCCAGGGCAAACTGGTCCGCGTCACAGTCGGTGAAGTGCTGGACGTCGCCGTGGACATCCGTCGCAGTTCGCCGCATTTCGGCAAATGGGTCGCCGTGCGGCTATCCTCCGCCAATCATCGGCAGCTCTGGGTCCCGGAAGGTTTTGCCCACGGGTTCGTTGTACTGAGCGAATTTGCCGAGTTCCTGTACAAAACCACCGACTACTACACGCCATCGGCCGAACGCAGCATTCGCTGGGACGACCCGGACCTGGCCATCGACTGGCAACTCGAAGGCACGCCGCAACTGTCGGCCAAAGATCAGGCCGGCGTGTTTTTCAAGGACGCCGACGTCTTTGCCTGAAAGGCCGGCGCAAGCTCGCCTTTCAAGATGCCGCTGACCCAAGGCGGGCAAGCCTAGGCATAATGCGCCTGTACCCACAGGCGCATGCTGCTCATGAAACCGACTCTCCCCCCCAGACCCCGTTGGCGCAGCCTGGCCCTGCTGGCACTGTGCCTGGCGCCGTTGCTGTGGCCGCTGGAGCACCTGGCCGAGCGCTATTACCGCAGCGAACTGGCCAGCCAGAATCGTCAGACCCTCGACCTCTACGTCGCCAACCTGTTGGGCACCCTGCACCGCTATGAAGTGTTGCCGCAAATCCTTGGTGACCTGCCGGCCCTGGGCGCCGTTGTCGGCACCCCGGACGATGGCGTCACCCAGGGCAATGCCAACCGCCTGCTGAAAAATATCGCCACCCAGACCGGTGCCGAAGTCATGTACCTGATGGACGCCACGGGCAAGACGCTGGCCGCCTCCAACTGGGACAAGCACGACAGTTTCGTCGGGCGCAATTTTTCCTTCCGGCCGTATTTCAGTGAAGCCATGGCCGGGCGGCTCGGGCGCTTCTTTGGCTTGGGTACCACCTCCGCCAAGCGCGGCTACTTCTTCGCCGCCGGCGTGCGCGACGGCGAAAAAATCGTCGGTGTGCTGGTGGTCAAGGTCGACCTCGACCACACCGAAAGCCTCTGGGGCAAAACCCCGGAACAACTGCTGCTGACCGACCACAACGGCGTGGTCATTCTCACCTCGCGACCGGAGTGGAGATTCCGCTCGACCCGTCCGTTGAGCGAGGCCGAAAGCAAGGCCATCACCGCGATCCAGCCCTATCCAACCCGCGAGCCCAAACCGCTGGAGCTCAACCCCAATGCCTGGCTGACCCAGACCCAGCAGATCGCCGAAACCGGCTGGAATGTCAGTATCCTCGCCCCGCGCACCTTGATCGACCGGCCGGTGCGCACGGTGGTCGCCATCGGCGGTGCAACGCTGCTGGTGTTGATGCTGTTGCTTGGCCTGATGATGCAGCGCCGCCGCCATTACCTCGAACGCATTGCTTTCGAAGCCAAGGCCCGCCGCGAACTGGAAGGCCGGGTCGCCGAGCGCACCAGCGATCTCGAAGGCCTGAACCGGCGCCTGAAACAGGAAGTACTGGAACGCGAACAGGCCCAGCAGGAACTGGTCCGCGCCCAGGACGATCTGGTCCAGGCCGGCAAACTGTCGGCCCTGGGCACCATGTCGGCGAGCATCAGCCATGAACTCAATCAGCCGCTGGCAGCGATTCGCAGCTACGCGGAAAACGCTGAGATATTGCTCGACCACCAGCGCACCGACGACGCCCGCGGCAATCTCAAGCTGATCAGCGAATTGACCGGTCGCATGGCCTCGATCATCGCCCACCTGCGCGCCTTTGCCCGGCGCGACCGGCATGCCCCGGAAAGCGTGGCCCTGCAACCGGCGCTGGATGATGCCCTGGCCTTGCTGGCCAAGCGCCGACGCAGCATGGACGTCGAGCTGATCCGTGATCTGCCCGCCGCCACCCTGTGGGTCGAGGCCGGGGAAACCCGCCTGCGCCAGGTGCTCGGCAACCTGCTGGCCAACGCCCTGGACGCCCTGACGGAAAAAGGCCCGCCACGTAAACTCTGGTTGAGTGCCCAATCCACGGCCGAAGGCGTCAACCTGTACATTCGCGACAACGGCCCGGGCTTTTGCATGGAGGCCCTTGGACGCGCCAGCGAGCCGTTCTACACCACCAAGACCCGAACCCAGGGCCTGGGCTTGGGGCTGGCGATTTGCGAAACGCTGATGCGCGCCTTCGGCGGTGAACTGTCGTTCGCCAACCACAAGGAAGGCGGCGCCCTGATTACCCTGAAGCTGCGCGCAGGCGCACCAGGCGTGAGCCTGCAACCGTCCGAGGACCGAAGTGCATGACCATCGACAACCGCATTCAGGTCGTGTTGATCGACGACGATCCCCACTTGCGCCAGGCCTTGAGCCAGACGCTGGATCTGGCCGGCTTGAAGATCCTGCCGCTGGCCGAAGCCAAGGGCCTGGCCGGGCAACTGGAGCGCGACTGGCCGGGTGTGGTGGTCAGCGACATCCGCATGCCCGGCATGGACGGTCTGGAACTGCTGACAGAGCTGCACGCCCAGGACCCTGAATTGCCAGTGCTGCTGATCACCGGCCACGGCGACGTGCCACTCGCGGTGCAGGCCATGCGCGCCGGGGCCTATGACTTTCTCGAGAAGCCGTTCGCCAGCGACGCCTTGCTCGACAGCGTGCGCCGCGCGTTGGCCCTGCGCCGACTGGTGCTGGACAACCGCAGCCTGCGGTTGGCCTTGAGCGACCGCAATGAGTTGAGCGCCCGCCTGGTGGGCCACTCACCTTCGATGCTGCGCCTGCGCGAGCAGATCGGCGCCCTGGCCGCGACCAGGGCCGACGTGCTGATCCTCGGCGAAACCGGCGCCGGCAAAGAAGTCGTGGCCCGGGCGCTGCACGATCTATCGGGCCGTCGCAACGGTCCGTTCGTGGCGATCAATGCCGGTGCCCTGGCCGAATCAGTGGTCGAAAGCGAGCTGTTCGGCCACGAGCCCGGCGCCTTCACTGGCGCGCAGAAACGCCGCATCGGCAAGTTCGAATTCGCCAATGGCGGCACCTTGTTCCTCGATGAAATCGAAAGCATGAGCCTGGATGTGCAGGTCAAATTGCTGCGCTTGCTGCAGGAGCGTGTGGTCGAGCGCCTGGGCGGCAATCAACTGATTCCGCTAGACATCCGCATCATCGCCGCGACCAAGGAAGACCTGCGCCAGGCAGCGGACCAAGGGCGCTTCCGTGCCGACTTGTATTACCGCCTGAACGTCGCGCCGCTGCGGATTCCACCCCTGCGCGAACGGGGCGAAGATGCGCTGATGCTGTTCCAGCATTTCGCCGACGAAGCCAGTGCCCGCCACGGCTTGCCGCCCCATGAACTGCAACCGGGACAACGTGCCTTGCTGCTGCGCCACACCTGGCCCGGCAACGTGCGCGAGTTGCAAAATGCGGCCGAGCGTTTTGCCCTCGGGCTGGAACTGGCCCTCGACAACAGCACGCCGGAAGGCGGCGCTGGCAATAGCGTTGAAGTGGTCAGCGGCGGTTTGAGCGAGCAAGTGGAGAACTTCGAAAAAACCCTCATCGCTGCCGAACTGGCGCGCTCGCACAGCTCCGTGCGCAGCGTCGCCGAAGCCCTCGGCATTCCGCGCAAGACCCTGCACGACAAACTGCGCAAACACGGTTTGAGCTTCTCGGACAGTGGCGCTTCGGCCCACCCTGACGACCTCGACTGAGCTACCGTGCAATCATCCACTTCAAACAAGAGGCCCCCTGAATGAGCCGCGACAGTCGACAACTGGAATCAGTCCTCCATCACGACATTCCCCTCACCCGGGACATGGGCCTCAAAGTGCTCGACTGGCATGACCAGCAACTGCGCCTGCACTTGCCGCTGGAAGCCAACGTCAACCACAAGAGCACCATGTTCGGCGGCAGCCTGTATTGCGGCGCGGTCCTGGCCGGTTGGGGCTGGCTGCATCTGCGCCTCAAGGAAGAAGGCATCACGGACGGGCACATCGTGATTCAGGAAGGGCAGATCAGCTATCCGCTGCCGGTGACGGGCGATGCCAACGCCATTTGCCAGGCACCGGATCCGGTGATCTGGAAGAAATTCTTGACCACGTTCCAGCGGTACAGCCGAGCGCGGTTGACGCTGCATACGCGGGTCGTCAATGAAGGCCGTGATGAGGATGCGGTGAGGTTTGTCGGGCAGTACGTGTTGCACCGCTAAATCGGGACCACCACAAAACCTGTGGGAGCGAGCTTGCTCCGGGCGGCGTTCCGACGATGGGGTGGTCCAGGCCCACATTGTAGTTGCCTGACCCACCGCCATCGCGAGCAAGCTCGCTCCCACAAGGATTTTGCATCAGCGCGCGGGAACGATCTTATGCGCGTGCCAGTTCCAGCAGCTTCTCCCGCCAAGCCGCCTTCGCCGGCAACGCCAGAAAGAACGTATTCAGCAGCGACTTCCGCGCCGGATAGCTGAACGGCTCACCACTCAACTCCAGCACCTCACCGCCCGCACCTTCCAGCACACCTTGGGCGGCCGCCGTGTCCCACTGCGAAGTCGGTGCCAGGCGCGGATAGCAGTCCGCCGCCCCTTCAGCCAGCAAACAGAACTTCAGCGAACTGCCGATGTTGGCCAGTTGCAGCTCGCCAAGACTGGCGCTCAACCCGGCCAGCAAACGCTCCTGCTCCGGGCTCGAATGGCGACGGCTGGCCACCACGGTGAACGACTCGCCGGGCGCTAGCGCATCACGCACCTTGATCGCCACTGGCGTACCACCTTTATCCCCACGCCACGCGCCGAGGCCGGCGCCGCCGACATAGAAACGACCATTGGTCGGCATCGACACCACGCCGAACACCACCCGACCGTTTTCGATCAGGGCGATGTTGACGGTGAACTCTTCGCTGCCGCTGATGAACTCCTTGGTGCCATCCAGCGGATCGACCAGCCACCAGCGCTGCCATCCGGCCCGCACGCTTTGCGCAATGTTGGCGTCCTCTTCGGAGAGCACCGGGATGCCCGGATCCAGCGCCGTCAGCCCGGCCAGAATCAGGTGGTGGGCGGCCAGGTCAGCAGCGGTCACCGGCGAATCATCAGCCTTCGCCGTGACGGCCGTGCCTGTGCGCCAGAACGGCAGGATCGCATCACCGGCCTGCAGGGCCAGCTCAATGACCGGAGCCATCAACGGATGCGGGAAATTCATGACTGGAACGCTCCGCGCTGAGTCAACAGGTCTCGGGCCAGGTACAGCGCCGCCAAGGCACGGCCTTCGGTAAATTGCGGGTTTTGCGCCAGCGCCGAGAGTTCACGCAGATTGACCTTGTCCACCCGCATCGGCTCGGGCTCGTCGCCTTCCAGGCGCGCTTCGTAGAGGTCGGTGGCCAGCACCACCTGAATTTTCTGGCTCATGTAACCGGGGGACAGCGACAGCTCGGTCAGGTGCTCCAGCTGTCGCGCGCCGAACCCGGCCTCTTCCTTGAGCTCACGCTCGGCCGCCGCCAACACGTCTTCGCCCGGCTCGATCAAACCCTTGGGCAAAGACATTTCGTATTCATCGGTGCCGCCGCAATACTCCTCGACCAGCACCGCATGCTCGGCATCGAGCATCGCCACGATCATGACCGCGCCGTACCCGGCCCCTTTGCCAACCAGGCGCTCATACGTACGCTCCACGCCATTGGAAAAGCGCAGCTTCAGCTCCTCCACGCAGAACAATCGACTGGTGGCGACAATTTCGCGGGCGAGTATGGTGGGTTTCTGGCGCATGCAAAGCTCCTTGGCGTGAACGCGCTACTATAACGCGGCTTTCCCGTTTGTTTACGCCAGAAATCTTTCTACTGCCCGAGACGTTGCCATGCCTTCATTACCCTGGTCCGACATCGATACCGTTCTGCTGGACATGGACGGCACGTTGCTGGACCTGCATTTCGACAACCACTTCTGGATGGAGCACCTGCCCCAGCGTTACGCCGAATTGCACGGGGTCAGCCGGGCCATGGCCGAGATGGAATTGCAGCCGTTGTTCGAGCGCAATGCCGGCCAGTTGCAGTGGTATTGCCTGGACTTCTGGAGTGCCGAACTGAAGCTGTCGGTGCGCGACCTGAAACTGGAAACCGCGCACCTGATCGCCCTGCGCCCGGATGCCGACACCTTTCTGACGGCCATCAAACGGGCCGGAAAGCGCGTGGTGCTGATCACCAACGCCCATCGGGATGCGCTGTCGTTGAAGCTGGAAAAAATCGAACTGGCGCCCTACTTCGAACGCCTGATCAGTTCCCATGACTATGGTTTCCCCAAGGAAAACCCGCAGTTCTGGGATGCGCTGCAAGCCGATATCGATTTCGACCCGGCGCGCAGCCTGTTCATCGACGACACCTTGCCGATCCTGCGCAGTGCGCGGGATTTTGGTGTGGCGCATTTGCTGGCCGTGCGTGAACCGGATAGTCGCAAGGGTCCGAAGGACACGGCGGAGTTTGCGGCGGTCGGGGATTATCGGGATTTGATCGCAGGACTTTGATACCGAGGCGCCTGCTTCGCGGGCAAGCCACGCTCCCACAGGATCTGCGTCGTTCGCGTCCTTTGTGAAACGGCTCAGATTCTGTGGGAGCGTGGCTTGCCCGCGATGGCCATCACACGGTTTGACGACTTACTCGGGAATTCGCAACGACTGACCCGGGTAGATTTTGTCCGGGTGCGACAGCATCGGCTTGTTGGCTTCGAAAATCTTGTTGTACTTGTTGGCATCGCCGTACACGCGCTTGGAAATCGCGCTGAGGGTGTCGCCCTTCACGACGGTGACAAACACCGCGGCCTTCACCACCGGCCCGGTCACAGTGATCTGATCATCCACGCTGCCAACCCCGGCAATATTGCCCACGGCCAACAGAATTTTTTCCTTCTCTTCCTGGCTTGCCACTTCGCCGGTCACGGTCACCTTGTCACCATCGACCGTCGCTTGCACATTCGGGTTGCCCAGGCCGACCTTGCTGATGTGTTCCTTCAACTGCTCACTGGCATTGGCGTTGCCTGGCGTCAGCAGATCCAGCAGTTTTTCGCCTGCTTCCTTCACAAAGCTCAAAAGACTCATGGTGCACTCTCCTTGGGTTTGGGGTTCCAGACGCAAAAGCCTAGACCACGGCCGCCACTTGCGAATCCAACCCGACCAATGACCCCGCTTGCGATAGAATCCGCACCCTTCCCGCGCCCAGGAGCGAAGATGGACATCAAGCAGCTGAAATTCCTCATCGCGCTCGACGAAACCCGCCATTTCGGCCAGGCCGCCGCACGCTGCCACATCACCCAGCCGACCCTGTCCATGCGCCTGCGCAGCCTCGAAGAAGAACTCGACCTGCCGCTGGTCAATCGCGGCCAGCGCTTCGAAGGCTTCACCGCGCCGGGCGAGCGGGTGCTGGCCTGGGCGCGCACGGTGTTGGCGGCCTATGACGGCTTGTATGCCGAGGCCGCCGCCTGTCGCGGCAATCTGGTCGGCACGTTGCGCCTGGGCATGGTGCCGTTGTCGAGCTTCGATCCGCTGCCGCTGCTGCAACGCCTGCACGCCGAACACCCGAACCTGCGCTTCGAGCTTTCAGCCTTGAGTTCGGAACAGATCCTCGAACAACTGGCGAACAATCGCCTGGATCTCGGTGTTTCCTACCTGGAACGCCTGGACGCCGAACATTTCGACTCCCTGGCCTTCAGCGAAACCCGAATGGGCCTGCTCTACGACCAACGCTTCTTCACCTTTGGCGAGGCGCCGCTGAGCTGGGAATCATTGATCGAATTGCCACTGGGCATGCTCACCAGCGGCATGCACTTTCGCCAGTCCATCGACCATAACTTCCATAGCCGCGGCCTCACCCCGCAACCCTTGCTGCAGACCGACGCCGTCCATCAACTGCTTCAAGCCGTGCACGGCGGCCTGTGTTGCGCCGTGATGCCCTTGGACGGTGGCCTCGAAGGGCTGACCGACCACTTGCGCCTGCAACCGATCGAGAACGCCCAGACCCTTGGCCGCCTGGGGCTGATCATGCGTCGCAGCGCGCCCCGCTCGGCCCTGGCGGAAGCCTGTTTCGCGATCTATCAGCAATCACTGGCGAGCGCTTGATCGACGGCATCTATCGGTAGATCAGTATTAGCGATTAGACGCGACAGTTTGCCGCGCCTAGTCTTAAAGCTGATCAAACCGTGGGTGATGCCATGAACACCAAGCGCCCTGCCTGCGCGGCGCCTGCCCTCGAAACGCCCGCGCCCGCCGCCAGCCAGACGTACAGCTACAGCAACTTTGAATACTTGGAATCGGACAGCACCGCGCTGGCCGAGGAAGTCGCGCTGGCGATTGCCTACAACGGCATCAGCCAGGCGGTCATGCTGGTAACGCCGACGGATCTGGAAGACTTCATTGTCGGCTTCAGCCTGGGCAGCGGCATCATCCAGGACGCCGCGGACATCTACGACCTGCAACTGACCGGCTCGGGCTCGGCGCAATACGCGCAAGTGACCATCGCCAATCGCGCCTTCTGGAACCTCAAGCAGCAGCGTCGGCAACTGGCCGGCACCAGCGGTTGCGGGCTGTGCGGCGTGGAAGCGGTCGAGCAGGCCTTGCCGGACCTTCAGGTATTGCCCGGTGCCCCGCTGCCACCCGTTGAATGGCTCGATGGCCTGCGCCAGCGCATCGGCGCCTTCCAGCCTTTGGGCCAGCATTGCGGTGCGGTGCACGCTGCGGTGTTCATGAACGATCAGGGTGAGTTGCTGATGGGCCGCGAAGACATAGGCCGACACAACGCCCTCGACAAGCTGATCGGTGCCCTTGTCCGCCAGAACATTCCGACCGCCGGCGGGCTGGCGATTGTCACCAGCCGCTGCAGTCTCGAGTTGATCCAGAAAGTCCTGCGCGCCGGCATCCAGACCCTGGTCAGCCTGTCGTCGCCCACGGGCCTTGCCGTGCAATGGGCTCGGCGCCACAACCTCAACCTCATCCATTTGCCACAGAAGAATGCGCCGCGGGTCTACAGCCCAACGTTGGAGAATCAAGCGTGAGTCAACACCGTCAAGCCGACCAGACCCCCGTCCCTCGCTACAAGCCCTACAAAGGTCCTGCCGGTGGCTGGGGCGCTCTGATCAGTGTGGCCCAGGCCTGGTTGACCAGCGACAACGCACTGAAAAACCTGCGCATCATGCTCAAGACCAACCAGAACGGTGGCTTCGACTGCCCGGGTTGCGCCTGGGGCGATTCTCCGGAAAAGGGCATGGTGATGTTCTGCGAGAACGGCGCCAAGGCGGTGAACTGGGAAGCGACCAAGCGCCGTGTCGACGCCAAATTCTTCGCCAGACACAGCGTCACTTCGTTGCTGGAGCAGAGCGACTACTGGCTCGAATACCAGGGTCGCCTGACCGAGCCGATGAGCTACGACGCCGAAACGGACCGCTATAAACCGATCAGTTGGGACGACGCCTTCGCGCTGATCGCCAAACACCTGAACGGCTTGTCCAGCCCGGACCAGGCCGAGTTCTACACCTCGGGCCGTGCCAGCAACGAAGCGGCTTATTTGTATCAGCTGTTCGTGCGCGCCTACGGCACCAACAACTTCCCTGACTGTTCGAACATGTGCCACGAGGCCAGCGGTGTGGCGCTGTCGCAAAGTGTCGGCGTCGGCAAAGGCACCGTGACGTTCGACGATTTCGAACACGCCGATGCGATTTTCGTCTGGGGCCAGAACCCCGGCACCAACCACCCACGCATGCTCGAACCGCTGCGTGAAGCGGTGAAACGCGGTGCGCAAGTGGTGTGCATCAACCCGCTCAAGGAACGCGGCCTGGAACGTTTCCAGCACCCGCAGCACCCGATCGAAATGCTCACCAACGGCGACAAGCCGACCAACACCGCGTTCTTCCGCCCGGCCCTTGGCGGTGACATGGCGATCATGCGCGGCATGGCGAAATTTCTCTTGCTGTGGGAACGCGACGCACAGAAAACCGGCGCACCCGCGGTGTTCGACCATGACTTCCTCAATGAGCACAGCGCCAATGTGCTGGAGTACCTGGCGGCCATCGACGACACCCCCTGGGAGCAGATCGTCGAGCAGTCCGGCCTGACCCTGGTCGAGATCGAGCAAGCGGCGCGCATGTACGCCAAGGGCAAGAACGTCATCATGTGCTGGGCCATGGGTATCACCCAGCATCGCCATTCGGTGGCGACCATCCAGGAGATCGCCAACCTGATGCTGCTGCGCGGCAACGTTGGCCGCCCGGGTGCCGGCCTGTGCCCGGTGCGGGGTCACAGCAACGTGCAGGGCGACCGGACCATGGGCATCAACGAGCGTCCGCCGGCAACCTTTCTCGATGCCCTGGAACGCCGCTTCCAGTTCAAGGTGCCACGCCACAACGGCCACAACGTGGTCGAGGCGATTCATGCCATGGCCGAAGGCCGGGCGAAAGTCTTCATCGGCCTGGGCGGCAACTTCGCCCAGGCCACGCCGGACAGCCCGCGCACATTCCAGGCGTTGCAAAACTGTGACCTGACCGTGCAGATCAGCACCAAGCTCAACCGCAGCCATTTGACCCACGGCAAGGACGCGTTGATCCTGCCGTGCCTGGGCCGCACCGACATCGATATCCAGAACGAAGGCCCGCAAGCGATCACCGTCGAAGACTCGTTCAGCATGGTCCACGCCTCCAATGGCCAGTTGCAGCCACTGTCGAACCAGATGCGCTCGGAACCGGCGATCCTGGCCGGCATCGCTGCCGCGACCCTGGGCAGCCACCCGGTGGACTGGAACTGGCTGGTGGCCGACTACAGCCGCATCCGCGACCTCATCGCCGAGACCATTCCCGGTTTCAGCGACTTCAACGAGAAGGTCAAGAATCCCGGCGGTTTCTACCTGGGCAACAGTGCCGGCGCACGCAAGTGGAACACCGCCTCGGGCCGGGCCAATTTCCGCCCCAACGCACTGCCCAAAGACCTGGTGCACGAACGCACCCGCGCCACCGGTGTGCTGCCGGACCTGATCATGCAATCGATGCGCTCCCACGATCAGTACAACACCACGATCTACGGCCTGAATGACCGCTATCGCGGGGTGAAGGGACAACGCGACGTGTTGTTCGTCAACGAGGCCGACATCATTCGCCTGGGCTTCAAACCGGGGCAGAAAGCTGACATCGTTTCACTCTGGGACGATGGTGTTGAACGTCGGGTGAAAGGCTTCACCCTGCTGGCATTCGACATCCCGGCCGGGCAAGCGGCGGCGTACTACCCGGAAGTGAATCCGCTGGTGCCGCTGGAAAGTACCGGCGATGGCAGCCATACCCCGACATCGAAGTTCGTGGCGATCCGGTTGGAAGCGGCGAGCGAGACCGGGTTGATCATGGCCAGGTCTGCTTAACGCGTCGCCTGAGCCGGCCTCTTCGCGAGCAAGCCCGCTCCCACATTGAATCTCTGCCATACACAAAATTTGTGTTCGCTGAAGATCCAATGTGGGAGCGGGCTTGCTCGCGAAGACGGTAGATCAAGCAACAATTTTTTCGGATCCAGCACTTTTCAATCGCCCACAAAAAAGGCCGTTCCCTCATGGAAACGGCCTTTGCGAAGTAGTAAAAGACCGGCAAAAAAACGTTAAGTTCCGCCCAAAAAACAGTAACTTGCAATATTGTATACAAGTCGTGTTATTCGTCGGATTTCGATTGTCACGCCCATTCCAGAGCCTCAGGATCGCGCCGTCATCCCCTTGAGGTTCCTCCATGAAGTTCTCCTCGATTCTCTTGTTGTCCCTTGGCCTGGTCAGCGGTTTCGCGTCTGCTGGCGGCACCACCGAAGCCGGTGTAGGCGGCGCATTGGGCGGGGTTCTAGGCTCGGTCGTCGGTCAGTCGTTAGGCGGCAGCACAGGTTCCACCATCGGCGCGGCCCTGGGTGGCGCGGGTGGTAGTGCCGTCGGCGCAAACAAACACAGCCGTGGCGAAGCGGCCATTGGCGGTGCGTTGGGTGCAGCGGGCGGTAACGTGGTCGGCCGCAGCGTGGGCGGCACCACCGGCAGCCTGATCGGCGCCGCAGCAGGTGGCGGTGCCGGTGGCGCGCTGGGTAACTACATGGGCAAAGAGTACGATAATGATGACGACGACGATCGTCGTTCGTATCGCGGCCATGGTGATCGTCGTTACTACCGTGACGGCCATCCGGGCCGCGGCCATGCCTATGGCCATCGCAAGCACCACCACAAGCATTACCGCGACTAAGGCCGCGAGCGCCTCGCTGATCAGTACAACAAAAATCGCAGCCCAAGGGCTGCGATTTCTTTTGCCTTACTGAACCACCAGACGCTCCAGCGCCCCGCGTAACCCGGCAGGAATCGCCACGGGTTGATTCGACGCACGATCGACAAACACATGCACGAAGCGCCCAGCCGCACAGGCTTCATCCTCGCCTTGCTTGAACACGGCCAGTTCGTATTGCACCGAACTGTTGCCCAACTTGCCCACGCGTAGACCGATCTCGATACGGTCCGGGAACGCGATGGAAGCAAAGTAATCACAGGAGGAGCTCACCACGAACCCCACCACCTCACCGTCATGGATATTCAGGCCGCCGACTTCAATCAGGTAAGTGTTCACCGCCGTATCGAAGAAGCTGTAATAGGTGACGTTGTTGACGTGACCGTAGGCATCGTTGTCGTGCCAACGGGTGGTGATGGGCTGGAAGTGGGGGTAATCGGTGCGTTGGGGCATCAGCGTTGCATCCTGGAATGGGTTCACCAAGTCTAAGGTGAAAACCGCGTTATCGTTCTTCGCGAGCAAGCCCGCTCCCACAATTGATCTTCGGTGAACACAAATTTTGTGTACGACCGATATCCAGTGTGGGAGCGGGCTTGCTCGCGAAGGCGCCCTTGCAGGCGCCACATCAATCACTTGTCAGCAAACCCCTTGCCCGCCGCCGCCAACTCGCCAATCAACCGCGCCGGGTTCCAGTGATCGCCCTGACGCGTCTCAAGGTCGATCAGGCGCCGATGGATATCCGCCAGCCCTTGTTGATCCGCCCAGGCCATCGGCCCACCCTTGTCCGCCGGGAAACCGTAACCATTGAGGTACACCAGATCGATATCCCGAGCCGATCCGGCAATGCCTTCCTGCAGGATCTTCGCGCCTTCGTTGACCAATGCCAGCAAGCAGCGCTCGAGAATTTCCTCCGGGCCGATCTCGCGACGCTGAAACCCCAGCTCTTCACTGACTTGAAGCACCAGAGCATCGACCTGCGGATCGTGCTCGGCCTGACGGCTGCCCGGTTCATAGTGGTAAAAACCGTTGCCATTCTTTTGGCCGAAACGTTCCATCTCGCACAGTCGGTTATCCACCTGAACTTCAGGCGCGTCCTGCCCGACACCGGACAGTTGCCGCGCTCGCCACTGCAGGTCGACGCCCACCACGTCGAACATGCGGAACGGCCCCATGGCGAAACCGAACCCTTGCAGCGCTGCGTCCACCTGGTAGGGATAAGCCCCTTCCAGCAGCATTTTCCGCGCCTCAAGCACATAGGTATTGAGCATGCGGTTGCCGATGAAACCGTCGCAATTGCCCGCCACCACACTGACCTTGCCCATGCGCTGGCCGAGCGCCAGCGCCGCGTCGAGGACTGCTGGAGCAGTCTGTGCGCCACGGACGATTTCCAGCAGTTTCATGATGTGCGCCGGGCTGAAGAAATGCAGGCCCAGCACTTGCTGTGGCCGGCGTGTAACGGCCGCGATAGCGTCGATGTCCAGCGCCGAAGTATTGCTCGCCAGAATCGCCTCAGGTTTGAGCAGGCCATTGAGCTCACGGAAGATTTTCTGCTTGAGCTCAAGGTTTTCGTACACCGCTTCGATGACCAGGTCGACATCGCGGATGGCCACATAACCATCGGCCGCCGTTACGCGCGCGATACGGGCGTCGGCTTCTGCCTGATCAATGCGCCCCTGACGCACACTGTGGGCATAGGTGTCCGCCACGGTTGCCATTGCCTGTTCCAGCATTTGCGGATTGTTGTCGACCCACTGCACGGCCACCCCGGCGTTGGCCAGGCACATGACAATGCCACGGCCCATGGTGCCCGCGCCGATGACGGCGGCGCGCTGAATATTCGACGGTGTCTGGCTCATGTTTTGTTCTCTTGTTGGCGATCCGAAGACAGCCATCACCATAGTCAGCCACCGCGTTTTTTTGAAATTTATTCCTGTGATGAGCAACATTCAGCGGATGGATGAGCCCCTGATAACACCGCAAATCACTGTGGGAGCGAGCTTGCTCCGGGCGGCGTTCCGACGATAGCGATTTGTCAGTCACCATCACTGTTGAATGTGCCGGCCTCATCGCGAGCAAGCTCGCTCCCACAAGGGTTGTGGTTCAGCCTGCCAGATGCCGCTCGGCCCACCCGCGTACCCCGGCATACGGATAATCCTCCAGCGCCGCAAACCCGGGAATCGCCCGCGCCTTGAGTTTGGTGAACAGCGGCACGCTGATTCCGCACAGAAACCGCGTCACGCGTTCAGCCGAAGGCACGTTGCCCGTGTGCTGCTCGTGCCTGTGGATAAAGTCGCCACACAACGCCTCGAAATTTTTATCCACAAGCGCCGGCAACTCCGGTGGTGCCGGTAGCCGCGCGATCTGCCCATGACACACCGAACAATGACCACATTGCTGCGGAGCATTGTGGTCGCCGAAATACTCGGCCAGGCGATAGCCCAGGCAACGGTCGGTGGCGAACAGATCCAGCATCGCGTGAATCCGCGCGATCTCGGTGTGTTCATGCCGAGTGAAATAACGGTGCAGCTCTTCGCTCAACGCGGCGCTGTCGAACCCGCTTTGCAGCACGCTGTAGACCTCGGTCATCTGCTTGCTTTCGAGCTCCACCCAACCCTTCTCCTGGAAGTAGTCCAGCGCCTTGACCACCCGACTGCGCTCGGCCTGATGTTGCTCGTGCAACGTCTCGAAATTCACCGTAGCCCAGGTCCGGGCGCGGCTGGAGGTCTGGATGATCGCAGCGACAAAATCCCTGCGCTCGCCTTCAAAACGCGCCAACAGCGCCTCGGGCTCCTCCAGATACTTGAATCGATACTCGGCGTAGTAGGCGTAACGTGGGGCGATCAACCCGCGCAATTCAAGTTGCACCAGCAAGGTCTTGAGCGGCAATTGGCGAATATTGCTCTGATCCGCCAACGGCCCCAGCAGAAACTCCCACTGCCCTTCGGGTGCCGCAGCAAGCATCTCGTCCAGCACGCAACGGATGCCATCGAGCTCGGGGGTGTCGCCGTAGACGAAGTTCTCCAGCACGTTGAGGCTGTCGCGGTTGGCCAACACCAGGCAGTCCGACGGCTGCCCGTCACGCCCGGCGCGACCGATTTCCTGGCTGTAGTTTTCGATGGATTTAGGCAGGTCGAAATGCACCACATTGCGGATGTCGCTTTTGTCGATGCCCATGCCAAAGGCGATGGTGGCGACGATGCAATTGGACTGCCCGCCCATGAAGCGACGCTGGATCGCCTCCCGTTGTTCATGGGGCAAGCCGGCGTGATAGGCCTCGGCCTGAATGCCGTTGCGGTTCAGGTGTTCGGCGATGTGTTCCGCCGTTTTCTGCAGGGTGACGTAGACGATGCTCGGCTGGTCCGCACGCTGGCTCATCCACTCGACGAGGCGTCGGCGCTTGTCCACTCCACGAACCGGTTCCACCAGCAAATTGAGGTTCGGGCGATAGAAACCGGTGGTCACCACATCGTCGGCGGCGATGGCGAATTTCGCCTGCATGTCGGCGATGACCCTGGGGGTCGCCGTTGCGGTCAGCAGCAGCACCTGAGGGATATTGAACTGGCGTTGATAGTCGGGAAGCTTGAGGTAGTCCGGGCGAAAGTTGTGCCCCCATTCGGAGATGCAATGCGCCTCGTCCACCACCAGCAGCGAGATCGGTACTTGCTGCAGAAAATGTCGGAAGCGTTCGTTCTTCAGGCGTTCCACCGAGATCATCAGAATCTTCAGTTCGCCGGATTTTGCCCGAGCCATGACGTCGCTGGCGTCTTCGCGGCTCTGGGCCGAATCGATACTGCCCGCCGAGATGCCGTGGCGTTGCAGGAACGCCAGTTGATCCTGCATCAACGCCAGCAACGGCGAGACCACCAGCGTCAGGTGCGGCAGCAACAGCGCCGGCAATTGGTAGCAAAGGGACTTGCCGGAACCGGTGGGGAAAATCGCCGCCGCCGAACGCCCGGCCAACACGGCACTGACGGCCGCCTCCTGACCGGGTCGAAACTGTGGATAACCGAAAACCTGTTCCAGGGTGTTGTGCATAAGCTGTCACTCCATTGACCGCTGCGGAGTCAAAAGCCTAGCCGGCGATTGCAGCGAGTCGAGAAAAGGTCGGGGGCAAAAACGATACGGGATGATACAGCGTCCCGACCCAGCGATCCCTGGCCATAGGTTGAAACACAGAAGGCACTTTGCCCACTGATCTCGGCCTTCCGTCAGCCGGTATGGTTTACCGCCATCAACTTCCGCCAGGTGTCCATCATGCAGGAAGCGTGAGATACGCGGATCCTTATCAAGGAACGACCATGCCCCAAAAACACTTTTTTCCGCTGGCCTGCACGCTCGCACTTCCCCTTCTTTTGAACGGATGCCTGACCGTCCCGCAACAGCCTTCCCTGGACACGGCAGCCTTTGAAACGCCGGAGTATCAGGCCCAAAAAGGCCTGGCGATTGTCAACGCATCAAGTCTTTATGCCCGCGGCGGCACCGGCCAGGGTGTGGCTGTCGCACTGATCGATTCGGGTCTGAACAGCGGCCTGCCGGCGTTTCGAGGAAGGCTCCGTGATCCGGGTTTTGACCATGTCGAGAATCAGGTCGGCACTTTTGATCGGGTCGGCCACGGCACCCAGATGGCCGGCATCCTCGCAGCCAACAAGGATGACCAGGGCATGCACGGCGTCGCGTTCAACGCACAGCTGATCCCCTATCGCTTCGGCGACGATAACGAACCCTTTTTCTTCGACGGTGAAATAGCCCAGTCCTGGCAAGCAGGTTTCGACAAGGGCGCGCGCATCCTCAACAACTCGTGGGCCAACGCCATTCCTGCGACCGAAATCAACGAGGCGCGTTACAAGCAAGTCATGCCGCAATCACTGGTGACCGCGCGCAAACTGGTGGAGGACGGCGCCGTCTTTGTTTTCCCTACCGGCAATGAACTGAAACGAGAACCCTTGGCTGAACCCGGCTTGCCTGTCGCCATACCCGAACTGGAAAAAGGCTGGATCGCGGTGGTTGCGTTGAAAAACGACGGCAGCGCCATCAATGCCAAATCCAACTATTGTGGCGTGGCGGCAGCCTGGTGCATTGCTGTACCGGGTGGCGACTCCGGTGCAGGGCAAGGCCTGCTGACCACCAACAAGGATGGCACCTACACCCAGACGGCTGGCACCTCGCCTGCTGCCGCGCTGGTCAGCGGCGCATTGGCGGCACTGCAAAGTCGTTACCCCGAGATCACTGCGCAGCAAGTGCGCGAGCGTCTGCTGGCGACGGCGAACCGGACTGGCCTCTATGCCAACAGTGAAGCGTACGGTAGAGGCTTG
The DNA here is from genome assembly GCF_059424105.1 of Pseudomonas sp. GW456-E7. Taxonomy (NCBI): domain Bacteria; kingdom Pseudomonadati; phylum Pseudomonadota; class Gammaproteobacteria; order Pseudomonadales; family Pseudomonadaceae; genus Pseudomonas; species Pseudomonas sp. GW456-E7. The sequence continues at coordinate 30,028 of NZ_JBWKZB010000023.1, read as the reverse complement.
ATGGATCTGGAGGCAGCCTCGCGCCAAGCGCCAAAGGTCATGGCCGAGTAAGTCTGTATGGGTCGTTCGGCAGCGTCGAGACAACCTCGCCAGTCTGAACCACCCACACGACTCAGGTTCCTTGTGGAAGCGGCTTGCTTGGAAAGAGGCCAGCACAGCCACTGTAAAACTCGAAACACCCGACATTGTCCGAGGCACCTTCTACCGAGATTTACTGCGAAGCGACTGAGAACGCTGTAAGCATTTTTACTTTTCGCCATTTCACGTTGAAAACCCACCAACAACCTGTAGTCCCCTTCCTCCAAATATGACAAAACCCTTACAAAGCCTGTCGACCTCAGCCGTCTTGTCCCCCAACACCATCCGCTCCTATAGTTTCCTGCGCGGCTGAAAACAGTGTCTCGGCCTGCCGGGAACACTTGCCGATTTCGCAAAGGACGCACTCAATGAAAAACCCCGACTCACTGACAGCCCGCTACCACCCACTAAAGACCCGCTACAGCGAAACCCCGGTGCTGGTCATCGATACCGAGGCCGATCCCTACGAGATCCTCGACGCCGCCCGACAACGCATCCGCGCCGCCAGCGACCTGCTCGAAACCCTTTATTGCACCTGCTTCAAACAGGCCGAAGCGAGCGACATCCCCAATATCGTCAGCGCCCTGTACTTGCTGACCCAGGACGGCAACGACCTGCTCGACATCGCCCGCCAGCGCTTGCCGAAACACGTTGCTAGTCCCACCACAACTCCCTGTGGGAGCGGGCTTGCTCGCGAAAAACGATAACGCGGTCCACTGTGGATAATGCCGTCAGCAACAACCTATAAAAGCTTCGGCAAGGTCCTACAAAACAAGACACCTTGTCGGCTATCGATGACCAGTCACTCAATCCTATAGTCCGGGCTGTCGCTGCCAAATCAGCGACTCGGGTTTGGTCACCTGAAAATGAGAGAAAACTAATGCATGCGCTTGTATGCTGCCGACATCTTTTTGTCGGCACGCTTTATGGCGGCTGTGTTTGGGACGCTTCGGCGTACCCGGGTTATCTCTCCCTGGTTTGACCAACCTGAACACAGTCCGCCTCCCATCGCTTGGTCACGATAGCGGCGGTTCATCGGCTACTAAAAGAGAAAATCCCTATGAACAAATGGAACCCGTTCACCAACGAACGCTATCTCCCACTCCACACCAACCTCACCGATTCCCCGCCCCTGATCATCGACACAGAAGCCAACCCCCAAGACATCCTCGAAGCCGCCCTCCAGCGCATCCGGGCTTCCAGCGATCTGCTCCGAACCCTGCACTGCCAAAGCTTCGACCAAGGCGACCTCGAAGACATCCCGCACATCACCCATGCGCTCTACCTGCTGACCCAGGACGGCTGCGACCTGCTCAAAGTCGCCCAGCAACGAATGCTCAACTGGAAAGCCCCGGTTTGACGTTGCGTGAAGATCAGTTCCCATGTTCTGCATGGGAACGATCAAAACAACAAAATCTGATCCAACGGACAAAAAGCATGGAAAGCCGTCATCGAGCGCAGGAGATAACCAAGAGCAAGTTTTTTAATGAACTAATGGAAAGCGTGCAACAGATGAACGAGATCCTGCGGGATGAACGTCAGCCGTCCCCGCGACCTGAAAACATTGCGCCCAGGAACGATCAAGTCAGTCGCGCCTTCCTCTCGCGCTCGGCAACCCATAAGATCCGCCCAAGCCCAACCGGACACCCCGCAATGAACCTCGCCCCCAACTTCCCGGACGACCACGTCATGCAACTGCTCATGCAGTTGCTGCACGAAGAACTCGGTCTGCCCGAACGCAAAACCATCAGCCTCAGCACCTCGATCAACTTCGACCTGGGCTGCAACGGTGCCGATGCGCAACATTTGATCGAAACCCTGGAAAACCACTTCACCATCGACTTCGTGGATTTCGACAGCTTTCGCTATTTCCAGCCCGACGGCTACGATGTATTTCTCAAGCGCAAAGCCAAGGGTCGCGGCGACAAAGTGCCATTGACCATTGGCATGCTCTACCGGGCCATCAAGGCCCAACACTGGGACACGCAGGCGCTGGAAAGCTTGTAACGTCCACGGCGCATAACGATAAGGAAATCGCGGGGACGTGTTGATGGGGGTTGTTGGCCGCCTTGCTGTGGGGCGGCACGGATTTTCTGGTGGGGCTCAATGCCCGCGCGGTGGGGTTCAAACGCGCCGTTTATTTCGGTCAGGCGCTGGGGCTTGTGCTGGTGTTGGTCGGGGCGTTTGTCCTGAATCTGAAAACCTGAAACGACGCGCACGAAAAAGGCCGCCCCGAGGGGCGGCATGGCGCCACAATAAAAATGTGTCGCGCCGATGAGATGGAGCACAACTGCGGGATACCAAATCAACCCGTATCATCAGTGCAAAGGTCGAACAACTTTGGCGAAAAGCAAAGAGTATTGCCCTCACTACTTATCGATACTTCATTCGACGTGTAATGACCAAGAGTTAAACATCATGAATCATCAACTCATGTAACGTAGGACTGCCGCACTAGAATGACCTTGATAATTAACAGCGCCGCTAACGAGAATTAATCCATCCTCTTGGATCCTGGTACACCGCCCATGACCGACATCGGGGAACGAGATTATTCCGTCTAATTCATGACCAAATTCGACATCCGGCGTGCCATCTTCATGATAGCGACCCACAACCCCCAGCTCCCCGCTCGGGCTATACCAAGTTCCAACCACAACTATTTTATTATCTTTTATTTGCACGGCACCTGAATAAAATTCAAGCTCATATTTTTTTACAATAACTTCATAGATTTCAGGACTGCCATCCTCTCCAAGCCTTACTATTACTGCATCCGATGGAGTACCACCGCCGAGATGAGGTGGAGGCGTTCTTCCAAAGCCATAAATTTTCCCAGTTGGAAGAATAGTGACCCCCAAAATTTCTAACTCTTTGATGTGCTCAAGTACAAAAAAACCTTTTTCTTTAAAGCTCTCGTCCTTGAAGCCACTCATATCGTAACGTGCAAAAATTCCAGCTGAAATCTTTTCTTGGCCTTCTTCTGCCACCTTGGTGCAATAACCAGACACAACAAGTTTTTCACTCCCCCTCGTTTCCTGGATACCTAACCCCGTAACTCGCATCATTCGCCAAGGTTCAGGCGCAGTAATATCTATGAAACCTTTCCCTTGAAAACTGAGGTCGAGATCTCCATTGGCTTTAAGGCGAATAAGCTGATGCCGATTCCCCATTCGATTAGTATGGACCAGCAAAATCTTGCCATCCGCCAACAAAACCATGTTCGATTGACCGAAGGCGCCTGATGACCTGACACTACTTTCAGGTACGGATACTTCCTTACCAACTTCATGATCTTTAGAAGGATCAAGAATTTTTACTCCATTTCCCCCAAAGTCTTTATCAAGACTTCCGTCCATATTGAATCTTGCTAACGCTGCAAACCGATAATCAAAATCTCCCGAGATTACAATTTTTCCATTCTTTTGCACTGCTACACTGAATACTTGCGAATCAAAACCAGGTGAGAATTCACCGGTAATTACACCACCCCCAAAAGATGCATCAAGCTTACCACCCTCTGTAAGGCGTGCTAAAAAGTACTTCTTCAACTCCCCAGCCCTTACTCGAGTCGTGCCGGCGACATAAACAAAATGTTGATACCCGTCCCCCCCTTCCGCCATAGCGTTTAAATATCCATCTATCTGAAGATTGCAAATACCCTTTTCACCATAACTTTGATCAAGTTCACCTGGGTGCTTCATTAAATCCGTCATTATGATATCTCCATTTTTACGCCACCCAGAAAATGGGTGACCATAAAATTAGAGACGTAAACACAGATCAGCGTCTACTGTAAGTTCTAACAGCAAACAAGATCAGATGGCGATTATGGAAGGTTCAAAATGTAATAAGCGCCCTACCAGAGAGCGAATAAGACATTAATAATTCAGACATAAAAAAAACGCTCAATGATGCATTGAGCGTTTTTTTAATTGTTTGCCCCTTTGCGGAGCAATACTAGACAGCCAAGTTAAATCTTTGGACCCGCCGCCTTGATCGCGTCGCTCACTTCGAACTTCTTGAAGTTCTCGATGAACAGGCCGGCCAGTGCTTTGGCGGCTTCGTCGTAGGATGGCTTGTCGGCCCAGGTGTTGCGTGGGTTCAGCAGGCCAGTCTCAACGCCCGGTACGGCCAGTGGCACGTCGAGGTTGATGGTGTCCAGGTGCTCGGTCGCGGTACCGATCAGCGCGCCGCTCTGGATCGCTGCGATCACTGCACGGGTGGTCGGGATGTTGAAGCGTTTGCCGACGCCGTAGCCACCGCCGGTCCAGCCGGTGTTGACCAGGTAGACCTTGGAGCCGAAGCCGCGGATGCGCTTGATCAGCAGTTCAGCGTATTCGCCGGCCGGACGCGGGAAGAACGGTGCGCCGAAGCAGGTGGAGAAGGTCGACTTGATGCCGCTGCCCGAACCCATTTCAGTCGAGCCCACCAGTGCGGTGTAGCCGGACAGGAAGTGGTAGGCCGCTTGTTCTTCGTTGAGGATCGACACTGGCGGCAGCACGCCGGTCAGGTCGCAGGTCAGGAAGATCACAGCGTTCGGCTCGCCACCGAGGTTCTTCTCGGAACGCTTGGCAACGTGCTCCAGCGGGTAGGCGGCGCGGCTGTTCTGGGTCAGGCTGACATCGGCGTAGTCGGCGTGCTTGGCATCGTCGATAACGACGTTTTCCAATACCGCGCCGTGCTTGATGGCTTTCCAGATAACCGGCTCGTTCTTCTCGGACAGGTCGATGCACTTGGCATAGCAACCGCCTTCGATGTTGAACACCACGCCTTCGCCCCAGCCGTGTTCGTCGTCACCGATCAGGTAACGGCTTTCGTCGGCGGACAGGGTGGTCTTGCCAGTGCCGGACAGACCGAAGAACAGGGTCACGTCGCCTTCTTCGCCGATGTTGGCGGCGCAGTGCATTGGCAGTACGTCGGCAGCCGGCAGCAGGAAGTTCTGCACCGAGAACATGGCTTTCTTCATCTCACCGGCGTAACGCATGCCGGCGATCAGCACTTTCTTCTGTGCGAAGTTGATGATCACGCAGCCGTCGGAGTTGGTGCCGTCACGCTCTGGCACGCATTCGAAGTTGGCAACGTTGAGGACTTGCCACTCGTCACGACCCGCCGGGTTGTACTGAGCCGGGTTGATGAACAGGCAACGGCCGAACAGGTTCTGCCAGGCAGTCTGGGTGGTCATCTTCACGGCCAGGTAGTGCTCGGAAGCCGCACCTACATGCACGTGGGAAACGAAATGCTCTTGCGCGTTGTTGAAAGCTTCAACACGGTCCCACAGGGCGTCGAACTTGTCGGCCGGGAACTTGCGGTTGATCGGGCCCCAGGCGATGGCGCCTGTGGTGCTCGGCTCATCAACGATGAAACGATCGACTGGCGAACGGCCGGTACGGTGACCGGTACGAACAACCAGTGCGCCGGTATCGGCAAGCTCGCCTTCACCGCGATTGAGGGCTTCTTTAACCAGATCATCAACACTCAGATCGGTGTACACGGCATTGTTGGCTTGCGTCATGAGGTTCCCCGTCGGCCAGTGGCCGAGTGCTCCAAACGTTTTTGTAGTAGAAAGTCGTGCACTACTACCGCGAAAAAAGTGGGCCGGATTATGCCAGAAAAGCCCAAAAAAAGTAGGCCCCTCCTGTCGTAACGGCGTTAATCCGGCGGTAGCCAGTGAATTTACCTGCGCTGAACCGTTTTAGTGACGGGTATCTGACGGCGTCTCGATACCCGCGCCGGCGAACAATTGGGTGACATCGGCGGCATCGAACAGGTAGCGCTGGTTACAGAACTGGCAATCGATTTCGATGTTGCCACCGTGTTCGACCACCAATTGCTGCGCATCTTCCACACCCAGACTGACCAGCGCATTAGCCGAACGTTCGCGCGAGCAGCTGCAGCGGAAGCGCAACTTCTGCACATCGAACAGGCGCACCTGCTCGTCGTGGTACAGGCGATGCAGTACGGTTTCGTTGTCCAGGCCCAGCAGTTCATCGGCGGTCAGCGTGCCGCCCAGGGTGGTGAGGTGCTGCCAGCTGGCGGCGCGCTCGTCTTCGTCCTTCAAACGGTCGGCAGGCAGTTGTTGCAGCAACAGGCCACGGGCGCGACGGCCGTCGGCGTACAGCCAGAAACGCGTGCCGATTTGCTGGGACATGACGAAATAGTTGGTGAAGCATTCCGACAGGGTGGCGCCGTCGAGATCGACGATGCCCTGGTAACGCTGGCCCTGAGTCGGGTCGATGGTCAACGCCAGCACGCCGTCCGGCATCAGGTCGGCCAGGGTCGCGTCAGGTGCGATACGGTCCGCGTCGTAACGGGCCAGGCCACGGATGTCGCGCTCGCTGGAGCACTCGATCATCAGCAGCGGGATCGGGCCTTCGGAGCGGGCTTGCAGAATCAGCAAGCCATCGAACTTCATCGCGCCGACCAGCAACGATGCGGCCGCCATCAGCTCGCCGAGCAGTTGCGCGACCGGCTGCGGGTAGGCGTGTTTGGCCAGGACTTCGGCGTAGCTGAGCTCCAACGAGACCAGCTCGCCACGGGTGTCGCTGTCATCGAAGATGAAGCGTTGGGTGAAGTCGTTATCCGGTAGGTCAGTCATAAGTCTGGGTATCTGAATGGGTAACAATGGGTTACAACGGTGAAAATCGCGCGTTGGCAGCGCTGGTGGGTGCGCAAGCTCAGCCATGTCCGGCATTTTAGGAGCAATCCGCGGTTTGCTCCAAACAAGGGGGCGAAGCGCAAGCCTTGTCCTCAGATGCTACCGGCCTTTTGGTTATGGCCTATGGATCAGAGGCTGTGGTGATTTTCGACGAGTGGCTGTTTAACCGCTCGATGCGCCGCTGGCGAATCCCTCGATATGGATGCTGACCAGGGCAATTGCAAGTGCCTTTGAAAGATCGCAGCCTTCGGCAGCTCCTACATGGGGTTGCGCGGATCTCTGTAGGAGCTGCCGCAGGCTGCGATCTTTTAGCCATCGTTGCTGCTGCCACGAAACTTGAACAGGTCCCGTCGCTGTTTCTTGCTCGGTTTGCCATCGGTGCTCACGCCCAGGGCGCCTGCCTTGCGCTCGGCGGCGGCGCTTTCGCGCTTGGCGACGCTGGCTTCCGTTTCGGCGTACAGCATCTGCGCCTCCGGTGCGCCACGGCGAACGATCGACAACGCCTGGACCACCACCGTGCGCTCCTCGAAGCCGGTACGGATCACAAACTCGTCGCCGACCCGTGGTTCTTTACCCGGCTTGCAGCGTTCGCCCCGGCAATGCACTTTGCCGCTTTCAATCGCCGCCTTGGCCAGGGCGCGGGTCTTGTAGAATCGTGCAGCCCACAACCATTTATCGAGGCGGACTTTGTCGTCCTCTTCGTTTTTTTGTGCCATGGAATTTCCTCATTCTGAAATATTGGTGAACTGTACTACCGTTTCTGACGTACCAAGAATTTCACCGGCTCGGATTACAATACTGACATTCCATAACCTCCTTGCGAGGCTGGAAATCCGGGCCGTAGATATCTGTCGCCTTTTAATCATTATTCTGCGTGAATACCGCGAATCCGGCCGTATGCGGCCCGAGCGGTTTCTACCGGTTGAGCACTTTTGAAGACATTTGACCATTTGACCGTTGTCGGTCTGCGCGAGTGGGTGGCGCTCCCGGATTTGGGAGTCGCCGGCCTTCGGGCAAAAATCGACACCGGTGCCAGCACCTCAAGCCTCCACGCCACCGACATCGAGCTGTTCGAGCGCGATGGTGAGCAGTGGGTGCGTTTTACCGCCCACCTGGGTTCCGTCGTACAACTACGCCACCGGCGCTGCGAAGCACCGTTGGTGACGATGAAAACCATTAAAAGCTCAAACGGTCACGCGCAGGTGCGATACGTGATCAGCACCACCCTGGCCCTCGGTGATCGGGTCTGGCGGGTCGAGTTCACGCTCGCCTGCCGCAAGTCCATGCGTTATCGCCTGCTGCTCGGCTCCAAAGCCCTGATCCACGGCCAGTTGGTGGTCAATCCGGGCATCAAGTATGTACAAGACAAGCCGGTGTTCCCGGTATCTACCTCCTCCACAGGTGTTGCATGAAGATCGCTGTGCTGTCGCGGAACCCGCGTCTGTATTCCACCCGCCGCCTGGTTGAAGCCGGTACTGAACGCGGCCATGAAATGGTGGTGGTCGATACCCTGCGCGCCTACATGAACATCGCCAGCCACAAGCCGCAGATCCACTACCGCGGCAAGCCGCTGGAAGGTTTCGATGCGGTGATTCCACGGATCGGTGCGTCCGTGACCTTTTATGGCTGCGCCGTGCTGCGCCAGTTCGAAATGATGGGGGTGTTCCCGCTCAACGAATCGGTGGCCATTGCCCGCTCGCGGGACAAGCTGCGTTCGCTGCAATTGCTGTCCCGTCGCGGGATCGGCTTGCCGGTGACCGGGTTTGCCCACTCCCCCGATGACATTCCCGACCTGATCGAAATGGTCAACGGCGCGCCGCTGGTGATCAAGGTGCTGGAAGGCACCCAAGGCATCGGCGTGGTGCTGTGCGAAACCGCGACCGCCGCTGAGTCGGTGATCGAGGCGTTCATGGGCCTCAAGCAGAACATCATGGTCCAGGAGTACATCAAGGAAGCCGGTGGTGCGGACATTCGCTGCTTTGTCGTCGGGGACAAGGTGATTGCGGCGATGAAGCGCCAGGCCAAACCCGGCGAGTTTCGCTCCAACCTGCATCGTGGCGGCAGCGCGAGCCTGATCAAGATCACGCCGGAAGAGCGCATGACGGCGTTGCGCGCAGCCAAGGTCATGGGGCTGGCGGTGGCGGGCGTGGACATCCTGCGCTCCAATCACGGGCCGCTGGTGATGGAAGTGAACTCGTCGCCAGGGCTGGAAGGGATCGAGACCACCACTGGCAAGAATGTGGCGGGGATCATCATTGAGCATCTGGAGAAGAATGGCGGGCCGAATATGACGCGGACCAAAGGCAAGGGTTAAAGCAAAAGATCGCAGCCTGCGGCAACATCAACCCCAACGGCAAGCGCACCCGCGCTTCCAGTCCACCGCCCGAGCGGTTACGCAGCTCAACGTTACCGCCATGCATCGAAGCAATACGCTTGACGATTGCCAGCCCCAACCCGGTGCCCTTGCCACCCCGGGCACGATCGCCACGGGTGAACGGGTTGAAGATCGCTTCCAGTTCCGACGGATCGATCCCGGCACCACGGTCCATGACACTCAGCACCACGTACGGTGCGCTCACATCCCCAGACACGTACGCCGCCACCTCCACGCCGCTGCCGGCATGATGCAACGCATTGCCGATCAGGTTGTTCAACAGTCGCTTCATCGACACACGACGCAATGGAAACGGCTGAATCGGCTCCAGGCGCAGCCGCACTTTCTCTTCATTCTGGTTGTAGGGCGCCGCGACTTCGCGGACCAGGTCGCTCAGGTCAACTTCTTCCACCGACTCGTCGCGCCCGTCACGAATGAACGCCAGGAACTGATCGAGAATCGCGTCCATGTCTTCGATATCGCGCACCATGTCGTCGGTCAGGTCGGTGCGATCGCCCATCAACTCCAGGGACAGACGCAAGCGGGTCAACGGCGTGCGCAAATCATGGGAAACCCCGGCCAGCATCAGCTCACGCTCGCGACCGGCCTGTTCGACGTCCTCGGCCATCTGGTTGAAGGCGCGGTAAACCTCGGTCATCTCACTGGGCGTATCGCTGATCGGCAGGCGCACGCTGCGCCCCTGGCCCAGTTGCCGCGCGGCATACACCAGACGTTTCAATGGTTGATTCAGCTGGCTGACGAAAATCCAGGCCGAAGCAGTGGAAAGCAGACCAATAGCGAGGAACCAGCCCAGTACGTTCCAGATTTTCTGGCCGCGCAACGGATGGGGATACAGCGGTACTTTCAGCCAACCATCGCCCAGACTTGGCGCCCGAACCCACAGCGCCGGTGGCGAATGCATGCGCAGCCGGACTTCAGTGTCGGCACCCAGCTCCGCCTGCATCTGCCGCTGGTAGATCTCGCTGTAAGGCCAGTGTTGTTCGCCTTCGGGCACACCGGCACCCACCACCCGGATCAGGGTCGCGGCCTCGGCGATCTTGTCGCGGTTTTCTTCATCGGCAGCCCAATAGGCGCGCAACGTCAGGGCGACACCGTGGCTGTACTGGCGGTCCACCAGCACGTCTTCGTTCATCAGCAGATAAACCAGGGTCAGCGCCTTGGAGAAGAGAACGACGATGAGCACCAGCCAAAGGGTGCGGGAGAAGAAGCTCTGGGGGAACCAAACGGGGGTTTTCATGGATAACCGTTAAACACTTGCAGGAAAGAGCGATGCTCGCATATTGCGGTTTGCGAGTCTGCGGACAGGATCGATTGATCCGGTGTCCGCATGACCCGCTCCTACACATCGCCAATCACTTGGTGGCGGTACCATCCGGAACAAACACATAACCCACGCCCCAGACAGTCTGGATGTAACGCGGTTTGGACGGATCGGGCTCGATCATCCGGCGCAGGCGGGAGATCTGCACGTCAATGGAGCGCTCCAGGGCATCCCACTCGCGGCCACGGGCCAGGTTCATCAGTTTGTCGCGGGTCAGCGGCTGACGCGCGTTCATCACCAGGGCCTTGAGTACCGCGAACTCACCGGTGGTGAGCATGTGCACTTCTTCGCCGCGCTTGAGCTCGCGGGTGGCCAGGGACAGCTCGTAGTCACCGAAGGTCACGCTTTCGTCTTCGCTGCCCGGGGCGCCTGGCACCGGCGCCGACTGGCGACGCAGTACCGCCTTGACGCGAGCCATCAGCTCATCCGGGTTGAACGGCTTGGCCAGGTAATCGTCGGCGCCCAGTTCCAGGCCCTTGATGCGGCTCAGCTCGTCGCCCTTGGCGGTGAGCATGATGATTGGAATCTGGTTGTTCGCGTTGCGCAGGCGGCGGCAGGCGGTCAGGCCGTCTTCGCCGGGCAACATCAGGTCGAGGACGACCAGGTTGAACACTTCGCGCGCCAGCAGGCGATCCATTTGCTCGGTGTTCGGTACGGCGCGGGCGCGGTAGCCCTTGCTGACGAAAAAACGTTCCAGCAGGCTGCTCAGCCCCGGATCGTCGTCAACGATAAGAATTTTCTCGCCTTCAGCAGTTTGTGCAGTGCTGCTCATTGGATGCTCCTTTGATCTCGGCGCGCATTATGGCGTAGCTGCCGTTATACGCACCGTGTGCATTGTTAGCAGATTTTTCCTTTAGTGCCAGAAAACCGGCCATTGCACCGGCAACCCGTGATGCCCCCGAACGACAGAACGCTGGTTATAATGCGCGGCCTTTTGTGTCAGGCAACATCAGACAGGTACTACAGACAGACGCCATTTATTTTCATGGCGTCGGCAGTAATTGTTCGATTTCACGGGTCAACGGGATACCTTTTGATCCAGGTAGCGGCGCAGGCCAGGCCGCTCAACCAGACTCGCCGAGCCCTTATCCTTGCGCCTGCGAGCCTGCTTTCACAATTTGTCAGGTGGTTTTATGGACAGCATCAACAGCCGCATCGCCGAGGAACTCGGTGTACGCCCACAACAGGTCGAAGCGGCCGTCGCGCTACTCGATGAAGGCTCTACCGTTCCCTTCATCGCCCGTTACCGGAAAGAAGTGACCGGCAGCCTCGACGATACGCAATTGCGTCATCTGGAAGAGCGCCTGCGCTACCTGCGAGAACTCGACGAACGGCGCATCAGCATCCTCGCCAGCATCGAAGAGCAAGGCAAGCTGACGCCGCAACTTGAACGCGACATCAAGCTCGCCGACACCAAGACCCGCCTCGAAGACTTGTACCTGCCGTACAAACAGAAGCGCCGCACCAAGGGCCAGATCGCCCTGGAAGCCGGCCTCGGCGAACTGGCCGACGGCTTGTTCAACGACCCGTCCCTGAGCCCGGAAACCGAAGCCGCACGTTTCATCGACGCCGAAAAAGGCGTGGCCGATGTGAAGGCCGCCCTCGAAGGCGCCAAGTACATCCTCATGGAGCGCTTCGCCGAAGACGCCGGCCTGCTGGACAAGCTGCGCAACTACCTCAAGCAGGAAGCCACCCTCAGTGCCCGCGTGATTGCCGGCAAGGAGGAGGAAGGCGCCAAGTTCCGCGACTACTTCGAACACGACGAACCACTGAAAAGCATGCCGTCGCACCGCGCGCTGGCGATTTTCCGTGGCCGCAACGAAGGCATCCTCAGTTCCGCGCTGAAAGTCGGCGACGAACTGCCGGGCACCATGCACCCGTGCGAAGGCATGATCGGCCAGCAATTCGGCATCCAGAACCAGAACCGCGCCGCCGACAAATGGCTGGGCGAAGTGGTGCGCTGGACCTGGAAGGTCAAGCTCTACACCCATCTGGAAACCGACCTGCTGGGCGAACTGCGCGATGGCGCGGAAACCGAAGCGATCAACGTGTTCGCCCACAACCTGCACGACCTGCTGCTGTCGGCCCCGGCCGGCCCGCGCGCCACGCTGGGTCTCGACCCTGGCCTGCGCACCGGCTGCAAGGTGGCGGTGGTTGATTCCACTGGCAAGCTGCTGGATCACGCCACGGTTTACCCGCACGTGCCGCACAACAAGTGGGACCAGACCATCGCCGTACTCGCCGCCCTGTGCGCCAAGCATTCGGTGGACCTGATCGCCATCGGCAACGGTACCGCCAGCCGCGAGACCGACAAGCTCGCCGCCGAGCTGATCAAAAAATATCCAGCGATGAAGATGACCAAGGTCATGGTCTCCGAGGCCGGTGCATCGGTTTACTCGGCGTCGGAACTGGCCTCCAAGGAATTCCCGGACCTCGACGTGTCGATCCGTGGCGCCGTATCGATTGCCCGTCGCCTGCAAGATCCGTTGGCCGAACTGGTGAAGATCGATCCGAAATCCATCGGTGTCGGCCAGTACCAGCATGACGTGTCGCAGCTGAAACTGGCCCGTGGCCTGGATGCTGTGGTCGAGGACTGCGTGAACGCCGTCGGCGTCGACGTGAACACGGCTTCCGTGGCGTTGCTGGCACGGATTTCCGGACTCAACGCGACCCTGGCGCAGAACATCGTCAGCCACCGCGACGAGCATGGCGCGTTCAAGACCCGCGCTGCGCTGAAGAAAGTCGCGCGCCTCGGTGAAAAAACCTTCGAACAGGCCGCCGGATTCCTGCGCGTGATGAACGGAGACAATCCCCTGGACGCCTCCGCGGTGCACCCGGAAGCCTATCCACTCGTGCAGCGTATCGCCGCCGAGACCGATCGCGATATTCGTTCGCTGATTGGCGACAGTGGTTTCCTCAAGCGCCTGGACCCGAAAAAATTCACCGACGAAACCTTCGGTTTGCCAACGGTCACCGACATCCTTCAGGAACTGGATAAGCCCGGCCGTGACCCGCGCCCAGAGTTCAAGACCGCCGAGTTCCAGGAAGGCGTCGAAGACCTCAAGGACCTGCAACTGGGCATGATCCTCGAAGGCGTGGTGACCAACGTGACCAACTTCGGTGCTTTCGTCGATATCGGCGTGCATCAGGACGGTTTGGTGCATATCTCCGCGCTTTCGGAGAAGTTCATCAAGGATCCACGGGAAGCGGTGAAGGCCGGTGACGTGGTGAAAGTCAAGGTCATGGAAGTCGACATCCCGCGCAAACGCGTGGGCCTGTCGATGCGCATGAGCGACACCCCGGGCGAGAAAATCGACGGCGCTCGCGGCGCGCGTCCGGGGTCGGCGCCACGCCAATCCCAGAACACTGCACCGCGCAAGGAAACCACGGCAGCAGCACCGAGCAACAACGCCATGGCTTCGCTGTTCGCCAACGCCAAGCAGTTGAAGAAACGCTGATGGACATTCCCGCCGGGCTGACCGAAAGCGCGTTTTTCAAGCTGTTGGGCTGCCGCTTGCACAGCCTGGAAACCGGGGTGGCGCAAGTCGCCCTGGCGCTGGAACCCGAGCTGCGCAATCGCGGTGGCAAGCTCCACGGCGGGGCCTTGTTCAGCCTGGTGGACATTGCCATGGGGCTGGCCTGCTCCAGCACCCACGGCTTTGACCAGCAGAGCGCGACCATCGAGTGCAAGATCAACTACATCCGCGCCGTCTCTGACGGCGAGGTGATGTGCACGGCGCGGGTGATCCACCCGGGTCGCCGCACCTTGGTGGTCGAGGCTGATGTGATGCAGGGCGACAAACTGGTCGCAAAAGCACAAGGCACGTTCGCTGTCCTGTAGCTAGTCGTCATCAATTTGAGTTAATTTCGGCGTTGTGACCGCAGCGTCGGAGTTTCCTGTGGGAGCGAGCCTGCTCGCGAAGGCGATGTGTCAGTCGAAGTCGATGCTGACTGATACTCCCTCTTCGCGAGCAGGCTCGCTCCCACAGGGATTGTGCAATTCCTGACCGATCGGCATGAGGCCTGTGCGGCGCCAAAACGAGGCGAAAACGCCAGTTTTAACTTCACCCTTGTAGACCGTCTTGCCCACCCCCATATTGGGGCGACTGACGCGTGAAGGAATCCAACTTGAGCGAACTTCTCAACCGCCGCCTGGCCCTGCTCGGCGAGCGCGCTAACCTCTCTCTGCTCGAACAGTGCCTTCACGGCATCGAACGTGAATGCCTGCGCGTGACCGGCGAAGGTCGCCTGGCGCAAACGCCGCACCCGGAAGAATTGGGTTCCGCGCTGACCAACGAACAGATCACCACCGACTACTCCGAGTCGCTGCTGGAGTTCATCACGCCGGCCCTGCCCGACCCGGCGGACACCTTGGCGAGCCTGGACAGCATTCACCGTTTTGCCTACAGCAAGCTCGGCAACGAGTACCTGTGGAGCCCATCGATGCCGTGCCCGTTGCCGGCCGAGGAAGACATCCCGATCGCCTATTACGGCACGTCCAACATCGGGCAGCTCAAGTACGTGTACCGCAAGGGCCTGGCCCTGCGTTACGGCAAGACCATGCAATGCATTGCCGGCATCCACTACAACTTTTCCCTGCCGGAAAAACTCTGGCCGCTGCTCAGGCAGGCCGAAGGCTTTGTCGGCAGCGACCGCGATTTCCAGTCGTCGTCCTATATCGCGCTGATCCGCAACTTCCGCCGCTACAGCTGGCTGCTGATGTACCTGTTCGGTGCGTCGCCAGCGCTGGATGCCGGCTTCCTGCGCGGTCGTTCGCACCAGTTGGAACAGCTGGACCCGCACACCCTGTACCTGCCCTACGCCACCAGCCTGCGCATGAGCGACCTGGGTTACCAGAGCAACGCCCAGGCCGGCCTGACGCCGTGCTACAACGATCTGAACAGCTACACCGACAGCCTGCGCAAAGCGGTGGCCACGCCGTACGCACCCTACGTCGAAGTCGGCACCCACCAGGATGGCGAGTGGGTACAGCTCAACACCAACATCCTGCAGATCGAAAACGAGTACTACTCCAACATCCGTCCGAAACGCGTGACCTACACCGGTGAACGCCCTATCCAGGCGCTGATGGCCCGGGGCATCCAGTACGTCGAAGTGCGATGCCTGGACATCAACCCGTTCCTGCCGATGGGCATCGACCTTACCGAGTCGCGCTTCCTCGATGCGTTCCTGCTGTACTGCGCGCTCAACGAAAGCCCGCTGCTGACCAACACCAGCTGCGGCAACGCGACCTCGAACTTCCTCAGCGTGGTCAAGGAAGGTCGTCGTCCAGGCCTGCAACTGCAACGCGACGGTCAGCCGGTTGATCTGAAGGAATGGGCCGGTGAGCTGCTGGAAAAAATCGCTCCGCTGGCGGCGATGCTCGACCAGAGCCACGGCGGCGATGCCCACAGCAAGGCGCTGGACGCCCAGATGGCCAAGGTCCGGGACCCGTCCCTGACGCCGTCGGCCCAGGTGTTGGCGGCCATGGCCGAGCACAAGGAGAGCTTTGCCCAGTTCTCCCTGCGCCAAAGCCAGGTGCACGCCGAGTTCTTCCGCAGCGAGCCGTTGGCGGCTGAGGAACAAGCGCAGTTTGAAGATCGGGCGCGTTCGTCGCTGGCTGAGCAGGCTGAGCTGGAACAGAACGAAGTCGGTGATTTCGATGTGTTTGTCGGGGCTTACCAGGCGAGCATTCTGGCGATCAGTAATTAATTCGTAGCCCCGAAAAGATCGCAGCCTTCGGCAGCTCCTACACGGAGTCTCGCAGGTTGCGATTTTTTTTGGCCGTACGCTGCCTCTGTAGGAGCTGCCGAAGGCTGCGATCTTTTGATCCTTTAACATTGCCCGCTCATAAGCTAATTCGAAAAAGTTATTTATTTTCGAATTCTTAGATCATTTAGTCTCTTTCTCACGCCGACATTCGGTCGCCTGACAAGGAGCTTTCTGATGAAACTGACTTTCCCTCTACGCTTGCTGGCGGCCGCAACCCTGGCTACCGCGACTTTCTTTGCCCAGGCGGCCGACGTCACCGTCGCCTACCAGACCACCGTTGACCCGGCGAAAGTCGCCCAGGCCGACGGCGCATACGAAAAGGCCACGAAGGCCGATATCAGCTGGCGCAAATTCGACAACGGTGCCGATATCATCGCCGCCATCGCCTCCGGCGACGTGCAGATCGGCTACCTCGGTTCCAGCCCCCTGACCGCTGCAATCACTCGCAAAGTCCCGGTGGAAACTTTCCTCATCGCCACCCAGATCGGCGCCGCCGAAGCCTTGGTCGCCCGCGACGGCTCCGGGATCAAGACCCCGCAAGACCTGATCGGCAAAAAAATCGCCGTGCCGTTTGTATCCACCGGCCACTACAGCCTGCTCGCGGCACTGAAGCACTGGAACATCGATCCCTCGAAAGTCACCGTTCTCAACCTGGCGCCACCGGCGATCATCGCCGCCTGGAAACGCGGTGACATCGACGCCACCTACGTCTGGGATCCAGCTCTCGGCGTGGCCAAGGAAAATGGCAAGGTCCTGATCACCTCTGGCGAGCTGGCCAAGTTCGGTGCTCCGACCTTCGATGCCTGGATCGTGCGCAAGGATTTCGCCGAGAAGCATCCGGAGATCGTCACCGCGTTCGCCAAAGTCACCCTCGACGCCTACGCCGACTACCGCAAAGACCCACAAGCCTGGCTCGCCAACCAGGGCAACGTCGACAAGCTGGTAAAACTGTCCGGCGCCAAGGCCAGCGATATTCCGCTGCTGCTGCAAGGCAACGTCTACCCGCTGGCGGCTGACCAGGTGCTCACCCTCGGCGCGCCGACGACCAAAGCCATCACCGACACCGCGACGTTCCTCAAGGAACAAGGCAAGGTCGAGGCCGTCCTGCCGGACTACGCGCCGTACGTCAGCGCCAAGTTCATCACCAATTGATCGGGAGTTGACTGCGATGGCTTTGCTACAGCTGGAGCGTATCAGCGCACAGTACCCCGGCAACCCGGAACCGGTGTTGGCGGATATCTCCCTGAGCCTGGGGCCCCGGCAATTGCTGGTCGCCCTCGGCCCGTCCGGCAGTGGCAAGACTTCGCTGTTGAACCTGATTGCCGGTTTCGTCGAACCCAGCGCCGGGCGCATCACCCTCGACGGCGTGCCGGTCAAAGGCCCGAGCGCCGAGCGCGGCGTGGTGTTCCAGGACGACGCGCTGCTGCCATGGCAGGACGTGCTGGCCAACGTCGGCTTCGGCCTGGAGCTGGCCGGTATTGCCCGGGACAAACGCGAAGCGCGTGCCCGGGAAATGCTCGCCCTGGTCGACCTTTCTGGTTTTGAACAACGTCGCATCTGGCAGCTTTCGGGCGGCCAGAAGCAGCGTGTGGGCTTGGCCCGCGCGCTCGCTGCCGACCCGCGCGTGTTGCTGATGGACGAACCTTTCGGCGCCCTGGATGCCTTCACCCGCGAGCAGATGCAGGAGCTGTTGCTGCAAGTCTGGCAACGCACCGCCAAACCGGTGTTCCTGATTACCCACGACATCGAAGAAGCCGTGTTCCTCGCCACCGACCTGATTCTGTTGGCGCCGAACCCCGGGCAAATCGTCGAGCGCCTGAGCCTCGATTTCGGTCAGCGTTATGCCGCTGGCGAGTCGGCCCGCTCAATCAAATCCGATCCGCGTTTTATCGAAACCCGCGAACACGTACTCGCCAAAGTGTTCTCCCAACGCAGCGCCGCCCAGCGGCAGGAGCGCGCATGAGCAGTTACGAAATTCCCGTCGCCGCGATCAAGCCAGGCACGCCTGTGCCTGCGGCACGACGCCGCTTGAGCACTCGCTGGATCAGCGTGCTGACACTGGCCGCGCTCATTGTCATTTGGTGGGCCGTGACGGCGACCGGTTTGATCGAGCCGCTGTTCCTGCCGCCACCTTCCGCCGTGCTGCAAAAAGGCTGGCTGCTGGCGACCTCGGGTTACATGGACTCAACCCTGTGGCAGCACCTCGGCGCGAGTCTGAGCCGCATCGGCCTGGGCCTCGGCTTTGCGATTCTCACCGCCGTGCCGGTGGGCATCGCCATCGGCGCCAACCGTATCGCCCGTGGCGTGCTCGACCCGCTGATCGAGTTCTACCGCCCCATTCCACCACTGGCCTACCTGCCGCTGATCGTGATCTGGTGCGGCATCGGCGAACTGTCGAAAGTGCTGCTGATCTACCTGGCGATCTTCGCCCCGATTGCCATCGCCACCGCCACCGGCGTGCGCACGGTCGACCCGGCCAAACTGCGTGCCGCGCAGTCGTTGGGGGCCACTCGCGCGCAGTTGATTCGTCACGTGATTTTGCCGAGTGCCTTGCCGGACATTCTGACCGGGGTACGCATTGGTCTTGGTGTCGGCTGGTCGACCCTGGTCGCCGCCGAATTGATCGCCGCCACCAGCGGTTTGGGCTTCATGGTGCAATCGGCCGCACAGTTCCTGGTCACCGATGTGGTGGTGCTGGGGATTCTGGTGATCGCACTGATCGCCTTTGCGATGGAAATGGGCCTGCGCGCCCTGCAACGCAAACTGGTGCCGTGGCATGGTCAGGCCCACTGAATAATTGCCCTGTGAGTACCCCTGTGGGAGCGAGCTTGCTCGCGATGGCGGTTGCACGTTCAACACTTGTGTCGCCTGACAGTCCGCTATCGCGAGCAAGCTCGCTCCCACAAAAGCTCGACACCCCGGATCAATGAGAACCACCATGAGCCAGTTGACCATCGTCCCTTTGAGTTCTGCCCTCGGCGCACAAATCAGCGGCGTCGACATCAGCCAGCCGCTGAGCGCGGAACATCGCGACGCCATCGAGCAGGCGCTGCTCAAGCATCAGGTCCTGTTCTTCCGCGACCAGCCGATCACGCCACAGCAACAGGCGCGATTCGCCGCGAATTTCGGCGACCTGCACATTCACCCGATCTACCCCAATGTGCCGGAACAACCGGAAGTGCTGATCCTCGACACCGCCGTCACCGACGTACGCGATAACGCGATCTGGCACACCGACGTGACCTTCCTGCCGACCCCGGCCATGGGCGCGGTGCTCAGCGCCAAGCTGCTGCCGGAGTTTGGCGGCGACACCCTGTGGGCCAGCGGAATTGCCGCGTATGAGGCGCTGTCGGCACCGGTGAAAACCTTGCTCGAAGGCCTGACCGCCACCCACGATTTCACCCGTTCGTTCCCGCTGGAGCGCTATGGCAACACGCCGGAAGCGCTGGCCCAGTGGGAAGAAGCACGGCGCAAGAATCCGCCGCTGTCACACCCGGTGATTCGCACACACCCGGTGAGCGGTCGCCGCTCGCTGTTCGTCAACGAAGGCTTCACCTCGAAGATCAACGAATTGTCGGAAACCGAAAGCGAGGCGATTCTGAAGTTTCTGTTTGCCCACGCCACGCGACCTGAATTCACCATCCGCTGGCGCTGGCAGCAGGACGACATTGCGTTCTGGGACAACCGCGTGACCCAGCATTACGCGGTGGATGATTACCGGCCCGCGCGGCGGGTGATGCAGCGGGCAACGGTGTTGGGGGATGTGCCGTTTTTTTCGGTGAATCCCTGACATTTTCATTGCCTGTTCAGGCCTCATCGCGAGCAAGCTCGCTCCCACATTGGATTTGTGTCGACCACCAACCTGTGGGAGCGAGCTTGCTCGCGATGAGGCCAGGACAGGCACCAGAAGACCCGGCGCCTGACTCTTACTCAGCCATCGAAGGCTTCTCCCAAAGATTGATCCCGCCCTCCTGGGCAAACCGGTCAATCTCCGCCAGTTCCTCTGCGCTGAAGCTCAGGTTCTTCAACGCCCCGACGTTCTCGATGATCTGCTCCGGCCGGCTCGCGCCAATCAATGCCGAAGTAACCCGTGGATCGCGCAGGGTCCACGCCAGCGCCAGTTGCGCCAGGCTCTGGCCACGACGCCTGGCGATTTCGTTGAGTGCGCGCACCTGGGCGATGTTGGCCTCGGACAAGTGCGATGCCTGCAACGAACCACCACCCGGGCGATTGACCCGCGCATCCGCCGGCACGCCGTTGAGGTACTTGTCGGTCAGCAATCCCTGCGCCAGCGGCGTGAACGCAATCACACCCGTGCCGAGTTCGTCAGTGGTGTCCAGCAGGTCTTTTTCCACCCAGCGATTGAGCAGGTTGTAGGCCGGCTGGTGGATCAGCAGCGGGACTTTCCACTCTTTGAGCAGCGCCGCCATTTCGCGGGTTTTCACCCCGGAATAAGACGAGATGCCGATGTACAACGCCTTGCCCTGCTGCACCGCGGTGGCCAGCGCACTGGCAGTTTCTTCCAGTGGCGTGTCCGGGTCGAAACGGTGGGAATAGAAGATGTCGACATAGTCCACACCCAGGCGCTGCAGGCTCTGGTCGAGGCTGGCCAGCACGTACTTGCGCGAACCGCCGCCCTGACCGTAAGGCCCCGGCCACATGTCCCAACCGGCCTTGCTGGAAATGATCAGTTCGTCGCGGTACTGCTTGAAGTCTTCACGCAGCAATCGGCCGAAGTTGATTTCGGCACTGCCATAGGGCGGGCCGTAGTTGTTGGCCAGGTCGAAATGGTTGATCCCCAGGTCGAACGCCGTGCGCAGCAAAGCGCGCTGGGTATCGATCGGCGTGCTGTCACCGAAGTTGTGCCACAGGCCCAACGACAGCGCAGGCAGCACCAGCCCGCTGCGGCCCACGCGGCGGTATGGGATGGAGTCGTAGCGGTTTTCGGCAGCGGTGTAGGTCATCGAATCCTCTCTTGTCTATCTTGAATCTGGTATCGACTGCTTCGCCAGGCGCCCAGCATACGCCCGGATCAACGCCAGAAAACCCGGGATTCGACTAAATGCTGAAACGTTTCACAGAAATTCATTCTGCCCGCACAATCGAACAGAACAGCGACAGACTTGCGTGATCCGGGTCCACAGGAACACAGTCGCCAAAGCAACGAAGAAGCGATAACGATCGCAAGGATGGAATAAGCCATGCACACCACCATCATCATCACCTTCGGCCTGGCCCTGCTTGCGATGATGCTGTTCATCGGCGAGAAACTCGGCTTCAGCCGCCAGACACTCACTTACAGTTTCGTGATCCTGTGGCTGGCGCTGACGGTGATCAACGGCGCCATCGGCGTGGTGACGGCCGGCCAGTCGTTGAGTACGGAGCTGGGGATCGGCACGATGGTGTTCAGCATTCCGGTGGCGGCGCTGGTGTTGTTCATGGTGCTGAGCGCCGAGAGCTGAAAAGCCCCGGCGCCCTGCCCTCGATCAACGCACCAGATGCAGGAACTGCATGTGCCGCTCGTACTGGTCGAGGATGTCGTTGATGATCTGTTCCTTGGTGTAGCCCACCAGGTCGTAATCCTGGCTGCCCTCGCTCAGATGCACTTCGGCCCGGTAGTAACGGCGATTGTTGAGTTGCTTGGAACCCATGCCGCCACGGGCAAACGAAGGCGTGAAATAGCCGCGCATCTGCACCTGATAAACAAACGGGTGCTGATCGCCGTGGCCGATTTCCAGGCTGACGCTGTCATGGGCCGGGTCCGGGTGCATGACCACGTGCAGCCCCTTTTCGCGGAACACCGCCGACACTTCCTCAATGGCCGGTCGCACCGTCGTATCGAGGAAGCGATAAACCTCGTCTCGCGACGGGAAATGCACGGCCTGACTCAGGCGTTGCCGCCAGCCGCCGCGTCGTGACCCGGACACAGGCGCCAGCGAATGCATCTGCGCAATCTGCTTCTGCGACTCCAGATAAAACGCCTTGTGCAGCCCCCACATCATCAACAGCAAGATCAGCGAGAACGGCAACGAAGTCAGGACCACCGCCGACTTCAACGCATCGATGCTGCCGGAAAACAGCAGCGCGCTGGTCACCAGTGCGGTCATTGCGCCCCAGAACACCCGCAGCCATTTCGGCCCGTCTTCATCGGGATTGCCGCCTTTCGCGGACAGCGTCGACAGCACCACGGTGCCGGAGTCGGCGGAGGTGACGAAGAACACAAAGCTGATGAACACCGTCACCGCGATGACGGTTTTGCTCCACGGGTAGGTTTCCAGCAGCAGGTAGAGCGTCATCGACGGATTGTCGATAGCCGACATGCCGAGCGCGCTCATGCCGTGGTTGAGCACTTGATCGATGGCGCTGTTGCCGAAGATCGACATCCACGCCAGGGTGAAGCCGAGCGGAATCAGCAGCACACCGAAGACAAATTCGCGGATGGTGCGGCCACGGGAAATCCGCGCGATGAACAAGCCCACGAACGGCGACCATGCGATCCACCAGGCCCAATAGAACACCGTCCAGCCGCCCAGCCAGTCGCTGGGTTTATCGTAGGCATAGAGGTCGAAACTCTTCATCGGCAAGGCGCCGAGGTAATCGCCGAGGTTCTGGATCAGGGTGTTGAGCAAGTGCTGCGTGGGCCCGGCAAACAACACGAACAGCAACAGCGCACAGGCCAGCAGCATGTTGATGTCGGACATGACCCGCACGCCCTTGTCGACGCCCGACACCGCAACGATGATCGCCGCGCCCATCATCAGGGTGATCAGGCCGACCTGAACCCACTGGGTGTGGGCGATGCCGAACAGGTAATCCAGGCCCGAATTGAGGTGCAACACACCAAAGCCCATGTCCGCGCCGAGGCCGAACACCGTGGCGATGATGCCGAAGCCATCCACTGCGTAGCCGATGGGGCCATTGATGCGCTTGCCGATCAGCGGATACAGCGCCGAGCGCAGGGCCAGCGGCAGGTTGTGGCGATAGGCGAAATAGGCCAGCGCCATACCGACAAAGGCGAACACGCCCCAGCCATGCAAACCCCAGTGCAAAAACAGAATCTGCATCGCCTGACGCGCCGCGTCCGCCGTGCCGGCCTCGCCTTGCGGCGGCTGCAGCATGTGGGTCAACGGTTCGGACACACAGAAGAAAAACAGGGTGATGCTGATCCCCGCGGCGAACAGCATGCCGGCCCATGACAAATAGCTGAATTCGGGCTCGTCGTGGTCGGCACCGAGCTTGATCTTGCCGTAGCCGGACAAGGCGGTGACCACCACGAAGACCAGATACAGGGTCATCGCCAGCAGGTAATACCAGCCGACCGTGTTGGCCGCCCAGTTTTGCGCCGCCAGCAACCAGGCACCGGCCTGCTCGGGCATGGCGATGACAACGACACCAAACAACAGAATGAAACTCGCCGAGAACCAGAACACCGGCGGATTCATGCGGACCAGGCCGCTTGGAGGGATGGACGATGCACTCATGTACGGTGCACCTCGAAGGGGTAAAACGTGGCTGTAGAAATCGGACTCAGCAAAGGCAAGCCTCCTGTTGTGAGCGGGCGGCGAACCACCGGTTTAACTTGAATGAACGTTCAAGTTAAACATGGATAGGGGGCTAAGGACTAATCGCAGGGCTCGGCGGTAGTGGTTGTACGCTAGCTCAAGCAAGAGGTTGACGCGGGATTGGATCAGGGCCACTGGCTCGATTCGGCTTGAAATCCAATCGCGAGCAAGCTCGCTCCCACAGTTGATTTGCGCCGGACGCAAGCGTTGTGAACGACGAAAAACATTGTGGGAGCGAGCTTGCTCGCGATGAGGCCAGACTAGTCAAAGAAGATTCAGGAGGCTACTTCTGCGCCCCATCTTCATGCTGCAGATTCGCCTGGGTCAGGTTGCTGCCCGCCGGCACGCTGCGGGTCAGCCAGACGTTGCCGCCAATGGTCGAACCCTGGCCGATGGTGATCCGCCCCAGGATCGTCGCCCCGGCATAAATCACCACGTCATCCTCGACAATCGGATGCCGCGGCTGCCCCTTCTGCAACTGACCGTCTTCGTCCGCCGGGAAGCGCTTGGCGCCCAGGGTCACGGCCTGATAAATCCGCACGCGCTCGCCGATGATCGCGGTTTCGCCGATCACCACGCCGGTACCATGGTCGATGAAGAAACTGCGGCCGATCTGCGCGCCGGGGTGAATGTCGATGCCAGTGGCCGAGTGGGCGATTTCCGCGCTGATCCGCGCCAGCAACGGCAGCCCGGCACGGTACAAATGGTGAGCCAACCGATGGTGAATCACCGCCAGGATCCCCGGGTAGCACAACAGCACTTCATCGACACTGCGTGCCGCCGGGTCGCCGTGATAGGCCGCCAGTACGTCGGTGTCCAACAGGCTGCGCAACCCCGGCAGGGCGAGGGCGAAGTCCTGGATGATCTGGATGGTCTTGGCTTCGACTTCGGTATCGGCCTGGGCACTGTGGCGCGCGGCATAGCGCAATTCGAGTCGCGCCTGGGCCAACAGCGCATTCAACGCCACATCCAGCGTGTGGCCGACGTAGAAGTCTTCACTCTCTTCGCGCAGGTCAACCGGCCCCAGGCGCATCGGGAACAGCGCACCGCACAAGGCTTCGAGAATCTCTGCCATGGCCGCTCGGGAGGGCAGCTCGCGACCGCCCTGCTCGGTACTGGCCCGGCCATTTTGCGCTCGCCACTGCTCACGCGCGGTGCGCAGCTGGCTGACGATGGTCTGCAATTGCCAATGGCTGGAACGCTCACTCACGGTAAAAACTCCTCACGGGCGACCGGACTGTCTGGCCGCACTGACGGCGATTACTTTACGGCAAGGGCAGCGGGGCAAATTAAGAACCAATAATGCTGTGCTCATTACGATTAGCTATAAGCAGTTGACGGTTGCCCAGCCTTTTTCGCGTGCCTATAGTCCTGAGATCTTCCACGGCCAGTACGGACCCATGATCAAACAACAGCTCGCCCGCTTTAACCGCCTCGACCTGCTCGGTCAACCCACCGCCCTGGAAAAACTCGAACGTCTGTCGACCTGGCTGGGTCGCGACCTGTACGTCAAACGCGATGACCTGACGCCGCTGGCAATGGGCGGCAACAAGCTGCGCAAACTCGAATACCTGGCCGCCGATGCGCTGGCCCAGGGTGCCGACACCTTGATCACCGCCGGCGCGCTGCAATCGAACCACGTGCGCCAGACGGCTGCCATTGCGGCGAAACTGGGTCTGGGCTGCGTAGCCCTTCTGGAAAACCCCCTCGGCACCGATGACAACAATTACACCGGCAACGGCAACCGCCTGCTGCTCGACCTGTTCGATGCCAAGGTCGAACTGGTGGAAAACCTCGACAACGCCGACGAACAACTGCAAGCCCTGGCCGACAGACTGCGCAACAACGGCAAGAAGCCGTACCTGGTGCCGATCGGAGGCTCCAACGCGCTGGGCGCACTCGGCTACGTACGTGCCGGGCTGGAACTGGCCGAACAGATCAAGGACACCGGCCTGACGTTCGCCGCCGTGGTCCTGGCCTCGGGCAGTGCCGGTACCCACAGCGGCCTGGCACTGGCCTTGAGTGAAGCACTGCCGGATCTGCCAGTGATCGGCGTGACGGTCTCGCGCAGCGATGAAGACCAGCGGCCAAAGGTACAAGGCCTGGCCGAACGCACTGCCGAGCTGCTGGGCGTGGACCTGCCGGACGCTTTCAAGGTCGAGTTGTGGGACGAATACTTCGCCCCGCGTTATGGCGAGCCGAATGCCGGAACACTGGCGGCGGTGAAGCTGCTGGCGAGTCAGGAAGGCTTGCTGCTGGACCCGGTCTACACTGGCAAGGCCATGGCAGGCCTGCTGGACGGGATCGGGCGTCAGCGTTTCGACGAAGGTCCGATTATCTTCCTGCACACTGGCGGGGCGCCGGCGTTGTTTGCCTATAAGGATTTCCTGTAGGAGCGAGCTTGCTCGCGATGGACGACAGGGCACCGCGGGGTGTCAGGTTGCCCGCGTTATCGTTGACGACCATCGCGAGCAAGCTCGCTCCTACAGTAAAAACGCAAGCTATTCAAAAATGGAATAACCAGAAGAAGAATTATTATTTTCCAATCTAAAAACGCCATCATATAGTCATGCTACAGGCGAATTTCCCGAGAGACGCATACGCTGCTTTAAGGCAGGATAGCGCTGTCGCTGAATTCCCGAATTTGCCAACTTTCCTAAAGCGTCTTCCATAAGAAAACACAGGGGCTTGTCATGAATTTTTCCGCACTACGTCGCAATCTGCTGGTGGGCTCGCTGGGCCTGGCACTGAGCGCAGGCCTGATTGGCCAAGCCGTTGCCGGTGAGCAACTGCAAAAAATCAAAGACGCCGGCGTGATCAACGTTGGCCTGGAAGGCACTTACCCACCATTCAGTTTCGTCGATGCCGACGGCAAACTGACCGGCTTCGAAGTCGAGTTCTCCGAAGCCCTGGCCAAAGAGCTGGGCGTCAAGGTCAAACTGCAACCGACCAAATGGGACGGCATCCTCGCGGCCCTGGAGTCCAAGCGCCTGGACGCAGTGATCAACCAGGTGACCATCTCTGAAGAGCGCAAGAAGAAGTATGACTTCTCCGAGCCGTACACCGTTTCCGGTATCCAGGCGCTGGTGCTGACCAAGAAGGCCCCCGAGCTGAACATCAAGACCGCTGCCGACCTGGGTGGCAAGAAAGTCGGCGTAGGCCTGGGCACCAACTACGAAGAGTGGGTGAAAACCAATGTGCCGACCGCTGACGTCCGCACCTACGAAGATGATCCGACCAAGTTCCAGGACCTGCGTGTCGGCCGTATCGACGCCATTCTGATCGACCGCCTGGCCGCGCTGGAATACGCCAAGAAAGCCAAGGACACCACCGCCGCCGGTGACGCGTTCTCCCGTCAGGAAGCCGGCATTGCCCTGCGCAAAGGCGAGCCTGAACTGCTGGCCGCGGTGAACAAGGCAATCGACAAGCTGCGCGCCGATGGCACCCTGAAAAAGCTCTCGGAAAAATACTTCAACGCTGACGTCACTCAATAATGGAAGAAGCTTTCCAACTCGCACTGGACTCCGCGCCCTTTCTGCTCAAGGGCGCGTACTACACGGTCATCCTCAGCCTGGGCGGGATGTTCTTCGGCCTGGTGATGGGGTTCGGCCTGGCGCTGATGCGCCTGTCGCGCTTCAAACTGGTGAGCTGGATCGCCCGCATCTACGTGTCGTTCTTTCGCGGCACGCCGTTGCTGGTGCAACTGTTCGTGATCTATTACGGCTTGCCGCAATTGGGTCTGGAACTTGATCCGCTGCCGGCGGCCCTGATCGGCTTCTCGCTGAACATGGCCGCCTACGCCTGCGAAATCCTGCGTGCCGCGATCAGCTCCATCGAGCGTGGCCAGTGGGAAGCCGCTGCCAGTATCGGCATGACCCGCGCACAAACCCTGCGCCGGGCCATCCTGCCGCAGGCCATGCGCACCGCCTTGCCGCCGCTGGGCAACAGCTTCATCTCGCTGGTCAAGGACACGGCGCTGGCCGCTACCATCCAGGTGCCGGAGCTGTTCCGTCAGGCACAGCTGATCACCGCCCGTACCTTCGAAATCTTCACCATGTATCTTGCCGCCGCACTGATCTACTGGGTCCTGGCCACGGTGCTGTCGCACCTGCAGAACCAGTTGGAAGCGCGGGTCAATCGGCACGACCAGGAGTCCTGACCCCATGATTGTCGTGGAAAAACTGACAAAGCAGTTCAAGGGTCAAGTCGTGCTCAATGGCATCGATCTTGAGGTCAAGGAAGGCGAGGTGGTCGCGATCATCGGCCCTAGCGGTTCGGGCAAGACCACCTTTCTGCGCTGCCTGAATTTTCTGGAAGAACCCACCAGCGGCCGGATCAAGGTCGGCGATATCGAGATCGATACCAGCCGTCCCCTGAACCAGCAGCAGAGCCTGGTGCGACGTTTGCGCCAGCACGTGGGCTTCGTGTTCCAGAACTTCAACCTGTTCCCCCATCGCACCGCCCTGGAAAACGTCATCGAAGGCCCGATCGTGGTCAAGAAGACCCCGCACGCCGACGCCGTAGCCCTGGGTAAAAAACTCTTGGCCAAGGTCGGTCTGGCAGGCAAGGAGGACGCTTACCCGCGTCGCCTCTCCGGTGGCCAGCAACAGCGCGTGGCGATTGCCCGGGCGCTGGCGATGGAGCCCGAAGTGATCCTGTTCGATGAGCCGACCTCGGCCCTCGACCCGGAACTGGTGGGCGAGGTACTGGCGACCATCCGCGGCCTGGCCGAAGAGAAGCGCACCATGGTGATCGTCACCCACGAAATGGGTTTTGCCCGGGACGTGGCCAACCGCGTGGTGTTTTTCGACAAGGGTGTGATCGTCGAACAAGGCGAAGCGAAGGCGTTGTTTGCCAATCCGAAAGAAGAGCGAACCCGGCAGTTCCTGAGCAAGTTCCTGAATAACGCTCACAACTAACAACCCTGCGCAACAACGGTAAACTTCCATGGATGGAAGTGATACCCCTCGAAATACGCTTCATTAATACCAAACCAAACTCATCTATTAAACATGCATATCCTGTACGCATGCTCGGTACAAATATATGCGTCACGATAATTAAGCAATGCCAATTCAACCAGATCCTCTGTCGTAAAACGGCGCCCACGACCTGCACCAATTCGCCCATATTTCCGTGCTTTCAGCAGAAAAATTCGACGCACAGACATGGTTTACTTACTTGGAACCGTAGGAACTTTCTGAATAGCACCACACACCACCCATAACTAACAATTCTTATTGACACCTGATCTCCCTGACTCTTATCTAGTCTCAAACCAACGACACCCATCACACTTAAATCATCATTCCCGCTCAAAGTAATGAATGGTTTATCTGTTCAATTATTGGTTTTTGATATTCCAGAAACGGACTTCGTTGCAAGACTTCAAGGAGACTTCATGAATAGCACCTCGAACAAATCCGGGCTTGCAGCCCCGACCCTGGCGCAATCCAACAAGGCCGGCATCAACGTCACCTGCGCGGCGCACCTGCTGATCGATGTGGCGCCCTACCCCGCCATGGACGCAGGAGACCTGATCGAACTGTTCTGGGACAACTGCTACGTGGCCTCCCGCGTGCTGACGGCCAGCGATGTCGGCCGACCGGTGCAGTTGCGGGTGCCTGAGAGTTTTGTCGCCAACGGTACCTCGCGCATTCACTACCGGGTCATGCAGATTGGCCGGGGCCCGGCGGTATCGGCCAGTCAAAACGTGCAGATCAAACTCGACTGTCCAGGCGGCCAACCCTCGGCGCTGTGCGGCGATGAAAACCAGTGCCTGGCACCAGTGAGCATTCCCGAGGCGATTTGCCGTCAGGGGGTCAATCCGAGCCAGGTCAAACGCGGTGTTCCCTTGACCATCGAGCCGTACCTGAACATGGCCGTCGACGACGAAATCACCCTGCGCTGGGGCGATGTGCGCCTGGATCTCCCACCGCTCAAGTCCGCCGATGTAGGCCAGCCGATCCAGGTCTGGATACCGCCGGCCATCATCCTCGAAGCGGGCGAAGATCTGCGGCTGGAAGTGACGTACTGCATTCTCGACAGGGTGGGCAACAACTCCCGCTGGGCACCGGCCCGCACGCTGAAGATCGGTTGCGCCAATCCTTATCTGAAAGTCCCGAAGAAACAGCACCTCAAGGCTGCCGAGACTCACAGAGGATGATGTCGTTACTGTAGAAAATCAAAAGATCGCAGCCTTCGGCAGCTCCTACAGGGTTAAGGCATAAACCCTGTAGGAG